>CAMNQN010000023.1 GCA_946549155.1 uncultured Lachnospiraceae bacterium | reverse complement strand
CATAGATCAGGTTAGAATGCAAAGACACCTGAAGGGTATTTCCATCCATCAGAGCCTGAATGCCTGCCACCTGGTCCCCGTTGGTAAGCTGCTCACCGGGATACACTTCGATCTTCACCTTTCCTCCGGTGGACTCCTGCATCAGAGCATTGAAATAGTAGCCGGCCTGAGCCCAGGTCGAGGTCTCGCCGGTGGAACAGTCAAAGTTCCAGGTTACCTCCGGCCATTCATCGGAACCGGTATACTCCGCCGCTTCCTCCCCGGCCACAAACCGGTCAGATGCCTCATAATCCGCATAACTCAGTTCTCCCGCCATCACCGGAACAACCATTGAAGCCGCCATAGAAACGGTCAGAAGCAATGCAATCTGTTTCTTCATAAATCTTTTCCTCCTCGTATCCTTAAAATAATTGTTTTGTAAACACCGGGTACCTCCCGGCATTTCTATGGAAGCGCTTTAATCAGCGTTTCCCTATATGTTCATGGCCGCCGCAGCCCATCTTACGGAATATCCGCAAAAAATCCGGTATTGGAAGGCTGCCCTTCCTCCTGCGGCTGAGCCAAAAAACAACGCGGATCGTATTCTTACTTACACAGCAGCAGGCTGATCTGCGGAATATAGGTCACCAGCAGCAATACCACCAAGCAGGCCGCGATCATGGGGAGAACCGCTCTGGAAATCATG
Organism: uncultured Lachnospiraceae bacterium; assembly: GCA_946549155.1. Taxonomy (GTDB): domain Bacteria; phylum Bacillota; class Clostridia; order Lachnospirales; family Lachnospiraceae; genus Merdiplasma. The sequence continues at coordinate 20,868 of CAMNQN010000023.1, read as the reverse complement.
GGCAGCGTCACCTTATGGTACATCTCCTTCCCGTTCTTCGCAGAAGCCGCAGCATCCCTGATTTTCAGGCCGATGGCCACAAACAGATTCACACCTACCGGCGGTGTCACCTGGCCGATGGCGAGGTTTACAGTGGCTACGATACCAAAAGCGATGGTATTATATCCCAGCGCGTTGGCCACGGGAAGCATGATGGGGATAAAAATGTACATAGCCGAATTAGCATCTATAAAGCATCCCGCAATGAGAAATATGACATTTACAATCACAAGGAACATAAACTGATTTCCCGCCACGCTGCTTAAAAGCGCCTGTGCCGCCTGGGATATTCCAAACAGCGTACAGCAGTAGGAAAACAGGGATGCCGTGGCGATAATCAGCATAATCCCTCCGGTGGTTTTGCAGGAATCAACAAAAATATCCAGTAAATCCCGAAGCGTAACCTCACGGTAAATAAAGAGCCCTACCACCAGACCGTACACAACGGATACCGCCGCCGCCTCAGTGGGGGTAAATATGCCCCCATAGATGCCTCCCAAGATAATCACCGGCATCAGCAGGCCCCAGAATGCGTCCTTAAAGCTGTCCCAGCGCTCCTTGGCGCTGCGTCTCTCGTGGGCCGGTTCTATATTTTTCTTTTTCGCCTCAATCAATACCACAATCGCCAGGGCCACACCCATCATAATGCCGGGGATAATACCCGCCATAAACATCTCTCCCACATTGCAGTTGGCGATGGAAGCATACACCACAAAGGCAATGGAGGGTGGAATCACGATGGCGATGGAACTGGAGGTAGCCATCAGCGCCTCTGAAAAAGCAGGACTGAAGCCGGACGCAATCATGGCCGGGATCAGCACTGCCCCCAGCGCCGCCACCGTGGCAGGGCCGGAACCGGAAATCGCCCCGAAAAAGCAGGCCACGATAACGCACACAATGGCCATGCCGCCCTTCCTGTGCCCCACACAGTCATCGATAAATTTCACCAGGCGTTTGGAAATACCTGCCTTCGCCATAATATTACCTGACAGCACAAAAAACGGAATCGCCAGCAGCAGAAATTTAGAAATGCCGGTATAGGTGTTTGTGGCAATAATGCTCAAATTCAGCATACTGAATTTCTGCACAAAGGTGGTTGCATAAAGAATCGTAAGCACAGAGCTCATACCCAGGCAGATAGCAATCGGCAGCCCCAGAATCAGCATCACAAAAAAAGACAGAAATAAAATAGCGGTAATCATGCTTTATTCCCCCTCCTCTTCCGTAAAATCCTGCATACAGAAATCAATACAGTTCTCAACAAAATGCAGCGCCAGCGAAATTCCCCCGATCACCACAAAGCTCCAGAAAACCGTCTTGGGGATATGTAAAATCGGACTGAGCATGCTCTCCACCTGCATTCTCCCCCAGCCCTGCCAGGCCAGGATGAAAGAATAGGCAGTACAAATGATGGTGGAAATCACCTTCAGTATCTTTTTCCCCCTGATTCCTACGTTATCCGGAAGCAGCGCCAGATTCACCAGCCCCTCCGTCCGGGCAGCCACTCCCGCCGCCAGCAGAGAAATCAGGACAAACACCGCGATAACGATCTCCTCCGTAAATCCCCAGGAATGATGAAAAATCTTTCTTGCCACCACGTTTCCGAAAGTCAGCGCCGTCACAAGCACCAGGGACAAAATCAGAACAATATTTTCGATCGCCGTCACGATGTCCATAAATTTCTTATAAACTTTCATAATTTTCCCTCCTCATAGTATTGCGGCGGAAGGCCTCCTGCCGCCTCCGGCAATCCAAATGGGCAAAAAGAAAGGATCGTATCCACATCCCTCTGTCTGGGACGAAACAATACGATCCGCGGTACCACCCTGTTTCCGTATCCCTGCATCCACACAGCGATACGGCACCTTTGATCCCTATAACGTGAAATCAGTCCGTCAGATACTACCCTGCCCGAAGGCCTGCCTGGATTTCTTTCCGAATCCACCTGCCCATCGGGCGGCTCATACCTGCTTCTCCGGGGTGATTTTCAATAAAGCCGCCCTCTGCCTCGCACCATCCGGCAGATCTCTGAAGGCCCTCTCTTTATCTACTCTTCCCATCCTTGAATATGCCCACACTAAAATTTTTGCGTTTTGCCATCTTGTACCATTATATCTTTAGTTTTTTGCCTCGTCAAGGAAAATTTTTTCCTACTGCTCATCTATTAAATATCTTTCCAGCAGTTTTGTGATTTCCATAACGTCAATGGGTTTCGCTGCATGGGCGTTCATACCGCAGTCCAGACAATGCTGGATATCCTCAGGGAAAGCATCCGCACTCATGGCAATGATGGGAATGGATGACGCATCCGGATGATCCGACTTGCGGATTGCCTGCGTAGCTTCATATCCTGTCATATACGGCATGCGAATGTCCATGAGAATTAAATCATAATATCCGGCCGGTGATTTTTCAAATTTTTCAAGGCATACCCGGCCATCCTCCGCCCACTCCAGCTCCAGCCCCAGGTCTGACAGCAATTCACTTGCCACCTCCCAGTTCAGTTCATTATCCTCCGCAAGCAAAATACGGCGCCCGGATAACTCCTCCATTCTTTCCTGCTCCTGATTGTCAGTATCTTCGATACCCATATATTGACGCAGATTATAAAACAAAGTGGTTTTAAATAGTGGTTTGGGAATAAAACCATTAATTCCAGCTTCCCGCGCTTCTGTCTCAAATTCACTCCAGTCATAAGCTGAGATCAGCAGAATCGGAACATCATCCCCTAAATGGCCGCGAAGTTCTCTTGCGACCTGAATCCCGTTCATGCCGGGCAGCTTCCAGTCCAGCAGAATAATCTGATAGGCATCCCCTCTTTTATGATGCCCGATTGCCAGTTCTATCGCCTGTTCCCCGGTCAGTGTCCATTCCGCATTTATTCCGAATGTTTTTAGCATATCTATTGTGGATTTACACAAAAATTCGTCATCATCCACCACCAGCATATTCCAGGAGGGGAGAACCATATCCACTTCCACGGCAGGAGCCTTTTCCAGATCAAAGGTAAGGTAAAATTCCGTTCCTTTCTCAATCTCGCTTTGGACATCGATCGTTCCTTCCATTGCATCTACAATGTACTTTGTAATCGTCATGCCCAGTCCGGTGCCCTCGATTTTCTGGATTCTGGCGCCGTCAGCACGGCTGTAGGATTCGTATATTTTTTCTAAAAATTCCGGCGTCATGCCGATGCCATTGTCCTTTACCGTTATATGTATTCTGGTATAATTTTCTCCTTTGGGAGATTCTTCTTCAAAAAGAGCTAACTGTATCGTGCCTCCTTCGGGAGTATACTTTGTTGCATTGGATAAAAGATTCAGTAAAACCTGATTCAGACGGACTCCATCACACCATACATTCTCTGTTGCGACATCCGTCACATGTACCTCAAAGCTTTGTTTTTTTGTGTGGATCTGCGGCTGCATAATACTGACGATTCCGTCAAACAAATCTTTTAAGGAAGTATTCTCCATCGCCAGAGTCATTTTGCCGCTTTCAATTTTAGACATATCCAAAACATCATTGATCAGCCCCAGCAGCTGTTTGCTTGACAGTGCAATTTTCCGAAGACACCCCTTTACCTGTTCCAGATCATCAATATGGGCTGTCGCGATGGCCGTCATACCCACAATCGCATTCATGGGCGTCCGGATATCATGGCTCATATTGGCCAGAAATTCACTCTTTGCTTTGTTTGCCTCTGCCGCCTCCTGACGGGACTTTTCCAGCTCCTCCATCTGTGAATTGGTCATATGGAAATATCCGATAAAAATCAGCACCATAAGGATCAAGACAAACAGGCAGGACAGCACTGTAAATCTTGTACGCTGGACGTTTAAGGTAGACAAAACATCATTTAATTCATTGTAAGGCATGATCGCTATCAGATTCCACTCAGAATTTGCCAGGGGGATGCTTTGAAGCTTTTGTTCCTCACCTCCCAGTTCAATGATGGAGGCATACGTCCGGCGATTCTTCAGGGCATTAAAAAACGCTTCAGCAGAATATACCGAGCTGGAATCCGCTCCATACCAGTCAAGCAGCTCCGGCATTTTTTTCTCAGAATCTTCAAGCCCGATGCTGGAATTGTTTATGACAAAGCTGCCGTCATTTCTAACGATGCAAAAGGACATCATCTGGTCTTCTCTTTCTAAAGAGAGGAAATCGGTGATGTACTCCAGCGGAATTGCCGCTATCAGTCCGGTACTTTTCTCACCGTTTTGCATAGGGTAATCCGCGTCAACGCCGAACAGCACCACCTCATTCCCGGCAGAATCAACGCCGATGGCAACTCTTTGCTCTCCCTGAACCAGCGCTTCTACAAAGGGCTCCGGATTCTGAGGCTGTATTGGCTGTCCGTAAAGGGTCTCAAAGACGCCCTCGGTGGAACAAAGCGCTAAGTAATCAAAATCCCTGACATTTGCCCTGTAAACCAGCTCCGCATCAATCTCCTCTTTATCACGATCATCCGACTGGACCACAGAAACCAGGCCGCTCACCTGATCAAAGCGCAGTTTAATAACCGATTCAAAATGCCTGGATATTTGCTCACTCATTCCGGACATATAGATATTTCCTATCTGATGGAAGGCTTCATGACTCTTACGGGTCATATATATCCCCAACCAGCTGAAAGACAGAATGCTGAAGATTATGATTCCGGAAAAACTGCATATTAAAAACCGTGTTATGGCGTTCTTTTTCTTACTGTGTCCCATTGTCTTTCCCTCCATAGCGCATATATAAGATTTTGACAAATTTTCCGTACATCAAGAAACAGGAAGCTGCATTTTCTCAGATTTTATCTGCACTGTCCCCGCTCTCATCAAGAAAACAAATGGTTACCTGCTTTTTGGTGTATTTTGACCGCTTCAGCATACTATCTGCTATATGAAAAAGTTCTTCCGGTTTTCCTGTGCCATAGACTCCGCCTATGTTTACCGCAATATGAAGCCGGGGATCTCCGTCCACCGTCAATGTGTCAAGGCTCTGCCGGATTTCCTCCATTCTTGCCCCAAATGTATGTTTTGTCATCCGTTTAAATACAATCAGAAATTCGTCGCCGCCATAGCGAATCAAAATATCGTTTCTTTGTATCAGGGGCAGCAGTGTCTGCACCGTATGCTGTAACACAAGATCACCGGCATCCTGCCCAAAATCGTCATTTATCTGTTTCAGATTCTCTATGTCCATTAATACGACCGCTTCGATATCGGTGATATTTTGAATATACTCTTTATAATAGCGGTGATTATATGCCCCTGTCAATGAATCAACGTATAACAATCGCATATATCCTGGCCGGCCTGACATATCCTGGTCTTTCCCATAAGGCGGTCCGTCATCCTCCGTTGTATCTTTCCTGTATGGGACTGTTTCTGTCTCCAGTACCCAGTCGGTATTCTCGTACAGTCTTTTTAGTTTATCTGAAATTTCATCGAGACACTGTAAAAGAACGGGGTTAAATGCTCCGCATTTCCCATTTAAAATCATATGTAACGCTTCCTTGTGGGAAAATGCCTTTTTATAGCACCGCTCACTTGTCAATGCGTCATATACGTCAGCCAGCGCAACCACCTGGGCGGCAATCGGAATCTCTTTTCCTTTTAATCCGTCCGGATACCCCCCGCCGTCATATCTTTCATGGTGCCATCGGCATATTTCATAGGCTACTTTCACAAGAGATGAATTGAACTGCTCCACCGGAAGATCTGAGAGCATCTTTGAACCGATGTCCGAGTGGGTTTTCATCACTTCAAACTCCTCCGGGGTCAGTTTTCCCGGCTTATTCAGGATTTCCTCCGGTATGGAAATCTTCCCGATATCGTGCAGCGCCGAAGCCACACTGATTAATGCAATGTCTGCCTCAGAAAAAGAATATCTGTCCGTAAGCTGAACCAGCTGTTTCAGTAAAAGCTCTGTGATTTTTTTGACATGCTGTATATGCATGCCGCTCTCTCCGTTACGGAATTCCACAATATGAGACAAAATGGAGATCATCAAATCATTGTTTTTCTGCTGTTCATAAAATTGTTCTTTCACAGCCCTTTCCAGATCATGCTGGCGCGCATATAAAAACAGGGTGTTTGCAATACGCTTGCGGACGATCATCGGATCAAAGGGGCGGCCGATATAGTCAAAGGCGCCCAGGCTGTACGCACGGTTTATATTCTCCGGCGAATCATCCGAGGAAATCATCATGACAACGACTCTGTCGTTCCAGTAATGTTTGTTGATGTAATTCAACACATCAAAGCCGTCCATTCCCGGCATCATAATATCCAGAAGCACAAACCAGAAGTCGTTTTCATTCCCGGCAAGAATTTCAACGGCCTGAACCCCGTTTTCCGCTTCTGTGACATCGTATTGCTCCTCCAAAATATCCGCTAAAAGAGCACGATTCATTTCTGAATCATCAACAATTAAAATCTTTTGTTTTTCCATAACTTCCTGACTCCGCTACTATTTTTTCATCTCTTCAAACAATGAATATCTGTTTTTCCTTTTTTTAGAATAATACAGTGCTGCATCTGCCTGCGGGTATAACTCTTCATATGGCTGCCCTTTGCAAAAGGTCGCCCCCACAGACGCGGTTACCGTAATACTTTCCGTTTCATTTTTATAGACAATATTTAATTTCTGCACCACCCGTCTCAATACCGGGTGTATATCGGTTTTGTGAAGCATATTGGGCAGGAAAATGATGTATTCATCTCCGCCCAGACGTCCGATAATGTCTCCTGTCCGGAAGCATTCCTTCAGCTTCCGGGCTACCTCGCACAATATCTGGTCTCCCACCGGGTGTCCAAATCTGTCATTAACCTCTTTAAAATTGTCTAAATCCAGCATAAGCAGCACCGCATTCCTGTTTTCATCCGTTTCTGACAACGCTTTTTTAATCAGCCTTTCACTGCCAAGACGATTATACAGCTGCGTAAGGGGATCTGTCATAGATTCTAATTGTGCTTTTTCCAGCATCTGCTCTCTGTGATACCTGTCTGTAACATCTGTTCTTTGCAGAAGCACATATCCTCTTGAGAGATCAAGGGGTATGTATGTGACAAGCTTTTTTCGTATTTCTCCCTGTCTTCCAAGAATACTTTCAACAAAGGAAAATTCCTGCTTATTTTCTAATGCTTTAAAAATAAACTCCGGGCTCATCTGCCTTTTCACAAGCTCTCTGTCCTCCTCAGGGACAAAACGATCCGCGTAATCCAGCATTTCCCTGGTATAGTTATGCCCTTCCTTCGGCGGCATATCATACTCCTCGGTATTGCCTATAAATTGAAAAAAGTAACCCGTCTTTAAATCTACACAGTATAAATGATCCACCGCATTCCGGATATAGGATTCTAAAATGGGGTACAGACGTTCCCTCTGATCCATCAGTTCCATCACAAGATATGCCTTTTCCTTAGCTTTCGAGGAAGGCAGAACCGAAAGCTTGATATAATCATGCCGGGAATAGGCAGCGTTTAAGGAAAGGGAAAGAAACCTTTTACATTTTTCCGTCAGGCAGCTGCTGATACTTTCCGGCGCCAAAAACTCCTTAACCTTTGACCATTCTGAAGGATCCACATAATAAGTGCACAGCCGTTCCGCCAGTTTGGGTAACGGCATTTTGGCGGAAGCCACCGACCTGCTGATATTATCAACATCACTCTTTAATAATTGCAGCCGCTGTAATTGGGTATCATACTCGTATATAACAGACCGCTCATGTATAACAGAGTACAGCACATCTTCTTTCTCTTCCTTCAGCATTTTAAGCTTATACTCATTTTGTATATCCTGTACTGCAAACAAAAGTTCATCGTTCCCATTGATCTGTACCGTATAAAGCGTTCCTCTTACCCACTTATCTCTGCCGCAGTTTTCCCCTCTTCTGAAATCAACACTGGCCGAACCTTTCTTCGCAACGATTTCCTGCATGGATTCATCTGAAAAAAGCCTGTATACCTTTTCCTGTTCTTCCGGAGGCACACACTGAGCAATTACCTCCAATATGGATCTTCCATCCTCGATAACCGGACAATGATTATTTCTGTATGCAACCGGATGAATAGCCTTGTCTTCCATGTCCACTAAAAATAGGTCTTCATATGCTCTGATCAGATGTTTTCCGCAAAGGCTCATCTTATAATAGTCAACGATATGATATCCATCTTCCTGCCAGATATTATTTACAAGCTTGTCCGTGATATCCCGGTGCAATCCAAGCATCACGGTTTTCCCGTCCTCCTGCCAGGGAGATAAGGTGGCGTCACACCGCACAACCTTCTTTCCTCTCTGGGGATGATTCCATATATACTCCACTTCTACCGGCTGCCCTGCCGCGATCAACCGCTCCACCGCCTTGTCAACGTACGAAAGATACACCGGCTCGATTCTTCCGTGCCAATGCTCATATAATTCTTCCGGCGACAGCCACGGCTCTGCTCCAAGTACCGCGAACATATTCCTGTCCCCATACAGCTTCGGCAGTTGCTCTGGTATAAATTCAACCCGCCAAATGCCAACCCGGATATCATCCAGTATTTTTTTCCGTTCCTCTTCATTTATGGCACATCTGCTATCCGTTTTGTTCATAATTATTCTTCTCTCCACATTTCAAACACGGCTGCGGTACTGTAAACCTCTGTTATATACACGGAAAGAAGCAGTTATCCATCCGGCACGAGTGGCCAACTGCTCCCTTTTACTAACAATATTGGTATAACAAAAAAGCAGGCAGATGTGTCTGTCTGTCTGTCTGTCTGTCTGTCTGTCTGTAGTATATTGCATCACAATATCTGCTGTCAAGTCCCTTTTTGGATTATTCAAAGGCTATTCTGCACCAAAATGTTACCGCCCAGGTACCAATGCTCTTCGTGTTTTGTTCATTAGCAGGACGCAGGAAGGGAAAGCGCGGAGCCGCCCCTGTCATCTGAAAAACTGCTTCGAATACCAAGAAAATCTAAGATGGAGCCGCCCCGATTTTCTTCCCTCACGGCAAGTCCTAACACCGCTGCTCTATCCGGCCCTCAGGCAATAAAATTCCTCCGTCCTGTTTGAAGTATCAAACATATTGTTGTATTGAAGAATCTGATACTCGCGCAAAAGCTCCAAATATTGAGTTTTCGCATCCAGTTCATGAAGCTCCCCGTCATCCCCGCGGTATCCGTTTGCCGTAATCATGGGAATTTTCTCATACAAATCCATAAGATATTTCTGATATCCCGTCATCTTTCCTCCGATTACCTTCATCAGATAGGCGGACAGGTAATTGGCACTCATATCCGCTTCCCCTTCTTCTATATCATAGTTCGCCCAGATCACATAGGGAACCGTATATTTGTCAATGGTATCCTGCAGTGTAAATTGACTGGAAGGCTTCTGGAAAAGCTTCTCATAAAACTCTGTAGAAAGAGAGGGCTGATGATCCCCGAACATCACGATCACCGTAGGCTCCTCCACCTGCGCAAAATATTCCGTCAGTTCCCGGAACGCAGCATCCGATTCCCTGACCAGGTTAACATACTGTTCCGCCCCCTCGTCCTGCAGTGCCGGATCCATAATGGTAATATTCGGATCCACCAGCCCCTGGGAAGCGGTATAGCCCCCATGATTCTGCACGGTCACACTGAAGGTGTAAAAAGGTTCTTCTGACTGCTCTCTGGTTTCTTCATATTTGGAAATGATAAAATTAAAATCTGTTTTGTCTGACGCAAAATTGCGGATGTACTCCGCATTCTCCATATCGGATATACTATAAAATTCTTCAAATCCCAGATACGGATAAACCTTATCCCGGCTCCAGCCTGTTTTATAAAAGGGATGCACTGCGTAATTGCCCACATACCCCGCTTCCTTTAAAGACCAGGTAAGGGAAGGAATTTCACTTTTTATATACGTATTATAGGGAATAGCCCGAAACGGTATAAAAGCCATGGTGCAGCCTGTGAGGAACTCATATTCCGAATTAGCTGTATTTCCGCCAAAAACAGACACATAAAGCTTCCCTTTCACCGTATCTTCCTTCAGGCTGTGAATATAGGGCATATAATCTTCTGTGACAGCCAGTTCCCCATCCACGCTCAGGTCGGAAAAAGCTTCATTCATAATGGCTATGATATTGGGACGAGTTTCTCCCTCCACCCATTCTGCCAAATCCGAGGTATAATTTTGAACAATCTCCTCCGCCTTGTCCACGGAATACCCCTGCGGTTTCTCAACTCTATAGTAGGTATAGCTGATGAAAAAGGATAACAAAGAACCGTTTTTCGCATAGTTTCTGGCGGCATCCCAGACGCTCACCGTCACCCCGTGATCCTTCAGCAGCGTACCATGAAGCAGCTGGGTATGGTATATCCCATACGGAATCAGGAACGCCAGCGCCACACAGCCTCTTCTTTTCCAGCTCAGGCCTTTGTAGCTTTTCAGGCTCAGAGCCAGTACAATAAAGACCACCGTAACTGCAATGGCCCACAATGCAGACAAATTCAGGACGTAATCATACCCTCTGGCCACATCCATTGCCGTTCCCAGAGAAGCAAGATCCGCCGCTATCACCGGTGAGCCCCGGAACTGCCATACAAAATAGTTGGCTAATCCAAGAATCGAGGACAGTCCCACCAGAAGCACTGCCGTATATTTGGTACGGTTGCAGATCAGATAAAGGATCCACCAGACCAGCCCATAAAGGAAAATGTTCAGAATTCCCCTGACATGAATCATCAGTTTAAAAAAAGCTTTGAACCCATATTCTGAATATCTTTGTACCACGAAAAACGCCACCACTGGAGAAATGAAAAACAGGATTCTGGCACACAGGACATTCAGATTCACAGGGTAGGGCAATTTTCTGTCTGCCCACACCTGCACCTTATCCAGGGGAATCAGCAACAGCAAAGCTGCCGCAAGGAGCAGTAAAAAGATAAAAACCATACTGTTCCACGCAAAATGAGTCATAGTCATCTTCAACTTAATCCGGCCCTCTGCTGCTTCCCCGTTTACAGCGAGATCACCAAATAACTTTCCTTTATTTTCCACCACATAGAGATAGCAGCCCTTTTCGTTTTCCACATTCTGGCTGCTAATTACAATCCGATAGGTTTCACCCCTTTGAAGCTGTGCCGGGACAGAAAAGGTCGTAGTAATCCCATACTTACCCTGCACCAGATTTTCCACCGTCTTTTCTTTGGATGCCAGCACTTCTCCGTCTATGGTCTGAATCTCTACCAGAATTTTTCCCGTTCCGTTCTTCTGTTCCCATACTTTAAAGTCAACAGCTACTTCCAGAATCTCTGATTCCAATGCTGTAAACTCCTGCGTCACGGTCTGGTTTCCTAAAACAGACAGCTCTTCCGGCTCATATTTTTCTCCATCATCGCTGTTTTTCATATCCTGAATGGAATATGTTTTTTCTATATAAAACTGCTTCCAGTTGACTCCCACCAGTACAACCACACAAACCAAAAGCCCAATCAGAAGCCCTTTCTTGATCCAGTCCCGTCTCACTCTTCTGTCTCCTCTTTCTTCTCCGTCATCCCCTCAATCAGCGCCCAGATCTCCTCCCGGCCCTGCTTCGTCTCAGCGGAGAAGGGTATCACCACCGTGCCCGGCCTTACGTTCAGGCCCTGCTTTATGGCCTTAATCTGCTTCTGTATCTGGCTGCGCTTGATCTTGTCCAGCTTTGTGGCGATGATGATAGGCTCGAATCCATTATGGCAGATCCAGTCGTACATCATCTTATCATTGGCACCGGGATCGTGGCGGATGTCGATCAGCAGAAACACCGCCTTCAGCTGGCGGGAGCCGTGAAGATACCGCTCAATCAGCGCCCCCCACTGCTGTTTTGCTTCCGCAGATACCTTGGCATATCCATATCCCGGCAGATCCACCAGATACAGCGTCCCGTTTACGTGATAAAAATTGATCGTCTGGGTTTTCCCCGGCTGCGAGCTGGTTCTGGCCAGGCTCTTCCGGTTCACCAGACCGTTGATCAGAGAAGACTTGCCCACATTGGACTTCCCCGCAAAGGCCACCTCGATCTGCGTATTCTCCGGCAATTTACTGGTAATACCGCATACCGTCTCCAGCTCCGCCTGCTTGATTATCATAGTCTCACCTTATCCGGCTGATGCCGCCTTTCTCCATAATCTCATGGCCGCCTTCCGCCCCGCAGTCTCTGGCCGCCAGTCCGGACAGACAAAGCCTCCTGCTGCATCGGAATGCCCGGACTGCCTTCCCGGTCGCCGGGCCGGCCGGACTACTTCTCCGGCCGCAGCGCCGTCTTCAGTACCTCCTCCATGCTCTTCGCATAGACGATACGCAGGCCGCCGGTAATCTCCTCCGACAGCTCTTCCACATCCGGACGGTTATCCTCGGGAACCACCACTGTTTTCATTCCGGCATTTTTTGCCGCCAGCAGCTTTTCCTTCAGACCACCGATGGGAAGTACCCGTCCCCGCAGGGTAATCTCCCCGGTCATGGCCACATCTGCCCGCACCGGCGTCTGTGTCATAGCAGAGAGCATAGCCGTAGCCATGGTAATGCCCGCCGAGGGACCGTCCTTTGGCACAGCTCCCTCCGGAATATGAATATGGATGTCATGCTTTTTGAAAAATTCCTCATCCAGCTTGTACCGGCTGCTGACAGAGCGCAGATAACTTATTCCTGCCTGGGCGGACTCCTTCATCACATCCCCCAGCTGTCCGGTCAGCAGAAATTCCCCTTTGCCCGGCATAATATTCACTTCGATCTGGAGGGTATCGCCGCCTACGCTGGTCCAGGCCAGTCCCCGGACGATTCCCACCTCATCCTTCTCATTTAACTTCTGTACCGTATATTTGACCCGGCCAAGATAGTTCTCCACATTGGAGACCTTCACCCGAACCATCTCCTTCTCCCCCTCCAGCAACTCCCTAGCCGCCTTCCGGCAGATTTCCCCGATCTTTCGCTCCAGCTGACGCACTCCTGCCTCTTTGGTGTAGCCGGAAATAATCTTCTGCAGCGCGCCGCCGGTGATGGTCAGCTGCTTTTCCTGCAGTCCGTGATGCTCCCGCTGCTTCTTCACCAGATGCTCCTTCGCAATGTGAAGCTTCTCATTCTCCGTATAGCTGTTCACCTCGATCACTTCCATACGGTCCAGCAGGGGCCTCGGGATAGTGTGCAGATCATTGGCTGTAGCAATAAACAGCACCTGGGAAAGATCCATCGGCAGTTCAATGTAATGATCCCGGAACTTACTGTTCTGCTCTGAATCCAGCACCTCCAGGAGGGCAGAGGAAGTATCCCCCTTATAATCACTGCTGACCTTATCGATCTCATCCAGCAGCATCAGCGGATTCTTCACCCCCGCCGTCTTGATTCCGGATGCAATGCGGCCCGGCATGGCACCGATATAGGTTCTCCGATGTCCCCGGATCTCCGCCTCGTCCCGAACGCCTCCCAGGCAGATCCGCACATATTTTTTATTCAAAGCCCGGGCCACCGACCGGGCGATGGAGGTCTTTCCGGTTCCCGGCGGGCCCACCAGGCAGAGAATAGGACTGTCCCCCTTCTGGGTCAGCGTCCGTACCGCCAAAAACTCCAGCACACGCTCCTTCACCTTGTCCAGTCCGTAGTGATCCTCATCCAGAATCTTTCTGGCATGCTTCAGGTCCCGGTTGTCCTCCGACATCCTGTCCCAGGGAAGCTCCAGCAGCGTCTCAATGTAGCCCCGGGAAACGGAAGCCTCCGCGGAATTTCCCGCCAGGCTCCGGAAACGTTGAATCTCCTTGCCGATCTTTTCCTTCACTTCCTCCGAAGCCTCCAGCTTTTTTAACTGCTCCCGGTAGTGATCGGCGTCATTCATGGGGTTATCATCCCCCAGTTCCTGCTGAATCACTTTCAGCTGTTCCCGGAGAATATATTCCTTCTGATTTTGATCAATGTGCTCCTTCACCTTCCTCTGAAGATCATTTTTAATCCGTATAATCTCCAATTCATTATAGAGAATCAAGCACAGAGTGTCATACCGCTTCTCCAGGTCCACCGCCTCCAGCAGACGCTGCTTATCCTCGTAGTACAGCGGCAGATTGATGGAAATCTGATCCACCAGCTTTCCCAGATCGTGAATGTCCAAAATCTGCTTGGACAGTTCCTTGCCCACTTTGGGATTTTCCATACAATATCTGGCAAAAATGTCCTTCAGCGCCCGGGTCATGGCCACAGCATCACACTCCCGCAGCGCAGGCTGTTCCTCCGCCGGATAAGTCACCACCTCCGCACGAAGGAATCCCTCCTCCTGGTTCAGGTCATTCATCTCCGCCCGCTCCAGGCCTTCCACCATCACCCGCACAATATTCTGGGGCAGCTTTGCCAGGTTTTTAATCCTGGCTACCGTCCCGATCCGGTACAAATCCCCAATATCCGGATCTCCAACATCCGGATTCTGCTGGGTCACCAGAAAAATATTCTGATCCGCCTGCATAGCAGCCTCCACAGCCCGGATCGATTTATCCCTGCTGATATCAAAATGTACAATCATACAGGGCAGCACCGTCATGCCCCGCAGGGCAATGGCCGGCATATTTTTTATCACTTCACTCATAGGTTTCTCACGCAGTCTCTTCTATTATCTCGGAATGTGTCTGCCCGTTTGTCCCATCCTTGTAGGTCAGAATGGGCGTCCCTGTTCCGTCAATCACATCTTTTGTCACCATGCAGCTCTTAATATTTTCCTCCGAAGGAATCGCGTACATCAAATCCCGCATAGAAGTCTCAATGATAGCCCGCAGGCCCCTGGCTCCTGTCCTCCGCTCGATGGTCTTATCCGCAATCTCCTCCACCGCATCCTGCTGAAAATCCAGTTTTACACCGTCCAGCTCAAACAGCTTCTGATACTGGCGTATAATGGCGTTTTTCGGCTCCCGCAGGATACGGATCAATGCTGTGCGGTCCAGTTCATCTAAGGAAACCACCACCGGCACACGGCCGATAAACTCCGGAATCATGCCAAATTTAATCAGATCCCGGGGCATCACCTGACGCAGCAGCTCGCCCACATTGGTCTCCGTCTTGCTGGTTATCTCCGCCATAAAGCCCATGGACCTGGAGTCCATACGGCTCTCGATCAGCTTATCCAGCCCCTCAAAGGCGCCCCCGCAGATAAACAGAATATTCGTGGTGTCGATCTGCAGCAGCTCCTGATGAGGATGCTTGCGCCCTCCCTGGGGCGGCACGGAGGCAATCGTACCCTCCAGAATCTTTAGCAGTGCCTGCTGCACGCCCTCTCCGGACACATCCCTGGTGATGGACACGTTCTCTGATTTTCGTGTAATCTTATCAATCTCATCGATATAGATAATGCCGTGCTCCGCCCGTTTGATATCATAATCGGCAGCCTGAATGATTTTCAGCAGGATATTTTCCACATCCTCTCCCACATACCCGGCTTCCGTCAGGGATGTGGCATCAGCAATCGCAAAGGGCACATTCAGGATCTTCGCCAGCGTCTGCGCCAAAAATGTCTTTCCGGAACCGGTGGGCCCCAGCATCAGGATATTGCTCTTCTGCAGCTCCACATCCCCGCTGCGTCCCTTCTCACCCGCCAGAATCCGTTTATAGTGATTGTAAACTGCCACGGAAAGCGTCTTTTTGGCATCCTCCTGGCCAATCACATACTCGTCCAGAAAATTCTTAATCTCCGCCGGCTTCAAAAGATTGATGGTGCCTGCTTCTTCCTCTTCCTCAAATTCCTCTTCCAGTTCTTCCTCCATAATCTCCGAGCAGATATCGATACACTCATCACAGATATACACCCCGCCCGGTCCGGCAATCAATTTCTTTACCTGATCCTCCGTCTTATTACAGAAGGAGCATCTGACTTTTTCTCCAATTTTTCCCGGCATTTTTCCACCTCTCAAAAATATAATCATTCTGCTAAGACGGGCTGCCACAAAATACGCTATTTTGCAGCAGCCCGCCCCTGGGGTTTCCCGGCATAATACGGTACCCTTTCTCTTTATCTTTCAGCAGCCGAATGCCTTTCCGCTACCTTTTCGTAACCACCTCATCAATCAAACCATAGGCCCTGGCTTCCTCTGCGCTCATCCAGCGGTCACGTTCCGTATCCGCTTCGATCACACTGATGGGCTGCCCGGTATTATCTGCCAGGTGCTGATTCAATTTCCGTCTTGTATCCAAAATCTTATCTGCCACAATCTTGATGTCCGTCGCCTGCCCCTGCGCGCCGCCGGAGGGCTGATGAATCATCACTTCCGCATTGGGCAGCGCGAAGCGTTTGCCCTTGGTACCGCCGGCCAAAAGGAAGGCTCCCATACTGGCCGCCATACCGATACAGGTGGTGCTCACATCACACTTGATATAGTGCATGGTATCATAGATTGCCCAACCCGCGGAAACTGATCCGCCCGGGCTATTGATATAAAGCTGGATATCCTTGTTCGGATCCTCCGCCTCCAAAAACAGAAGCTGAGCCACGATCAGGTTTGCGCTCACGTCGTTAACTTCCTCTCCCAGAAAGACGATTCTGTCCTTCAAAAGCCGGGAATAAATGTCGTAGGAACGCTCGCCTCTGCTGTTCTGCTCGATGACATAAGGTACAAAACTCATTCTGAACTCCTCCTAACACACAGCGGGCGGAAGATATCCGCCGCTGAATCTGCCGGTTTCCGAATATTTTATTATACTTCCTTTGCTGCCTCGGTAACCAGTTCCACTGCCGCCTGAATCGCCAGATCGTTTCTCATCTGGTCCTTCTCGTAGTCGCCCATCAGTTCCTTCAGCTTATCGGCCTCCATCTTGTAATTCTCCGCCATCTTGGCAATCTCTTCATCCAGCTTTTCGTCGCTGATCTGGATATTCTCCGCCTTGGCTACCGCTTCCAGCACCAGGCTGTTCTGAATGCGCTTTACAGCCTCCGGACGCATCTGCTCCAGCAATTTGTCCGTATCCATACCGGTAAACTGCATATACTGTTCCACCGTAATGCCCTGGGACTCGATTCTTCTGGTGAAATCATCCGCCATCCGTCTTACCTGCTCATCGATCATGGCATCCGGAATCTCCATGGCAGCGTTCTCTACAATCTTCGCCACCACAGCATTCTCCTTCTCTCTTCTGGCATCCGCTTCCTTCCGCTCCGTCAGTTTCTTTCTGATATCGTCCTTATACTCTGCCAGAGTGTCAAATTCAGAAACGTCCTGGGCGAACTCATCGTCGGCCTCCGGCAGCTCCTTCACCTTAATCTCGTTAACCCTGCATTTGAACACAGCGGCTTTCCCCTTCAGTTCCTCCGCATGATAATCCTCCGGGAAGGTCACATTCACATCCAGCTCCTCACCGATCTTCGCTCCGATCAGCTGATCCTCAAAGCCCGGAATAAAGCTTCCGGAACCAATCGTCAGCGGATAATTCTCAGACTTGCCCCCTTCGAAGGGAACGCCGTCCACAGAACCGTCAAAATCCAGTTTGATCATATCACCCTTCTGTACCGGTCTGTCATCCACATCAATGGTTCTGGAATTGTTGTCTCTCTCTTTATCCACGGCGGCCTGAATCTCTTCCTCGGTCACCTCAATCTCCTTCTTCTCTACTTCTACGCCCTTATATTCACCCAGGGTCACTTCCGGCTTCAGCGCCACCTCAGCGGTAAAAATAAACGGCTTGCCCGCTTCAATCTGCACAATATCCACCATGGGACGGGAAACAATCTCCTCCCCGCATTCGTCCGCCGCCTTACCATAGGCAGCCGGAATCACAAGATTGGCCGCATCTTCGTAGAACACGCCTGCGCCATACATCTTCTCTATCATCTTACGGGGAGCTTTTCCTTTACGGAAGCCGGGAATTGAAATTTTTCCCTTGGCCTTCTGATATGCCTTCTCAATCGCTGCCTCAAACTCCTCCGCCGGCACTTCAATAGTCAGCTTCGCCATATTTTTTTCTAATTTTTCAACCTGTACACTCATTTCTTACTGTTTCCTCCTTGATTTTTCAAAATCGCCGCAGTTTCCCTTCCGGTAGAAGAAGAGCGCTGCCTGCTGCGAATAGAGTATTTTCCATACTTACAGTCATTTTACAAGTATAGCACAGCCTATTCAAAAAGGCTAGATATAATTTTTAGAAATTTACCTGAACCGTAACCGGGCCGGTCCTCACTGCCGCCATATGATAGTTCTTCCCATATCATCCGCCGCTTCCGGCCCCTTCATCTGGCCCAGCAGCGCCAATGCGAAGGGAATGGCCGTTCCCATGCCCCGGCTGGTGGTCACCTGTCCGGATACCTCCACCTCATTTTCCGTAACAACGGCTCCTGCCAGCTGCTCCTCAAATCCTGGATAGCATACCGCCGTCTCCCCCTTCAGCAGCCCCAAGCGTCCCAGCACGCTGGGCGCAGCACAGATAGCAGCCACTTTTTTCCCCTGTGCCTTAGCCTCCGTCAGCAGACGGCACAGCCCCGCATGTTCTCCCAGATAACGGGTGCCAGGCATCCCTCCCGGAAGCACATACAGCGTGCCGTCCGATAAATCCATCTCCTCAAACAGGCCATCTGCAGTCACCGGAATCCGGTGGCTTCCCACCACGGTCCGGTTGCCTGTAACGGAAACCAGCACCGTATTGATCTGTCCTCTTCTGAGAATATCCACCACCGTCAATCCTTCAATCTCCTCAAATCCGTCCGCTAAGAACACATATGCCTTGTCCATTCCCAAACCTCCTGTTCTTTCTTCTTATTACGCGTTTAACGGGTCGTGCAGTCCTCTGGCGCTGCCAGGCCCTTCTCGTTTATCATGGCTATTCTAACAGACCTTCTGCGGATTTTCTATAGAAAATCCGGAATTTCTCCACGATTTCTTCATGATTTCTCCGTAAATCTGTGTTATTATACTATTGATATCAAATTAATGATATAATAAATCAAATCAATTCTAAGGGAGAGACATAAAATGAATTCCTTTTTACCCCAGAAACTGCACCAACTGCGAAAAAACCGCCGGCTGCGCCAGGAAGACGTGGCCAGAGCAATTCACCTGGTCCGCCAAACCTACAGCGGTTACGAAAACGGCGTCCGAACCCCTCCGCCGGAAACGCTGATTCTTCTGGCTGACTTCTACCAGGTGCCGGTAGATTACCTCCTGCGGGAGGATGCCTCCGAAAAACTGGCCGGCTTTTGCTATCCGCTGTCCGTCACTGAAAAAGACATTTTATTTAAATTCCGCTCCCTCTCCGACAGCTTAAAGAAAGACGCCATCCACTACATGTGTTTTCTGGATCTGGAAAATGCCGCCCACCCTGTCACACCGCCGTCCAAAAAAGGTCACCGGCGCAAAAAATAAGAGCCGCGGCAACCTGTTCAGATTACCGCGGCCCGGGCCAGATGCTCAGGCAATCTTTCCGGCCACATAATTATACAGCTTTAAATAGGTTTCGGAAGTATAATGAACTCCGTCCGCTGTGCCAAAGCCCTTCTTCGTCAGCCAGGAATAGGTATCAATATACCTGGCCCCGAAGGTACTTTTCAGCTTCGTGTTAAACTTCTTTATGGCGGAATTTTTCACACTATACCCCTTGGAGGAAGCCAGCTTCTCATTTACCGGATTGACGGACAGGAAATAAAATTCCGTATCCGGATACGCTTTCATCAGGGCCTTATAGTACGTGATGTAACTGCTGATATTCCCCAGGTCATTGATTCCGAAAGCAAACACCACCTTCAGCCCGGGATTCCCCGCCAGGTACTGCTTCACCTTAGGCCCAGCCGTGGATTTCAGCCAGGAATACCCCATGGATACCTTCCCGATAAACTTCACCTGGGAGGAAGAAACCGCGCTGCTCATCCCAACGGTCCTGGAATCCCCCACCATTAAATATTTCCCGGAAAATTTCAGCACCCTGATCCGTTTTCCCGTGGTGTCCAGATAATAACTGCCCACATAGCAGTTCGTCTTGCGGGCGCCGTCGCTGCCCACATAGTAACTGCCTACCCAGGCGCTCTTCGCCATCACTCCGTTCTTCTGCAAATAGTAGTATTTCCCTTTGTACTTTACCCATTTGCTCTGATAGCGCACGCCGCTCTTTCCGAAATAATACCGGCCGCTCTTCTGCGTAACCCAGCAGTTTTCCTTCCGGGCGCCGTCCGGCCCCACATAATAATACTTTCCGCCAACGGACACCTGACAGCTCTTAGCCATTACCCCTGAGGAGGCGCACCAGTAATACTTTCCGTTTTTTTTCACCCACTCTTTTTCAGCCCGGATACCGTTGCTTTTCAGATAATATTTCTTCCCCTTCAGCGTCACCCAGCGGGATACACTGACAGCGCCTGTCCCATCCGCGTAATAGGTCTTTTTCTTGTAGGTAAACCAACCGGTTTTCACATAACCGTCCGTGCCGAAATAGTACACCTTTCCATTAATGGAAGCCCACTGCTTCGTCAGGTACTTTCCACTCTTGGCTTTATAGCGGATTCCCTTCGTGCTTTTTACAAATTTACCGGAAGTAATTACATTCTTTTTCGCCTGCGTAATATAATTGGTCGCCGCGTTGGCCTGCCTCGCCGGTAGCAGCAAAAACACTGCAGCCATCATCAGCAGCAATACGGCCTTTCTTATTTTACGTAAGATTTCCACAGTACCTCCTTAATTTTTCGTAAATAGTTTGTAATTTTTCTGTAACTTTCTTCTACTATACCGCAAAATCACAAATTTGTCAAATTTTACCATCCGTTACCGTTCTGGTTGCAATGATTTTTGTGTTTTGGTAATTAACAGGACGCAGGAAAAGATGGGCGCGCAGGGCCACAAGCATCTGGAAAATAATTCGGAGGATGCCGTAGAAAAT
>CAMNQN010000022.1 GCA_946549155.1 uncultured Lachnospiraceae bacterium | reverse complement strand
AAGGTATGCAGTTTGACCGTGGATATATTTCCGCATATATGGCAACCGATATGGAGAAGATGGAAGCGGTTTTGGATGATCCGTTTATCCTGATCACCGACAAAAAGATCAGCAATATTCAGGAAATTCTTCCGCTGCTGGAGCAGATCGTACAGTCCGGAAAGAAGCTGCTGATTATCGCTGAGGATGTGGAGGGCGAGGCTCTTACCACCCTGATCGTAAACAAACTGCGCGGTACTTTCTCTGTTGTAGCTGTGAAGGCTCCGGGATATGGTGACAGAAGAAAAGAAATGCTGAAGGATATCGCAATCCTGACCGGCGGCCAGGTTATCTCCGAGGAGCTGGGCCTGGAACTGAAGGATGCTACCCTGGATATGCTGGGACGCGCGAAATCTGTAAAGGTTCAGAAAGAGAACACGATTATCGTGGATGGCCTGGGCAACAAGACGGAAATTGCTGACCGCGTAAATCAGATTAAGGTAATGATCGGCGAGACGAAATCCGAATTTGATAAAGAAAAGCTGCAGGAGAGACTGGCGAAGCTGGCAGGCGGCGTAGCCGTTATCCGCGTAGGAGCCGCTACGGAGACCGAGATGAAGGAAGCGAAGCTTCGTATGGAGGACGCACTGAATGCTACCAGAGCAGCGGTTGAGGAAGGTATTATTGCAGGAGGCGGTTCCGCATACATTCATGCAGCCAAGAAGGTGGCCAAGATGGCGGAAGGTCTGGACGGAGATGAAAAGACCGGCGCGAAGATCATTCTGAAAGCCCTGGAGTCTCCGCTGTACCATATCGCTGCCAACGCAGGCCTGGAAGGCTCTGTAATTATCAATAAGGTAAGAGAGTCCGAGGTAGGCACTGGCTTTGATGCTTACAAGGAAGAGTATGTGGACATGGTGGAAGCGGGAATCCTGGATCCTGCCAAGGTTACCAGAAGCGCTCTGCAGAACGCAACCAGCGTAGCTTCCACGCTGCTGACCACAGAGTCTGTAGTAGGAAATATCAAGGAAGATGCTCCTGCGATGCCGGCAGGCGGGGCAGGCGGAATGGGAATGATGTAATTCTCATAAAAGGTAATAAAAAGGAGGCAATCCTGATTTACGATTGCCTCCTTTTGTGTTACACTAAAGAAAAAAAGGCGGGGAGATAGTATGGGTGATTCTTACAAAGAAATATTAGTAAAACGGGAAACCTCTGGGGCGGACCAGGCAAAGAAATTTCTGATCATCGGAGTGACGGTGCTGTTGGCTGTAGGGGGAATTATTGTGCATCCGGTGCTGCTGTTGGGGGCGCTGGCCATGGGGATAGTCTGTTATTTTGTACTTCCGAGGTTCGATTTGGAGTACGAGTATCTCTATGTAAATGGAGAACTGGATATAGATAAGATTATGTCGAAGCAGAAGCGTAAAAAATGCGCCAGCTACGATATGAATCTTCTGGAGATTCTGGCACCCTCCAATTCCCATGAATTGGACAGCTTCCGAAACAAACAGGGGCTGAAGGTACGGGATTTCACTTCCAGAAGACCGGATGCGCCCTCCTATTCTCTGGTTTTTAATCTGGAGCAGGGCCAGGAGCTGGTGAAGGTGGAGCTGGATGCGGATATTGTGGGGGATATCCGGAGAATAGCGCCGAGGAAGGTAAAGCAGTATTAGTTTTGCGATTTTTGTCAAAACTTCGGTTGACAACCCGTCAGGAATTTGTTAGAGTATGGAGTTAATAGCAGAAAAATTACTGTATGAATTTCAAAATGATAAGAGGGATCAGACATGGGAAAAATTATTAGCGAAGGGATTACTTTTGACGATGTTCTGCTGGTGCCGGCGTACTCAGAGGTGATTCCGAATCAGGTGGACCTGACCACCCACCTGACCAAGAAGATTAAGCTGAACATTCCGCTGATGAGCGCCGGGATGGATACGGTTACGGAGCACCGGATGGCCATTGCCATGGCGCGCCAGGGCGGTATCGGAATCATTCACAAAAATATGTCTATCGAGGCGCAGGCAGAGGAAGTAGATAAGGTAAAGCGGTCAGAGAATGGCGTTATCACGGATCCGTTCCATCTGTCCCCGGAGAACACTCTGGCGGAGGCGGACGCTTTGATGGGAAAATTCCGGATTTCCGGCGTGCCGATTACGGAAAAGGGCAAGCTGGTGGGCATCATTACGAACCGTGACCTGCTGTTTGAAGAGGATTTCTCGAAGAAGATCAAAGAGTCCATGACCTCCGAGGGACTGATTACCGCTCCGGTGGGTATCACCATGGAGGAGGCCAAGAAAATTCTGGCGAAGGCCAGAAAGGAAAAGCTTCCCATTGTAGATGAGAACTTTAACCTGAAAGGCCTGGTGACGATTAAGGATATTGAGAAGCAGATAAAATACCCGCTGTCCGCCAAGGACGAGCAGGGCCGCCTGCTTTGCGGCGCTGCCATCGGCATTACCGCCAATGTGCTGGACCGCGTGAAGGCTCTGGTGGAGGCTCATGTGGATGTGGTGGTTCTGGATTCCGCCCATGGACATTCCGCCAATGTGCTGCGCTGTGTCCGGATGGTGAAGGAAGCTTATCCGCAGGTACAGGTGATTGCCGGAAATGTGGCCACCGGCGAGGGAGCCCGCGCACTGATCGAGGCCGGTGCGGATGCCGTTAAGGTGGGAATCGGACCGGGATCCATCTGTACCACCCGTGTGGTGGCAGGTATCGGTGTTCCCCAGGTTTCCGCAGTGATGGATTGTTATGCGGTGGCGAAGGAGTATGGCATTCCGATTATCGCCGACGGCGGTATCAAGTACTCCGGAGACGTGACGAAGGCCATCGCGGCGGGCGCCAATGTCTGCATGATGGGCAGCATGTTTGCAGGATGTGACGAGAGCCCGGGAACCTTTGAACTGTATCAGGGAAGAAAATACAAGGTGTACCGTGGTATGGGTTCCATTGCGGCGATGGAAAACGGCAGCAAGGACCGCTACTTCCAGACCAACGCGAAGAAACTGGTGCCGGAGGGCGTGGAGGGCCGTGTGGCCTACAAGGGCAGCGTGGAGGATACCGTATTCCAGCTGGTGGGCGGTCTCCGCTCCGGTATGGGCTACTGCGGTACGCCGACCATTGAGGAATTAAAGGAAAACGGACGTTTCGTGAAGATTTCCGCTGCGGCTCTGAAGGAGTCCCATCCCCATGATATCCATATTACGAAGGAAGCGCCGAACTACAGCGTGGAGCAGTAAAGGATAAATTATTAAAAAAATGCGTGCCATGGCACGCATTTTTTGATATACTTAAAGCAGTATGGATATTTGACGGCGCTGCCCTTTGGAACAGGAAGAGGGAGATGCCGGAACGAAAAAGAAAAAGGGATTGAAATCCGGACCTTGGGCCGGATGGTTACGATTATGCGAAATCACAGGAGAAAAAAAACTTCACGCAAAAATCATCATATTATTACATGGGTCATCTTTCTTGAGTTTGTGGTTCTGATTGTGGGCCTGGTTATTGTTTTGTTCCCCAGGCAGGACAGTGAGCTGGATGCGCTGCTGGAGCAGGATGTGTCTATTGATTACATAGAAGATGACGGCCAGGGGGAGCAGCTGTATGTTCCCAGGCCGGATATTGACGAGCAGCTTCTGACGGTGAACGAATATTCCCGGCCGGGGGAGAAAACGAAGGCCATTAATTATGTGGTGATTCACTATCTGGCGAACCCGCAGACCACTGCGCAGCAAAATCACGATTATTTCGAGAGCCTGAAGGATCTGAAGGATACTTACATGAGCGCCAATTACGTGGTGGGCCTGGAGGGGGAGATTATCCGGTGTGTGCCGGACGGTGAGATTGCCTACGCTTCCAATGAGATGAACAATCAGTCCATTTCCATTGAGAATTGTCACAAGGATACTACAGGCAAATTTACCCAGGCTACCTATGAGGCTTTGGTGAAGCTTACAGCTTATCTGACGGAAAAATATGGTTTGGACCGGGATCATATTATCCGGCATTACGACGTGACGGGGAAGGATTGTCCCAAGTATTACGTGGAGAATGAGGATAAATGGGAAGAGTTCAAGGATGATGTGATGAATTACCGGGAGGAGTGCCGGGAAAAGTATCAGGTGACAGAGGCGGAAACGCAGCTGGATCAGCTGGCGGCTTACCTGGAGAGTATGGCGGAGCAGGACGCGGAAACAGAGGGAAGACAGTGAAGGATTACTTAGAAGCGATCAGTCAGGGGAGGGAAGTCAGAGCGAATCTGATTTCCCTTCGTCAGGAAATAAAGACAGAGGAAAATAAAAGGAGGCTGGCCTATCTGCTGGGCGGGGACTTTCAGATTTTTGCAGGGCTTCTGAAGGCGGAGGACCCAAAGATCCGGAAAAACGCGGCGTTGATTCTGGGGGAGATGGAGACAGAAGATATTCTGCCTTTTCTTTTTGCCGCTTATCAGCGGGAGGAGACGCTGTTTGTCCGGGCAGACTATTTGAAAGCCATGGAAAAGCTGGATTACCGTCCCTGGCTGGAGAAATTAAAGGCCTGCCGGGAGGAACTGGGAAGCAAACCGCTGACAGAGGAGAACCGGAAGCACATCCGGGAGGAGCAGGTCCGGCTCACCAGTATGATTCTGAAATATGAAAGGCCAAGGAAGCATACCTTTACCGGCTATTCTCCGGCCCCGGAGGTGATTCTGGTGACCAACCGATGCCAGAAGGAGGCTACCCGGGCGCAGATTACCAGCGGCAGCGTAACGGAATTTGCCCAGGGGCTGCGGGTTAAGAATGGGGATTTGCGGGAACTGCTAAAGATTCGCACGGTGGTGGAATATCTGTTCCCTGTTCCGGGGGGCCGGCCGGTGGCGGGTACTCCCCGGGAGATCGGGCAGGCATTGGCCTTAGAAGGAATTGCGGATTTTTTGGAGGATTATCACCAAAAGGGCGGTACCTTCCTCTATCGCATTGAGGTGAAGGGAACCATACCCCTGGAGAAAAAGGGTCCCTTTATCCGCAGGGTGGCGGAGGCCCTGGAGGAGTCCGGGGATGGCCGGCTGTGCAATGTCACCACCGGTTATGAGGTGGAGTTAAGGCTTTTGCAGCGAAAGGACGGCAGCTTTGTGCCAATGCTCAAGCTGTTTACCCTGCCGGATACACGGTTTGATTACCGGAGGGAGGTCACGGCGGCTTCCATTGCGCCTGTCAACGCGGCGCTGACGGCGGCACTGGCAAAGCCTTATCTGAAGGAAGGCGCTCAGATTCTGGATCCTTTCTGCGGTGTGGGCACCATGCTGATTGAACGGAACCGGTCGGTGGCGGCGGATCCCATGTACGGAGTGGACATTTTCGGGGAAGCGGTGGAGAAGGCCCGGGAGAATACGAAGCGGGCAGGAACTGTGATTCACTATATCAATAAGGATTTCTTTGATTTTACCCACGGCTACCTGTTTGATGAGATTATCACGGATATGCCCCGGGCGGCGGGGACAGGAACCGGGCAGGAACTGGAGGCGCTGTATGGCCGGTTCTTTGGGAAGGCCGGGGAGCACCTGAAAAGGGAAGGGATTGTGGTGCTTTACACCATGAACCCGGAGCTGGTGGAAAAGGGGCTGCGGCAGTTCGGCCAGTATGATAAGCTGGAAGAATTTCTGATTAATGAGAAAAATCAGACGAAGGTGTATGTGCTGAGATTTCAGGGATGATAACTTGCCTGCTTCCCCGATTACCGGGAAGCAAAGAAGACAGACTGTCGGAGAACGGCAGAGATGGGAGGATAAGGATATGGAAGAAATCAGAAAACGGTGGGAACAGAACGTGGAGGATACCTGGGCGCTGGAGGACATCTATCCTACAGACGAGGCATGGCAGCAGGATGTGGATAAGCTGGAGCAGCAGATGGAAGCCTTTGCCGGGTATCAGGGCTGCCTGTCCCAGGGCAGCGGCAAGCTGATGGAGGTGCTGAACGACTACTGTCGGATGAGCCAGAGGTTTGGGAGAATCTATGTGTATGCCACGATGCGTTTTCATGAGGATATGGGCAATGCGAAATATCAGGGCCTTTCCGGCCAGAGCGAGAGCCTGCAGGTGAAGCTGGGCAGTGTGTGCGCCTGGATGCAGCCGGAGCTTCTGGCTATGGACTGGGAGACGCTGGAGGGGTATCTGAAGGAGGAGCCGGGGCTGGAGTTGTACCGCACCTGGCTGAAGGATTTGTTCCGCCAGAAGCCCCATACACTGTCTGTGGAGCAGGAGCAGATGCTGGCGCTGGCCCGGGAGCTGGGGCAGGCCCCCGACCGGGTGTATGGAATGCTGCAGAATGCGGACATGACCTTTGAGCCGGCCCGGGGTGAGGGCGGCGGTCTGCGGCCTCTCACCGGCGGAAACTTTGTGTCACTGGAGGAGAGCACGGACAGAGTGCTGCGAAAGGATGCTTTTGAAAAATATTACCGCGCCTACGAGAAGCTGGGGAATACCATGGCGGCTCTCTATGACGCCAATATCCGTCAGGATTTGTATTTTGCCAGACAGCGCCGCTACGGCAGCACGCTGGAGGCACATTTGGATCAGGCCCCGATTCCGGTGACGGTGTACCATCAGCTTATCGATACAGTACATAAAAACCTTCCCTCCATGCACCGTTACGTGGCGCTTCGAAAGAAGCTGCTGGGTGTGGAGGAGCTGCATATGTATGATGTGTATGTGCCCATGGTGCGGGGCGTCAACCGCAAATACGAGTTTCAGGAGGCGAAGCAGATCGTTTTGGAGGGACTGTCCCCTCTGGGGGAGGAGTATCTGTCCATCCTGAGGGAGGGCTTTGATCACCGTTGGATTGACGTGTACGAGAATGAGGGAAAACGGGGAGGCGCCTATTCCTGGGGAAGCTACGACACGCATCCCTATGTGCTGATGAATTATCAGGGCACGCTGGACAATGTGTTCACCCTGGCCCATGAGATGGGGCATTCTATTCACAGCTATTATACGAGAAGGACGCAGCCTTACATTTACGGAGATTACTTTATTTTTGTGGCGGAGGTGGCTTCCACCTGCAATGAAGTGCTGCTGCTGTACAGCCTTCTGGAAAAGACCGGGGATCACGCGGAGAGGAAATACCTGCTGAATCATTTCCTGGAGCAGTTTAAGGGAACGCTGTTCCGGCAGACCATGTTTGCGGAATTTGAAAAAATCACCCATGAGAAGGTGGAGGCAGGGGAAACGCTGACGGCGGAGAAGCTGTGCGGCATTTATCTGGAATTAAATAAGACGTATTTTGGCGAAGAGATGGTTTCCGATTCACAGATTGCCTGGGAATGGTCCAGAATCCCTCATTTTTACACGCCGTTTTATGTGTATCAGTATGCAACGGGACTGTCTGCGGCGGTGGCTATCGCGAAAAAGATCTGGAATCGGGAGCCGGGTGCGGTGGAAAATTACAGGAAATTCCTCTGCGGCGGTTCGTCCATGACGCCGATTGAGCTGCTGAAGATGTGCGGTGTGGACATGACCAGCCCGGCGCCGGTGCAGGATGCCCTGGATTTCTTCGCACAATGCCTGGAGGAAATGGAGCGGGAGTAGGAAGCTGATGAAAAATTTACGAAAGAAGTATTTGGGTGATAAGGCATTCTATAAGATGCTGGTGGCCATCACGCTGCCCATCGTGGTTCAGAATGGCATCACCAACTTTGTGAATCTGCTGGATAATATCATGGTGGGACAGACGGGAACGGAGCAGATGTCCGGCGTGGCCGTGGCCAACCAGTTGATTTTTGTATTCAATATCTGTATTTTTGGTATTGTATCCGGGGCCGGTATCTTCGGAGCGCAGTTTTATGGAAGCCGGAATCAGGAGGGGTTCCGGAATACCTTCCGGATTAAGCTGCTGTATGGTGCGTTGGCTGCTGTGGCGGGCATCCTGATTTTCTGGTTTTTCGGGGAGAGCCTGATTAGCCTTTATCTTCACGGAGAGGGCGAAAGCGGGGATGTGGCCAGTACGCTGTTTTACGGGAACCAGTACCTTCGGATTATGCTGGTGGGGCTTCCGGCTTTCGTGCTGACACAGGCCTATACCAGCAGCCTTCGGGAGATGGGAAGGACTGTGCTGCCCATGCGGGCGGGCATTGTGGCCATCCTGGTGAACATGGTTCTGAATTATGTGCTGATATTCGGAAAATTCGGAGCCCCGGTGTTGGGGGTGGCGGGAGCAGCCATAGCCACAGTGGTTTCCCGTTTCGCAGAGGCGCTGGTGGTGGTGAGCTCCGTGCACGCAAACGCCGGGGAGTATCCCTTTATCCAGGATGCTTACCGTACCCTTAAGGTGCCGGTGGAACTGCAGAAAAAGGTACTGAGAAAGGGTTCGCCCCTGATTTTAAACGAAGCGATGTGGGCCTGCGGAATGGCGGTTTTGAGTCAGTGCTATTCCACCAGAGGGCTGGCGGTGGTGGCCGGAATCAATATCAGTTCCACTATTTTTAATGTCTTTAATGTGCTGTATCTGGCGCTGGGCAATGCGGTGGGAATCATTGTGGGACAACTGCTGGGGGCCGGAAAGATGGAGGAAGCGAAGGAAGTGGACACCCGGCTGATCATTGTGTCCATGCTAAGCTGCCTGGTGTTGGGAAGCCTGATGATTTTGGCGGCCCCCTGGTTTCCCAGAATCTACAATACCACAGAGGAGGTGCGGGGATTAGCCACCAGCTTCATCATTACGCTGGCGGTGATGATGCCCTTTCAGGCCTTTTGCCATACCTGCTATTTTACGCTGCGGTCCGGGGGCCAGACCATTATTACCATGCTGTTTGACAGCGTTTATGTGTGGGTGGTGTGTATTCCGGTGGCCCGTCTGCTGACAGGACATACGGACTGGACGATCACGGTTGTTTACTTTCTTTGTCAGGCATTGGATTTGGGAAAATGTGCGGTGGGGCTGTTCTTTCTGAAGAAGGGACTGTGGATCCGGAATATTGTCTCGGAAAGCTGATATGTCCTGGGGAAACGCGGATGAAAGTGTTTCCAAAAACAGGGGCCCCGCGGTTCGCGGCGGCCCCATAAAGTTTATTTGCCGGTGATATTCTTTTTGCAGGAACTGATGGGAGCCCATTGGCAGTCTCCACAGATGTAATCCATCATTTCCGGAGTGGCGTTTTTTTGAATTTCCTTCACCAAGTCCTGGTAAATATATGTTTTTTCCTCCAGATGAAAGCATTCGGCGGTCTTTGCGTCGAATGCTTTTACTTTTTCGTTTGTGCTGCAGTGATCCTCCCCCAATTTGTTGGGACAGCGGCTGCACAGTTCGTCTGTGGAAAAGGTTAAGCGGATGGGAGTTGCCTCTTCCGTGCGGAGTCTATGGACAATCCTGTCCATGTGCTCCACAAAGGCTGCGTCATACCCCTTCCCGCTGTAGCCCTGGGTACAGAGCAGATGATGGGGGCGCAGAAGAATTGGTTCCGACTGTTGTTTTGAAGGGTCACGGGGAGTTAGTTCCATACTGTCCGCACCAGCCTTTCTTTCATGGCCAATCCGATGACGGAGGCCAGTACCGCTTTGATAATAGCAGTGGGAATGAAGGGAAGCACACAGGCGGTTATGCCGGTGATCACGGGGCTCTTTGTCACGACACAGAACAGGGCCACACCGATCACATAGTTAAGTACGGTGCCCACCACCAGCCAGAATACAAACTGGAGCTTCGTTTTATGATATTTCTCTGCTCCCAGGCCAACGAAAAAGGCCATGACAGGGAAGGACCACAGAAAGCCTCCCGTGGGGCCCACCAATATCTGGGCGCCGCCGGAGAACCCGGCGAACACAGGCACGCCCACCGCCCCCAGCAGTACATAAATAAAGGAAGAAAGTGCGCCCAGCCTGGCCCCCAGAATGATGCCGGTGAGGGTAATCGCAAAGGTCTGCATGGTCATAGGCACACCCAAGGGCATTGGAATGGAGATCTGAGCCATAATTACAATGATGGCGGTACATAAACCGGTGATGACAATGTCCTGAATGGACATCCTTGAATTTTTCATAATAACCTCCTGAAAACATTTTTTCTTAAAAGAGAAGGCCCGCGGGATTCCCGGGCAGGGCCCGTTTACCAGAGTAGTATAGAAAAAAGAAGTGGAATTGTCAACCGTAAAATGAATAAAGTTAACAACTGGACGGGTATTATTTATGGGATATTCGTGTTTTGTTAATTACCCGCCTCTTCCTGCGTCCTGCTAATTAGCAAAACATGAAAAGAATAAAAAATTTCCTGTCATTTCTAAAAAGAATCGAAAGTCTATTGACTGCGGAGGTTTGTGTGCTATAATGAATGAAATTAGCACTCTATACAATTGAGTGCTAACAAGAGAATGAGGAAAGGAGACTGGGCTGTGAGAGAAAAAATATTGGAAGAAGAGAGAGTGGAGTTGGACCGTATCGCCAACGAGCTTACCTATCAGCGTTATCTTATGAATGAGGGGCAGATCCGGAACTTTTTCAGGAAAATGAGTATTCCGGAGTATATTGCTTTGCAAAGAATCGCATCCCAGGGGGAGAAATCAGATGTCTGCCCCGGGAAAACCTATTTAAAGACATTGTCAAAGAAGATGAATCTGACTATGCACCAGACCTCAAAGATGGTGGAGAATCTGGCGGATCAGGGGTTGGTGCTGTGGCAGCATGATGGAAACGGCAGCGAGGGCACCTACGTCACGATCACCAGCTCCGGGCAGCGGCTGCTGCGGGAACAGACAGCCATTTTGCGGGAATATTACAGGAAAGTGATGGAAAGGTTTGGAAAAGAGAATCTGGTTCAGCTTTTGGAGCTGATGAAGCAGCTGCAGTCCGTCATGAACGGAGAAATAGAAGCACTGCAAAAAGATTTGGGAATGTCCGGAGAGGAGTAAGTATGAACGAGGTAAAACGGCCGAAAAAACCATTTATTTTTTATTACGGGATTGTGCTGGCGGTGCTGCTGCTGGGAAACACGCTGCTGATGCCCTATCTGGCGCAGCGCAAGGTGAAGGAAGTGGATTATGGTACCTTCATGACCATGACCGAGGAGGGAGAGGTCGGGCAGGTGGAAGTGCAGTCCAATCAAATTGTTTTTACTAATAAGGAAGAAACTCAGATTTATAAAACCGGCGTGATGGAAGATCCGGGCCTGACAGAGCGGCTGCATGCTTCCGGAGCCCGTTTTACCAGTGAGATTATCGAGGAGACATCGCCGCTTTTGAGCTTTATATTGTCCTGGGTGCTTCCGCTGGTGATCTTTATTGCCGTGGGGCAGCTTCTCTCCAAGAAGATGATGGAAAAGATGGGCGGCGCCAATTCCATGAGCTTTAACATGGGGAAGAGCAACGCAAAGGTATATGTGAAATCCTCCAACGGTATCACCTTTGCTGATGTGGAGGGTGTGGATGAGGCGGAGGAAAATCTGGTGGAGATTGTGGATTATCTGCATAATCCCGGGAAATATAAGGAAATCGGTGCTTCCATGCCCAAGGGCGTTCTGCTGGTGGGCCCTCCCGGAACCGGTAAAACCATGCTGGCGAAGGCTGTGGCGGGGGAAGCCAACGTTCCCTTCTTTTCCATTTCCGGTTCGGAGTTTGTGGAGATGTTTGTGGGGATGGGTGCCTCCAAGGTGCGGGATTTGTTCAAGCAGGCAAAGGAGAAGGCCCCCTGTATCGTGTTTATTGATGAGATTGACGCCATCGGTCAGAAACGAAACAGCGGGCAGATGGGCGGCAATGATGAGCGGGAGCAGACGCTGAATCAGCTTTTGACGGAGATGGACGGTTTCGAGGGGGATAACGGCGTGATTATTCTGGCGGCCACCAATCGTCCGGAAGCGCTGGACCCGGCCTTGACCCGCCCAGGGCGGTTTGACCGTCGGATACCGGTGGAGCTGCCGGATCTGAAGGGCCGGGAAGCGATTTTGAAAGTACACGCGAAAAAGGTAAAGATTGCCGACGATGTGGATTTCTCGAAAATTGCCCGTATGGCCTCCGGAGCCTCCGGCGCGGAGCTGGCGAATATCGTCAATGAGGCGGCCCTTCGGGCTGTGCGTGACGGCCGTCGGTTTGCCACTCAGGCGGACCTGGAGGAGAGCATTGAGGTGGTAATCGCCGGATACCAGAAGAAAAATGCGATTCTGACAGATAAAGAAAAACTGATCGTGGCGTACCACGAGATCGGACATGCTCTGGTGGCGGCAAAGCAGAGCAATTCAGCTCCGGTGCAGAAGATTACGATTATTCCCCGTACCTCCGGCGCGTTGGGCTACACCATGCAGGTGGAGGATGGAAATCACTATCTCATGAGTAAAGAGGAAATAGAGAATAAGATTGCTACCTACACGGGAGGCCGTGCGGCGGAGGAGATCCGGTTCGGTTCCGTGACCACCGGCGCTTCCAACGATATCGAGCAGGCTACGAAGCTGGCCAGAGCGATGATTACCCGGTACGGTATGAGCAAGGACTTTGGTATGGTGGCCATGGAAACCGTGAACAACCAATACCTGGGCGGCGATACCTCCCTGGCCTGCTCCGCTGAAACCCAGAGCAGGATTGACGGGGAAGTGGTGGCGCTGGTGAAGCAGCAGTATGACAAGGCAGTGAAAATTCTGATGGACAACAGGGAAAAGCTGTCGGAGCTGGCGGAGTATTTGTATCAGAGAGAGACGATTACGGGGGAGGAGTTTATGGAGATCCTTTGCACTCCTGCTTCATAGCGAAATATCCGATAAGTACCGTCCAGACATAGGCGCAGGTTTTGGGAATCATCAGCATCCCGATCATGGGCATGGCGTCCGCCCACAGTACCACCGGAATGTAGAAGCCAAAACTCAATACGATGGTCAGCCACATCCAGCGGAATGCCTTGTCCTCATGCTTCTTTGCACGATGATAGAACAGCAGGATTACCAGGAGACCCAGTAAGGCAAAGGGGATGTTGCGGTATATGCCCCAGGAGAGAGGGGCTTCGGCGCTGAGCCACTGATTCTGAGGCATCATACACAGCACAATTCGCATACCGGCCAGAATATATACGGCGGCGGTGAGGCCGCCCTGACCGGTAATTTTATACCGCTGCCGCCAGACATAGTAGAGCAGCACATAGAAGATAGTCATTGTGACAGAGGTGATCCACTTTCCAATGCCAAGAGGAACGGTGTAATTTTCCAGACCGGTGGTACACAGGGCAAGGGCACGGGGAACCAGATGGAACGCATCTCCCGCTCCCAACACGACAGCCATATATCCGAAAAGACGGAATTGGCGATTTCCTTTACTGCCCCGGATCATCAAAATTCCGATGGCAATGACAGAAATCAGATAAAGAGCATCAAACAAGGTTTCCACAATCGCTTGCATAGTTTATTCTCCTTTATGTTTTCTTTCACATTTAATAAAGGGTTCTGTGGATAATCTCCAATACAGCGGCGGGATCATAGTTCTGCCGCAGCAAGGCGGACAGCATCAGAGAAAATAGAATATCTGCAAACTGCTCCAACGTAAACTGCTCAGTAAAGGCGTTGAACCGGATTTTGGCATCCCGTTTTAAGACGGCACACAGTTCCTCTAGAACATGCCGCCAAGCCTGCTGCATTCTCTGCTTTCCCTGAGTTTTTTCCTCCTGCATAAATCCTAAAGAGTGCAGCGTAAAAAATCCGGGGTATTGCTTGCAGCCATATTCCATCTGTCTATACATCCAGATGATACACTCCTGCGTGTCCCCGAATGCGGCCCCATCCTCCGGGCGATGGAAAATCTCGCGCCAAACGCTCTCTACAATGGCGGACATCAATGCAGCCTTGGAGTCAAAATAGTTATAAATGGAACCCACCGATACCCCGCAGGCAGCGGCAACAGACCGGACATTGACAGCAGACCATCCCTGCTGCTGAATCAGCTCCCGGCTGATTTTCAAAATATCCTCTTTTGATGTTACAACAGTATTCATTTTATCACCCCAATATGAACATTGTTCAGTATAATGGTTTATCATCGTATTGTCAAGCAATGCACTCAAAGCATAAAGTGCAATACAGTTTTTTGTTCATGAGCGGGACGCAGGAAGAGGCAGGCGCGCAGGGCCACAAGCATCTGGAAAATAACTCCGGATACCAAGAAAATCTAAGATGCAGCCGGACGAAAATTTCGGGCACCGAGGCAGTTCGCCGGGAAATCATCAGGATTTCCTGGCGAATTGCCCCGGTGCCCGAAAGCGGAGGGCGGCTCCATCCTAGCGTTTCTTGTATCCGGAGCAGTTTTCCAGAGGCATCTGCCCGCCCGGCCCCGTCTTTTCCTGCGTCCCGCTACTTAACAAAACACGAAAAACATTGCCCCCTGAACAGTGACGGGGAGTATTTGACGCTTGCTTCCCGCGGATATAGCATTTAAGGGGTAAGCGTTTCAATTCCACTCTTTACAAAATCACTGACATGCTATAGAATGTAGTAATGAAAACTAGATAAAAATATTTTAGAGAAGGAAAGCATCGTATAAGGAGGAAGCCATGGGCGATTATATCATTAGCTGTTGTTCTACCGCGGATTTGAAGAAGGAACATTTCGGGGAGCGGGATATTTCCTATATCTGTTTTCATTATGAGCTGGACGGGAAGCAGTATCGGGATGATCTGGGCGAGACGATGCCTTTTGATGAATTTTACCGCGCCATGCAGCAGGGGGCGGATACCAAGACGTCTCAGATTAATGAGGCGGAGTTTCAGGAATATTTTGAGCCGTTTTTGAAGCAGGGCAAGGATATCCTTCATGTCTGCCTGTCCTCCGGAATCACCGGTGTAGTCAATTCCGCCAATATTGCCAAGAGTATTTTAGAGGAGAAGTATCCAGAGCGGAAGATTTATGTGGTGGATTCTTTGGGCGCTTCCTCCGGCTATGGTTTGCTGATGGATAAGCTGGCGGATCTGCGGGATCAGGGAAAGAGTATAGAAGAGCTTTACCAGTGGGCCAATGAAAATAAATTAAAGGTGCATCACTGGTTTTTTACCACGGATCTTACCTTTTTCATCAAGGGCGGACGGGTTTCCAAAACAGCAGGGTTTGTGGGCGGCCTTTTAAATATTTGTCCGCTGCTGAATGTGGACAGAGAGGGAAAACTGATTCCCCGGTATAAGATCCGTACGAAGAAAAAGGTGATCGAGGCGATTGTAAAGAAGATGGAGGAGTATGCCCAGGATGGTCTGGAATACAGCGGCAAGTGCTATATTTCCCAGTCGGCCTGCTATGAGGACGCGAGAGCGGTGGCGGATCTGGTGGAGCAGCGCTTCCCGAAGCTGAATGGGAAGGTGGAGATCAATGATATCGGCACCACCATCGGAAGCCATACAGGCCCTGGGACGGTGGCACTGTTTTTCTGGGGAGACGGGCGGGCTTAATCATGGTGCAATTCTGCACCTGAACAGCAACAGTAGTTTCTACATTTTATTTTAAGAAAGGACCGGTTGAAGCAGCCGGTCTTTTCTGTTATACTACAGTTATTATTTTGCTAAAACAAGGATGGACTTTTGGGGATAAGGAGAGGAAGGGAATGGAGAGACGAGCACTGATTGGCATGAGCGGCGGTGTGGACAGTTCTGTGGCGGCGGCCCTGATGCGGGAGGCAGGGTATGAGTGCGTGGGAGTGATGATGAAGCTGTTCCAAAATGAGCTGTTGGATCTTCCGAAGGGGCATACCTGCTGTTCGCTGGAGGATGCGGAGGATGCCCGCAGCGTGGCCTATCGCCTGGGAATGAAATTTTATGTGTTTAACTTTACCGATGATTTTTCCAGGCAGGTGATCGATCGTTTTGTTCAGGGCTATGAGAGGGGAGCCACCCCGAATCCCTGTATTGACTGTAACCGATATATGAAATTTGCCCGTCTCTACCACAGGGCAAGGGAGCTGGACTGTGATCTTATTGTCACCGGACATTACGCTCAGGTCGCATACGATGAAACGCGGGGACGCTGGCTGTTAAAGAAAGCGAAAAACAGGGACAAGGATCAAAGCTATGTGCTGTATTTCATGAATCAGGATCAGCTGGCCCATACCCGTTTCCCGCTGGGGGAGTACGTCAGTAAGGAGGAGGTGCGGGTCCTTGCGGAGCGTTACGGGTTTGTGAATGCCAGAAAACATGACAGCCAGGATATTTGTTTTGTGCCGGATGGGGACTATGGAACATTTATCGAGCGGTATACCGGGAAAACCTACCCCCGCGGGGCGTTCGTGGATACGGAAGGAAGGGTGCTGGGGGAACACAGGGGAATGATCCGCTATACCATTGGCCAGAGAAAGGGACTGGGGCTTGCGCTTCCAGCGCCGATGTACGTATGCCGGAAGGATTGTAAGGAAAATAAAGTGATTCTTTCGGCGGAGAGCGGTCTGTATTCCCGGGAGCTGATGGCGGAGAACTTTAACTGGATTGCCTGCCAGTATCCCACGGAGCCGCTGCGGGTGACGGCCAAGACCAGATATCATGCCAGGGAGGCTGCCGCCACAGCCACGGCCCTGCCGGGAGGACGGATGAAGTTGGTTTTTGATGAGCCTCAGCGGGCGATTACGGTGGGGCAGGCTGTAGTGCTGTATGAGGATGATGTGGTGGTGGGAGGCGGTACCATCTGCGAGGCGTAAAGCGGCCCAGGGAGGCAGGCCGCCGCATATGAGGACATGAAAAATGAGATACACGGGATTTGAGGTGCTTTGGCTGTTTTTCTTCTATTCCTTTGCGGGATGGGTGCTGGAGACGGTCTTTGCTACAGTTAAGCAGAGGAATTTTGTAAACCGGGGATGGATTGAGGGCCCTTTTTGTATTTCTTACGGGATCGGGGCGGTGGTTATTTCTGTTGCGCTGCAGGGGCTGGACGGAATCTGGCTCTTTCTGGGAATTATGATCGATACTACGGTGATCGAGTGGATTGCCGGGCATCTGGTGGAGCGGCTGTATCATGAACGGTGGTGGGATTACTCCGGAAGGAAGCTGAATCTGGACGGCTATGTCTGTATAGGTGCTGCCCTGGTCTGGGGAATTTTGGGCTTCAACGTGGTGAAATGGGGAAATCCCCTGGTGCTGATCCTGTTCCATCTGGTACCCCGCCTGCTGGAAGAGATGATCATCTGGTTTTTGATTGGCGTGCTGGTGCTGGATGTGGTGGCTTCCTATATGCTGGTAAATGGCCGGCAGGGCCGGCTGGACCGGTGGGAGGAAGCGAACAGCCGGATTGCCAATGTGAGTGCCCGGATGGGAAAATGGATTGCCGGGCAGGTGGAACGCCGTCTGAAAAAGGCGTATCCTGCCGCCCATAAGGTGAAGGTGGATACCGCCCGGAAGGAGGTGTTCGCCTCCGGCTGCGGCTTCTATAAGCTGGCGATGCTGTTTGTGATTGGCTCGTTTCTGGGGGATCTGGTGGAGACCGTTTTCTGCCGTTTCAGCCTGGGGGCCTGGATGAGCCGCAGCAGCCTGGTGTGGGGGCAGTTCAGTATCATCTGGGGCTTTGCCATCGCAGGGATGACGGCGCTGCTCTACAAATATAAGGACAGGAGCAGATTGTTTTTGTTTCTGACCGGTACGCTTCTGGGAGGCGCATACGAGTATTGCTGCAGTGTACTGGGAGAGATTGTATTCGGCAAAATATTTTGGGATTACAGCAAATTTCCTCTGAATCTGGGCGGACGGGTCAATCTGCTGTTCTGCTTTTTCTGGGGAATAGCCGCAGTGGTGTGGTTTAAGATCGTTTATCCCGTGGTGACCCGGTGGATCGAAAGGATTCCCGTCCGCCCGGGAAAAATTTTCACCTGGATATTGACTGTTTTTATGGCAGTGAATATGGCGGTGTCCGCATTGGCACTGATCCGTTATGATCAGCGGGATGCGGGAGTGCCGGCAAAGAAAAGCTGGCAGGTATATATGGATGCCCATTATGACGATGAAACGATGACGAAAATTTATCCGAAGGCGAAAACACCGCCGGAGGAAAATAAAATTGATATGAAAAGACTGCGGGGCGAAAAGGACGGCGCACAGGCCGGCCAGGATTAGTCTTTGCGGCAGAGGGACCCTTCGGACAGAGGGGTCTTTTTTTGCGTTTTTTAGACAGTTTGGGAAAAGTGTCTGAATTTTGG
This sequence comes from uncultured Lachnospiraceae bacterium, assembly GCA_946549155.1. GTDB lineage: Bacteria > Bacillota > Clostridia > Lachnospirales > Lachnospiraceae > Merdiplasma. The sequence goes on along the minus strand of CAMNQN010000022.1, from coordinate 3,653 downwards.
GCATGAGGTCGAAGGATGTCTATTGTGGCTTCGGCAAAAAAACAGTAGAATGGCGCCAGGAAGAGAGGTGATCACATTGAATAGACTTCGCATAGCGAGGGACGGATATATCGTGATCTCAGTCGTATTTTATATTGCCGGAATTTTATACATGCTTCTTCCATCTGTATCCACGATGGCGGTTTGTATCTGCAGCGGCATTATACTGACTGCCTACGGTATCGTTAAAATACTGGGTTACTTTTCCAATGACCTGTATTGCCTGGCATTTCAATATGATCTTGCCTGCGGATTGCTTCTGATTGTGGTGGGACTGATTGTGCTGGGTTGCAATGAAAGATTCCAAAGCTATCTGTCGCCGGGGCTGGGACTATTGATTTTACTGGATGCCCTGCTGAAGATTCAGACCTCTAAGGATGCCCGGAGGTTTGGGCTGGAAACCTGGAAACAGATTCTGATTGGCTCCATCTGTGTAGGTATTTTCGGTGTATTGATTATTGTAAAACCTTTCCCGCAGATACAGAGCGTTCATGTGATCAATGGGTGCGGGCTGCTGGCGGAGGGACTTTTGAATCATATGACGGTCTTATCTACCGTAAAAATAGTAAAGGCAAATTGTAAAGGAGGAGAACATCATGGATGTATCAGCAACGATTAAAAAGTTTGGCCTGGAGCAGGCATTTCATTATCTGTATAAGGACCCGGAGAAGAACCTGGTGAAGCTCATGGATTGGGCGGACAAATTTTCCGGTGGGGAGTTGGGACGGCAGAGGATAATGATCCGGGAGGCTATGACCAATCCGGAACATCCCTATTACAGCTTTATCCGGCGTATGATTTATGAAATCGATCCCCATGTGATGAAAACTACGGCAGTGAATTTCTTTATTAACGCGGCCTTAGCCGGGTGGCCCAGGCAGGAGGAGTGCCGGAAGAAATATGGCTGCAACATTCCCTGGACGATTCTTCTGGATCCCACCAGCGCCTGCAATCTGCACTGCACCGGCTGCTGGGCGGCGGAGTATGGCAATAAGCTGAATCTGACCTTTGATGAGATTGACGATATTATCCGGCAGGGCAAGGAACTGGGGGTTTACCTCTACATATACACAGGCGGGGAGCCTCTGGTGCGCAAAAAGGATTTGATTCGTCTGTGTGAAAAACATTCGGACTGCGTATTCTTATGCTTTACCAATGGAACGCTGATTGATGAGGCCTTTGCCCAGGAGATGCTCCGGGTGGGAAATTTTGTTCCGGCCATTTCCCTGGAGGGATTTGAGAGCGCCACAGATCTGCGGCGTGGGAAAGGAGTGTTTCAGAAGGCCACAGCGGCCATGAGGCTGCTGCGGGAGAAGAAGCTGTTTTACGGAATTTCCGCCTGTTACACCAGCGCGAATTTTGAATCCATCACCTCGGAGGAATTTTTTGACAGCCTGATTGATATGGGGGCTTATTTTATCTGGTATTTCCATTATATGCCGGTGGGAAATGACGCACTGCCGGAATTAATGCCTAACCCAGAACAGCGGCGGGAGACCTATCAGCGTATTCGCCATTATCGGTCCACGAAACCGTTGTTTGCCATGGATTTCCAGAATGACGCGGAATATGTGGGCGGCTGTATTGCCGGCGGACGCCGTTATTTCCATATTAATGCCAACGGTGATATCGATCCCTGTGTGTTTGTGCATTACTCCGACTCCAATATCCGGGAGAAGACCATTCTGGAGACACTGCAGTCTCCCATGATGATGGCATATCATGACAGGCAGCCCTTCAATGAAAATATGCTGCGGCCCTGCCCCATGCTGGAGAATCCGGAGAAGCTAAGGGCTATGGTGGCGGGCACAGAGGCCCATTCCACAGATTTACAATCTCCGGAGACGGTGGAGCACCTGTGCGCAAAGTGTGATCGGTATGCCGCTGAATGGAAGCCGGTGGCGGAGGAACTGTGGAAGGAAAACAGAGAAAAGAAGGCGGCGAAGGAATAAAGCAAGCTGTGTAAAGGACAGCAGAAAAAGAGTACCGGGGAATCTCAGAGGGGATTTCCCGGTATTAAATTGGCGGCTTTCAGGATGGCCTGCTTGCTGGAATTGAGGAAGAGCTCATTGATGCGGACAGCAGCTTCCAGCAGATCGTAATTCATTCCCTCGTCCAGCCAGTCCAGAATCACACCCACCAGGATACATTTGTAAAAGCGGATCAGCAGGGCTCTGTCCTCCTGGGAGAGGGACAGCTCCTTCGTGGCGGTATCGATGTATTCGGTTACAAAATAAAGGGTGATGTGCCCCAGGCTGTCCAGAAACACTTCACGGTGAACCGAACGGTAGATATGAAGCAGCGCCCGTTTGCGCTGGAGACTGTATTCTACGAGGGGATTGAGGCAGTCCATGGGGGAGCCGAATTTGCTGTAGTTTTGGACAATATAATCGGAAAATGTCTTCAGGGTACTCTCCAGAAGATCCGGAATATCATGAAAATGGTAATAGAAGGTATTCCGGTTGATCTGGCACTGATCTACAATGTCCTTTACTGTGATTTTGCTGTAGGGCTTCTGTTCCAGAAGCTCCCAGAAAGCGTCAATAATAGCGTTTTTTGTATGATTCATGTAATAAACTCACATTTCTAAAAAATATCGGTGTGCTGCGCCCAGGGTGTTGCTGTGAATGGTAACGGGTTAAGGCGCAGCTGTACTACGGACGATGCCGGCAAAACAGCGTCTCCTGAGTGCTGCACCATTTGTCTGCAAGGCAGACGATGAATGCTTCGCGGCACCGGGGCAGGATGGTGATTGTCAGCGGCCACATGTGGCTTTCGATAATATTGCATTCCTTTTTATTGACAGAAAAATATTTCCGGGCATTGGCCAGAGCCGCAGCCGGATGATAGAAGCCGTGCAGCCTGGGATGCTGGGCCGGGTCATGCCAGTCATACAGATAAAAATCGTGCAAAAAGGCCCCACGGACCAGGCTGGCCTCGTCAGCTCCCAGATTCAGTCGGCGGTTGATCAGATAGCTGAGCAGGGCTACCCGGAGGCAGTGCTCATAGGTGCTGATCTGGCCGTGCTGGATGAACTGCTTCATGCGAAGCGCTTCCTTTGTATAAATCAGCTCCCGCAGGATTGCCCGGAGCTGTTTTGTATTATGGACACTTGCATATGGATTCATTTGATCATCTCCTGATACAATGAACTGCTGTGAACCTGCGTTCAGGCAGCCGGAAACCTTTATCTGTGCGGTTTTATCTTGTATTCATCCAGTCCCAGGCGCTTTGCGACAGCGGAGGGAATATCGGCGAAATCATCCATGCTGTCATACCACAACTCAAAATATTGCTGAGCGGGGTTCCAACCGTCATCTTCGAGACGATAAATGTTTGGCGTCTTTACCATTAAGACAACCCCATATTCTGTGATATAGTAGCCGTCCCGGAACGGAAGATGGGACGTTTGAATCAGCTTTTTATATTCAGAGGCTTCCAGGCATTCCCTGTATAGATTCTTGTCATTAAAGATCATTTGGCAGTTCCTTTCGTTTCTCGTTTTTTTTATTATATCATTGAAGATTAGCGTTGACAATATTAGTTCAAGTCTATACCATTGGTTTATTTAATGCAAGCGTTACTGTTCAGGGGAATGTTCTTCGTGTTTTGTT
>CAMNQN010000021.1 GCA_946549155.1 uncultured Lachnospiraceae bacterium | reverse complement strand
GGCCCCGTCTTTTCCTGCTGTTTTCTGGCAGGCTTTACAAAATCACGCCGAATGTGCCATCCTAAGCAGAAAATATCTGATTTGCGAAAATTAATATTGCAGTCATGGACAGAAGCTTTTTATATCCAGCTCTTGCATAGCAATTGCTTCAGTAGTAAATTCAGAAAAACCGATAGGTCGAAAAATTTGCTGCCTTTTCTTTCAAACTCAGCATATATCATTCCGTTGTTAGCTTACGCAGGCTATATTTTTGTCGCTTAATATGCCACATTTAGCGTGATTTTGTAAATCCAGCCAAGAAACAGCAGGAAGATGCTTGTGGCCCTGCGCGTCCGCCCCTCCCAGTCCCTGCCTCGTTCACAACCGCCCGGGGCTGCTTATATGTGTCCGATCTGCAGCAGAGGCAAGGTTTCCTTAGTGATCAGGAGGCATTCGGTGTTGATATTGCTTTCAGGGATTTCCCGCTCGCCCAGCATGTATTCATAGAGAAGCTGGATGGCAAAGTACCATTGGCTGGCCGGTTTCTGGTAGATGATTGCCGTTATGGCGCCGGATTCCACGAATTCCTTTGTCATGTTGGTGTATTCATGGCCGAATACCAGAATATCGTTTTGCTTCCCGGCGGAGATCACGGCGGCTGCTACCCACTGGGTAAGTCCGTTGGTAACATAGATAGCGTTCAGCTCCGGATGGAGGGAGATCAACTCCCGTGTTTTATCGTAGATATTTTCATAGGACAGTTTTTCTGTCTGACCGTCGATATCGCAGACACAGAGAAGCGCGTCGCTGCGGTTTTCTTCCTGGAACATATCCCGAAAGCCCGCTACACGCTGAATCGTACCCTCCAGATTAATATTCGGCGCAATGATGGCAGCCTTCAGGGAGGAGGGGCGGTAGAGAATCGCCTGCTTCGCCAGAGCGCGGCCTGCCGCATAGTCGTTGGGCCCCACATGGAAGAGACGGCGGCTTTGGGGGCAGTCATCCACAACCGTGCAGAAGGGAAACGATTCGGGAATCAGATGATTCAGCGTCTGGCCGCTGTCACGGACCGGAGTCATCACCAGTCCCTGGACATTATGGGAAAGCAGCCGCTGCAGGGACTGTATATGGACTTGCTGGACACGGTAATCGCGGACAAGGTAGACGGCGTACTGGTATGTACTCCGGACCAGAACTTAAGTCAGATGACAGTGGATAAGCTGACGGAAGCCGGCATCCCGGTAATCGCGGTGGATGACGCGCTGGAGGATGAGGATGGAAATCTCCTTGCTCCCTGGGTAGGAATCGACGGTTATAACATCGGCCTTGCTATGGGCGAGTGGGGCGTAAATTATATCGAGGAAAACGGCCTGGCAGAGGATGAGGAGTTCGGCGTTCTGCTGATGACTGCTGATACCGTATCCTCCTGTGTACCCCGTACCGAGGGAGAGCTGGAGGCTCTGAAGGATTTTGATCAGAACCGTATTTTCCGTGCAGACTGTGATACCACTGCAGAGCAGGGCAACACGGCGGCCAACGCGGTAATCACCGGGCATCCGGAAATTAAGAAATGGCTGGTAATGGGCGTATCCGATGAGTCCTCCCAGGGCGCGGCGAGAGCCATCGAAGCGGCTGGCCTTGGCGCAGATTCCATGGTGGCTGGTCTTGGCGGATATCTCTGCCCGGATGAGTTTGCCAATGAGTCTTCCTGTTTCCGTGCGGCTGCTTACTTCTCCGCAAGAGACGTGGGAGGCACCGCGGCACAGCAGCTGGTAGACTGCATTACGAATGGCACAGAGATTCCCGAGACCTATGCGGTTCCGGCTATCATTGTGACTCCGGAAGATGATCTGGCAGAGGTTATGCCGGAATATGTAACCGAATAATCGACGCTGTTTGCGGCAGAGAGAAGAAGCGTGACAGCGGAATAAAAATGGCTGGCATGTGACGGAATGAGGCGGGGGGCTCTGGTATCAACTGGGAAACAGAAGATACGGCCCCCTTTTTTATGAAGAACAAACATGGTGAGAAGAATGGGAAAAATAAGATTTGAGCTGCTGACACCCGGAGAACTGAAGCAGGAGCTGGAGGGGAACGGTCTGGTATTTCTGCCGGTGGGTTCCATGGAATGGCATGGCCCTCATATGGGCATGGGAATGGATACCTGCAATGCCTATGAAACCAGTCTGGAAACCGCAAAGATTACGGGGGGAGTCGTATTTCCGCCCTTTTTTACGGGGACGGAGACACCAAGATCACCGGAAACCTTAAAAAAGCTGGGATTTTCCGGTGAGGAAGAGATCACAGGCATGGATTTTCCGGCAAATTCTCTGAAAAGTATGTACTGGCCGCCCAAACTTTTCGAGGAGCTGATGCGCTGTCAGATTGGGATGCTCTGTGCGATGGGGTTTCGGAGGCTTGTAATTATGAACGGGCATGGAGCGGATGAACAGGTGGCAATTTTAGACCGGCTGGCACAGGAGGCAAAGCAGCGCTACGGGGTGAAGGCCGCGGTGATATTGCCATTATTTGAAGAATGCGGGTACGGCATCGGCCATGCGGGATTGGTGGAAACCGCGATTATGAGCTACCTGCATCCGGAAGCGGTGGAGCTGTCTGAGCTTCCGGGACGGGAAGTGAAGCTGCGCAATGTGGATTACGGTATTGTGGACAACGAGACCTTCGGGAAGGGGCCCAATGAGGATTTTACCGTGCGGTATGATCCCAGGGACGCTACGGAGGAGATCGGAAAAGAGATTATGGAAACAACCATTGCGAAATGCGTGGAACTGATAGAGAAGCTGTGAAAAACGAGAAGCGAGACAAAGGGAGGTTAACGATGTTGAAGCAGATAGAAAAGGGCGTGGAGGTTTGGAGTGAAACGGTGCTGCTTCCTACCTATCCGGTGGGAGAGCCCGACAAAAACCCCATGTTTTTTGAAAAAAGGGTTTATCAGGGAAGCTCAGGCAAGGTATACCCGCACAGTGTCATCGATAAAATCTACGATGAAAAGGTGGAGAAGGCCTATACGGCGGTCTGCCTGGAAAATAAATACCTGTATGTGATGATACTGCCGGAGCTGGGCGGGAGGATTCAGCGTGCTTATGACAAGACCAACGGCTATGATTTTATTTACTATAATCATGTGATTAAGCCGGCGCTGGTGGGCCTGACCGGGCCATGGATTTCCGGCGGTATCGAGTTCAACTGGCCGCAGCACCACCGGCCCAGCACCTTTGACCCGGTGGACTGGCGGATGCGGGAGAATGAGGACGGAAGCTGCACGGTGCTGGTGGGCGAGATTGAAAATATGTTCCGGACAAAGGGGATGGCCTGCATTACCCTCTATCCGGATAAGGCCTATATCGAGATAAAGGGCCAGCTGTATAACCGGACCGATGTGCCGCAGACCTTTTTGTGGTGGGCGAATCCGGCGGTGGCGGTAAACGACCATACCCAGTCTGTGTTCCCGCCGGATGTCCACGCGGTGATGGATCACGGGAAGAGGGACGTATCCCGCTTCCCCATTGCCACAGGCGTATACTATAAACAGGATTACTCTGCCGGGGTGGACATTTCGCGGTATAAAAATATTCCGGTGCCCACCTCCTATATGGCGTATCATTCCGACTATGATTTTGTGGGCGGCTACGATCATGAGAAAAAGGCGGGAATCCTGCATGTGGCGGATCATCATATCTCACCGGGCAAGAAGCAGTGGACCTGGGGCTGCGGGGATTTCGGGCAGGCCTGGGATGACAATTTAACGGATGAGGATGGGCCCTACATTGAGCTGATGACCGGCTGCTTTACGGATAACCAGCCGGATTTTACCTGGATGGCGCCCTATGAGGAGAAGGAATTTGTACAGTATTTTATGCCCTATAAGGAAGCGGGAATGATTAAGAACGCCACAGCGGATGCGGCGGTTTCCCTGACAGAAAAAGAGGGCGAAGCGGAGTTTGTGGTGTATGCCAGCGGAGAATTTCCGGGGGCAAGGGTGGAAGTGAAACGGGATGGACAGATTATTTATGAGAAGAAAGGAAATCTGTCCCCGGTGGAGGTATGGAAAGAAAGCATTCCTCTGGAGGGGGCCTGCCTGACGTCCCTGACCCTTACCGTGTACGGGGCGTCCGGAAGGGAACTGGTTTCTTATACCCCCCAGCCGGAGAAGATTGAGCGGATGCCGGAACCGGCCAAGGCGGCCCCCGACCCGAAGGAGGTTATGACCAATGAGGACCTGTTTCTATACGGCCTTCATATCGAGCAGTACCGCCATGCCACCTACCTGGCGGAGGACTATTATGAGGAGGGGCTGCGGCGGGATCCCACCGACAGCAGAATCAATAATGCCTATGGCCTTCTTCTGATGCGGCGGGGGCTTTTCGCGGAGGCGGAGAAGTATTTTCGCGCTGCCTGGAAAAAGCTGACCCGCTCCAATCCCAACCCCTATGACGGGGAGCCGGTTTATAATCTGGGGCTGTGCCTGAAACTGCAGGGGAAAATCCAGGAGGCCTACGACTGCTTTTATAAGGCCACCTGGAATGGGGCGTGGCAGGACGGCGGATTTTATCATATGGCCTGTATCTGTGCGCAGTGGGGAGAGTACCGTCAGGCTCTGGAGCATGTGGAGCGCTCCCTGGTACGGAATCTGCACAATATGAAGGCCCGGACCCTGAAGGCAGCACTGCTGGAGCGCCTGGGAAGAGGAGAAGAGGCTGCGGCCTTTGCAAAAGAAAGCCTCGAGATTGATTATATGGACTATGGCGCCCGGTATGTGCTGGGAGGAGAGACCCGAAGAGAACTGCTGGAGCGAAGCGGCAAAAACCCAAACTGGGCAATCGAGCTGGCGCTGGAATTTAGCGATGCCGGATTCCGGAAGGAGGCCAATGAGATTTTATTGTCCGCCAAGAAGGGGGATAAGACGTACCCGCTGATTTATTATTACGCGGCGGCCAATGAGGAGGCCATGGATGGGGAGAAGGCCGCTTTCTACCGGGAGATGGCAGCGAAGGCCTGCGGCGATTACTGTTTCCCGCACCGGATGGAGGATGTGATCGTGCTGCAGAAAGCGCTGGATGCCAATCCGTCGGATTCCAGGGGATGGTATTATCTGGGAAATCTCTGGTATGACAAGCGGCAGTATGACCGGGCCGCGGCGTGCTGGGAGACCTGTGCCAAAAAGGAGGAAAGCTTTCCCACCGCTCACCGGAATCTGGCCCTTGCCTACTATAATAAATTGGGGAAAAAGGAGGAGGCCCGCAGGGAGCTGGAAACGGCTTTTGCCTTAAATCCGGAGGATGCCCGGGTGTTTATGGAACGGGATCAGCTCTACAAGAAGCTGGGAGTGGATCCCAAATACCGCCTGGAGGAATACGAAAAACATAAGAGCCTGGTGGAATTTCGGGATGAACTGTTTTTGGAGTATGTGACGCTTCACAACTATTTCGGGGAGAACCAGAAGGCACTGGATCTGGTGCTGGGCCACAAATTCCACCCCTGGGAGGGAGGAGAAGGGAAGGTCCCGGCCCAGTATGTGACGGCGCTGACGGAGCTGGCTAAAACAGCGCTGAAGGAAGGCAGGCCCGGGGAGGCGGAGACGCTGCTGCAGCGGGCGCTTTCGTACCCCCGCAGTCTGGGAGAAGGAAAGCTGGCAGGAGCGAAGGACAACAATATTTACTATTACCTGGGGCAGGCCAAACGGCAGATGGGAGAGGAGCATGCGGCGAAGGAATATTTCGAGCTGGCAACGCTTGGAACCAGGGAGCCGGCTGGCATGATGTATTATAATGATCAGCCCCCGGAAATGATCTTCTATCAGGGGCTGGCGCTGGAGGCTCTGGGTCGCCGGGAGGAGGCGCTGGGTCGCTTTAACGGCTTGATTAGTTTTGGGGAAAAGCATCTGTTTGATGAGGTGAAAATAGAGTATTTTGCGGTATCACTTCCGGATATGATGATTTTCGAGGAGGATCTGAATCAGAGAAATAAGGTGCATTGCCTGTTTATGCTGGCGCTGGGGCATATGGGAAAGAAGGAGATGGGGCAGGCTGAAAAATATATGAAGCAGGCCGCCGCCCTGGATAAGACCCACATGGGGATACGGATTCATATGCCGCTGCTGGAGGAACGGGAAACGGTTTGATCGGGCTGCATCTGCCGGAAACAGGAGAGGCGGCAGAGGAAAGGAAAGAGGTCATGGAGCGCACGGATTATATGGGAGAAAAGGCATTTTTGCTGGAAAATGATTTTCTGCGTGCGGTGATCTTACCGGAAAGGGGAGGCAAAGCTGCCTCCCTTTTTGGTAAAGAAACCGGCATGGAGATTTTGTATCAAAACAGGAAGGGGAAATTTGACAGGGCGGAGTTTGGAAGCGATTTTGGGCAGTTTGAGGCCTGCGGCTATGACGATGCGTTCCCCGGCGTGGACGAGGAGCAGGTGGAGGTGGGAGGGAAGCTTGTGCATTATCCCGACCACGGGGAGATCTGGTCCGCTCCCTTTAAGGCAGAAACAGAAGGGGAAAGGCTGCATCTGTTTTATCATAGCTTCCGAATGCATTACGATTACACAAAAGAGTTCTGGCTGGAGGGAAAACAGCTCTGCTGCGGGTATGAGATTACAAACCGGGGGGATACGGCGTTTCCCTGCATCTGGACCATGCACTGTCTGGTGAACAGTACGCCAGGGATGCGCATTGTATTTCCGGAGGGGACGAGGCAGGTGGAAAATGTCTTTTCCTGCAAGCATCTGGGAAAGGCGGGGACGGTCTACGATTATCCCCGGGCCTGCATCAATGGCCGGGAGTACTGGTTTGACCGCCTGCCGGAGGATGATATGGTAAAATATTATGTGACAGAGCCGGTGGAGGCGGACGGCTGCGGCTACGATTATCCGGAAACAGGAACCAGGGTGCGCATCTATTACGATAGAAAAATTTTGCCCTATCTGGGCTGCTGGATCACTGCCGGAGGCTATCGGGGAGAGAAAAACTGCGCACTGGAGCCCTGCAGCGGATACTATGACAGCATCCGGACGGCAAAAGCGAAAGGAAAGGGAGGGCTGGAGCTTGGGCCGGGAGAAACAAAGCGGTTCTGCATCAGGATTGCGGTGGATGCGCTGTAGTCGTTAAGGAAAGAGGACGCAGGATGAGTCGGGGCTCCATGGCCATATACATCTGGAAAACATCTCCGGATACCAAGAAAAACTAAGATGGAGACAGACCTAAATTTCGGCTGCATCTTAGAATTTCTTGGTATCCGGAGTTATTTTCCAGATGCTTGTGGCCCTGCGTGCCTGCCTCTTCCTGCGTCCCGGCAGTTAATTAAACACGAATAGCTGCAAGCTGGCAGCCAAATGATTTTTTTCTTGTGGTGTTTCCTCTATGATGCTATAATGATAAGAAGGGCTTTTGCGCCCTGGTTTATGAAAAAAGAAGGATAGCCAGGAGGTAAGTGCAGCATGAAATTATGGAAGCTTCTGGAACGGGTGACTTACACCTGTCTGCAGGGAGAGCTGGATACGGAGGTCACGGCTGTGGTCAATGATTCCAGGAAGGTCACGGAAGGGGCCCTGTTTTTCTGTATCAGGGGCGCGGTAACGGATGGACATAAATACGCCGCGGATGTGGTGGAGAAGGGAGCCGGCGTGCTGGTGGTGGAAGAGCCGGTGGAGGCGCCGGAGCATGTGACGGTGATTCAGGTGCGGGATACCCGGATGGCGATGGCCTTAATCGGCGCGGCCTGGTATGAGTATCCAGCGGATAAGCTGAAGGTGATCGGCATCACGGGCACCAAGGGAAAGACCACCAGCACCTATATGGTGAAATCCATTCTGGAGGCGGCCGGATATAAGGTGGGCCTGATCGGTACCATTGAGGCTATCATCGGCGACGAGGTGATTCCCGCCAGCAATACCACGCCGGAATCCCTCACGATTCAGGAATATTTTTCCCGTATGGTGGAGGCGGGCTGTCAGGTGGCCGTCATGGAGGTGTCCTCCCAGGGGCTGATGCTGCACCGCACCGCCGGATTTTTATTTGAGATCGGTATTTTTACCAATATTGAGCCGGATCATATTGGCCCGGCGGAGCACAGCAGCTTTGAGGATTATATGGAGTGCAAGAGCCGCCTGTTCCGCCAGTGCAAGGTAGGCGTGGTAAACGGGGATGATCCTCATCTTGAGAGGATTCTGGAGGGGCACACCTGCTCGGTGGAGACCTTCGGCTTTAACGAGGGGGTTAATCTGCGGGCCGTGAACACCCATCTGGTGACCCGTCCCGGTTATCTGGGGGTGGCCTATACGCTGGAGGGGGCCATGAACTTTGATGTGGAGATCGATATTCCCGGTAAGTTCAGCGTGTATAATTCCCTGACGGCCATCGCCGTCTGCCGGCATTTTAATGTTTCCCAGGACAATATAAAGAAGGCGCTGAAGGCGGCTAAGGTGAAGGGACGCATTGAGATGGTGAAGGTTTCCGATGAGTTTACCCTGATGATCGATTACGCCCATAATGCCATGGCACTGGAGAGCCTGCTGACCACCCTGAAGGAGTACCATCCTCACCGCCTGGTATGCCTGTTTGGCTGCGGGGGAAACCGGTCCAAGCTGCGCCGCTATGAGATGGGGGAGGTGTCGGGACGGCTGGCGGACCTGACGATTATCACCTCAGATAATCCCCGGTATGAGAAGCCGGAGGATATCATTGACGATATTGTTACCGGTATCGAAAAGACGGACGGAAGGTATGTCCGGATCACGGACCGGAAGGAGGCCATCGCCTACGCTATCCATCACGGAGAGCCGGGGGATATTGTGGTGCTGGCCGGAAAAGGACATGAGGATTATCAGGAGATTGAAGGGAAGAAATATCCCATGGATGAGCGGGTGCTGATCCGGGAGATTCTGGAGGATGACGGAAGATAGATGCAGGAATGCTATGCAGATGTGATTGTGGATATCACCAGTGAGAAGCTGGACCGCCCCTTTCAGTACCGGATACCGGAGGAACTGCGGGGGAGACTGGAGCCCGGCATGGTGGTGGAGATTCCCTTCGGGTCGGGCAATCGCTGTATCAGGGGATATGTGACAGGCCTGACCTCCCACGCCGATTATGACCCGGCGAAAATGAAGGAGATCCGGGCAGTGGTCACGGACAGCAGTGACGCCCAGTCACGGCTGATTGGTCTGGCGGCCTGGATCCGGGACCGCTATGGCTCCACCATGATTCAGGCGCTGAAAACGGTGCTTCCGGTGAAGCGGAAGGTGCGGGGCAGAGAGAAAAAAACCGTGTACCTGGAGCTCTCAGCGGAGGAAGGCCGGGAAAAGCTGGCGTTTTTTGAGAAGAAGCATCAGACCGCCAGGGCCCGGCTGCTGGCGGCTCTTCTGGAGGAACCGGTGATGCCCTATGAGCTGGTGACGGATAAGCTGAATATTACGGCGCCTGTGATGAAAGCGCTGCAGGAGCAGGGCATAATCAGTGTGAAAAGGGAAAAAATATATCGTAATCCGGTGGCGGAGCTTTCCGGGGAACAGACCCGGGTTTTGCTGAATGAGGAGCAGAGGGCTGTTGCCGGGGCCATTATCGGGGAGTGGGAGGAAAATCCTCAGGGACGCTATCTGCTTCATGGGGTCACCGGCAGCGGAAAGACGGAGGTCTACATGGAACTGATTGCCCACGCCGTGAGCCGGGGAGAGCAGGCCATTGTGCTGATCCCGGAGATTGCGCTGACCTACCAGACGGTGCTGCGGTTTTACCGCAGGTTCGGCGACCGGGTGTCCGTGATCAATTCCAGACTGTCAGCGGGGGAACGCTACGATCAGTTTGAACGGGCCAGGCAGGGAGAACTGGACGTGATGATCGGGCCCCGCTCAGCGCTGTTTACTCCCTTTCCCAGGCTTGGCATTATCGTGATCGACGAGGAGCACGAGCCGGCCTACCAGAGCGAGCTCACGCCCCGGTATCATGCCAGGGAGGTGGCGCTGCAGCGGGGAAAGATGGAGAATGCCAGGGTGGTCCTGGGTTCCGCTACCCCTTCCCTGGAGGCATACTACGGGGCACAGACGGGACAGTACCGGCTGTTTACGCTGAACCGGCGGGCGAAGGAGGCGGCGCTTCCCACGGTGGAGGTGGCGGACCTGCGCCAGGAGCTGCGGGAGGGGAACCGCTCGATTTTAAGCCGCCGGCTGCAGGAACTGATGGAGACGGAACTGGCCGGGGGACATCAGGTGATGCTGTTCCTGAACCGGAGGGGATACGCAGGATTTGTGTCCTGCCGTTCCTGCGGGTATGTGGTGAAATGTCCCCACTGCGATGTGTCCTTGTCCCTGCACAGCAATGGAAAGATGATCTGCCATTACTGCGGCTATTCCCAGCCCAGGGTTACAAAGTGCCCGGTGTGCGGCTCCGGCTTTATCCGAAGCTTTAAGGCGGGCACTCAGCAGATTGAGGAAGAGGTAAAGCGGCGCTTCCCCGGCTACCGGGTCCTGCGGATGGATATGGACACCACAAGGGAGAAGGAGGGACATGGCGTAATCCTCTCCGCCTTTGCCAACCATGAGGCAGATATTCTGATCGGCACCCAGATGATCGTGAAGGGACATGATTTCCCGGAGGTGACGGTGATGGGGGTGCTGGCGGCGGATCTTTCCCTGCATGTGCCGGATTTTCGGGCGGCGGAACGGACGTTTCAGCTGCTGACCCAGGCGGCGGGACGGGCCGGGAGAGCCGGGGCGCCGGGGTATGTGGTGATTCAGACCTACGATCCGGAGCATTTCAGTATCCGGGCGGCGGCAAGACAGGACTATCCGGGATTTTACCGGCAGGAGATGCGCTACCGCGCTCTGGCAGGCTATCCTCCGGTGGGGGGAATGCTGGCCATACATTGCGCCTGCGCCCAGGAGGAGCTTTTACAGACCGCCTGCGGTTACCTGAAACGCTTTATTTTGAAGGCGGCGGGAAGCTGCCCGGTGAGCGTGCTGGGACCGGCGCCGGAGAGTGTGGCGAAGATACAGGACATTTACCGCATGGTGATTTATATAAAATATGAAAAGATGCCGGTGCTGACAGCCATCAAAAACCGGATTGAGCGGTATGTGGCCGTCAATCAGGGCTTTCAGACCGTGCAGATTGTGTATGATATGAGCTAAGGAAGACAGGAATGTAAGTGATAGAAGGAGGAACGCGAAATGGCGCTTAGACAGGTGAGAATTATGGGGGATCCGGTGCTGGAGAAGGTGTGCAGGCCGGTGAAGGAGATGACTTCCCGGACCAGGGAACTGATTGAGGATATGCTGGATACCATGTATGACGCGGAGGGCGTAGGCCTGGCGGCCCCCCAGGTGGGAGTGCTGCGGCGGATTGTGGTGATCGATGTGGGGGAGGGCCCCATTGTGATGGTGAATCCGGAGATTCTGGAGACCTCCGGCAGCCAGACCGGCGGCGAAGGGTGCCTTAGCCTGCCGGGACAGGCGGGCAATGTAACCCGTCCCAATTATGTGAAGGTACGGGCACTGGATCAAAACATGGAGGAGTATGAGCTGGAGGGCACGGAGCTGCTGGCCCGGGCCATCTGCCATGAGTGCGACCACCTGGAGGGTATCATGTATGTGAGCAAGGTGGAGGGAGATCTGTACGACACGGATCCGGATCTGATGGATGAGGAAGAGGACATCCAGGAGTAAGCGGGTCAGGAAAGGAAGCAGGTAACATGAAGAATGTGATTTTTATGGGTACGCCGGATTTTGCCGTGGGTACCCTGCGGGCGCTTCTGGCTTCGGAATATACGGTGCAGGCCGTGTTCACCCAGCCGGATAAGCCTAAGGGCCGGGGGAAAGCCATGCAGATGACGCCGGTGAAGGAAGTGGCGGTGGAGGCGGGGATTCCCGTTTATCAGCCAAAGCGTATCCGGGACCCGGAAAATCTGGAGATTTTAAAACAGTATCAGCCGGATGTGATTGTGGTGGTGGCCTTTGGCCAGATCATCCCGGAGGAAATTTTGAAGCTGGCGCCCTATGGGTGCGTCAACGTGCATGGCTCTCTTTTGCCGAAATACCGGGGGGCCGCTCCCATTCAGTGGGCGGTGATTGACGGGGAGAAGGAGAGCGGCGTCACTACCATGCGTATGGATGCGGGAGTAGATACCGGGGATATGCTTTTGAGGGAAGTGGTACCCCTGGAGGAGAAGGAGACGGGCGGAAGCCTCTTTGACAAGCTGAGCCAGGCGGGAGCCGGGCTGCTGATCCGCACGTTAAGGGCCCTGGAGGAGGGGACAGTCCAGCCAAAGAAGCAGCCGGCAGAGAGTCCTACCCCCTACGCCGCCATGCTGACGAAGCAGATGGGAAGGATCGACTGGAATCAGAGCGCCGAAAAAATCGAGTGTCTGATCCGGGGACTGAACCCCTGGCCCAGCGCCTACACCGCCTACCGTGGGAAAACACTGAAAATCTGGGCGGCGGATGTGGAACCGGATGGGGATGGCGCCCATGTCCCAGCTCCCGGCACCATCGTGGAGGTAACCAAAAAGACGTTCAAGGTGCAGACCGGCAGCGGCCGTTTATCCATACGGGAGCTTCAGCTGGAAGGGAAAAAGCGGATGGAGACGGATGCGTTCCTGCGGGGCTATCCGGCAGAGGAGGGAGAGCGGCTGCAGGAACGGTAATCGCGGCTGCAGGGATGTTTTGCAATATCTGAACGATAGGACACTATGTGGTGAAAGGAGCCATCTTTATGAATCTTTTGACAAGTGTAAACGGCTACTATTACGGCGGAAGAGGCTTTGGCTGGGGACTGGATCCCACTTACCTGCTGGCGATCCTGGGCCTGGTTCTTACCATGATCGCTTCCGCAAAGGTGAAGAGTACCTTCAATACCTACTCCAGGGTGCGCAGCGCTTCCGGCCTTACCGGGGCTATGGCGGCAGAGCAGGTGCTGCATAGCTGCGGTATCTATGATGTGTCGATTCAGCGGGTTTCCGGACAGCTGACGGATCATTATGATCCCAGAAATAAGGTGCTGCGCCTCTCCGAGAGCACCTATGCCTCAAACTCGGTGGCGGCCGTCTGCGTGGCGGCTCATGAGTGCGGACACGCGGTGCAGGATCAGGTAAAATACGGGCCTCTGGTGCTTAGAAGCACGCTGGTGCCCCTGGCGAATTTTGGTTCCCAGTTATCCTGGCCCATTTTCTTCGCGGGCCTGATCTTTTCCATGCGGCCGCTGCTGACGGCGGGCATCGTCCTGTTCTGTCTGGCGGTGGTATTTCAGCTGGTGACATTGCCGGTGGAATTTAACGCCTCCTCCAGAGCGCTGAAAATCCTGGAGGAGCGTCATATCCTGGGCGACCGGGAACTGGCGGACGGGAGAAAGGTCCTGCGGGCAGCGGCCATGACTTATGTGGCGGCGGTGGCTTCCTCTCTGCTGCAGCTTCTGCGTCTTGTGATTCTGGCGAGGGGGAGAGACCGTGACTAGTTCGGTAAATCTGCGGGAGATTGTCCTGGGCATTCTGATGGAGATCACGGAGGAGGAAGCCTACAGTCATGTGGTGATCCGCAATGTCCTGGAAAAATATCAATATCTGGAAAAGCGGGACCGGGCCTTTATTTCCCGGGTGGCGGAGGGAACGCTGGAGCATATGCTGCAGCTGGACTATATCATCGAGTGCTTTTCCAAGGTACCGGTTTATAATATGAAGCCATTGATTCGGAATCTGCTGCGCATGTCGGTGTACCAGCTGAAATACATGGACAGCGTTCCGGATTCCGCAGTGTGCAATGAGGCGGTGAAGATCGCCCAGAGGAGGGGCTTCTATAATCTGAAAGGGTTTGTCAACGGCGTTTTGCGCAATACCGCCCGGGGGATGGATGACATTGTTTATCCCAGGCCGGAGCGGGACCGGGAGAAATATCTGTCGGTGACCTATTCAATCCCGCTGTGGATGATCAAAAAGTGGCTGGCCCAGTTTGGCTTTGAGACCACGGAGGCGGTTTGCAAAAGCTTTCATGAGCCCGGCGCCACGCCGGTGCGCTGCAATCTGGACAAGGCCTCCAAGGAGGAGATTATAGAGGAGCTGCAGGCCCAGAATATTACGGTAAAGCAGCACCCCTATCTGGATTATGCCCTGGAGATTTCCGGTTATAATTATATGAAGGCGGTCAGCGCTTTTAAAAAGGGCTGGATTCAGGTACAGGACATCAGTTCCATGCTGGTGGCGGAGGTGGCGGCTCCCAACTGGGGGGATTACTGCATCGATGTGTGTGCAGCGCCCGGCGGGAAAAGCCTGCATCTTTCCGATAAGCTGCGCGGCAGCGGTTATGTGGAGGCCAGGGATATCTCCGAATATAAAGTACAGCTGATGCAGGAAAACATTGAACGGACGGGGGCCATCAATATCCGGGCCATGCAGAAGGACGCAACGGTGTATGATCCGGAATCTTTTCAGCGGGCGGATATTGTACTGGCGGATGTGCCCTGTTCCGGGCTTGGTGTAATTGGGAAAAAACAGGATATTAAATATAAAATGACGGAAGCGAAGCAGATGGAGATTGTACGGCTTCAGCGAAAAATCCTCCGGGTGGTGCAAAATTACGTGAAGCCGGGCGGTGTACTGATCTACAGCACCTGTACCATCGGAGCGGATGAGAATCAGCTGAATGTGAAATGGTTTCTGGAAAATTTCCCCTTCCGTCTGGAGAGCATTGATTCTTATATCTGCGATGAGCTGAAAGGGAAAACCACCAAAGGCGGTTATATCCAGCTTCTGCCGGGGATTCATCGCACGGACGGTTTTTTTATCGCCAGGTTAAAGAGGATGGAAGAATGACAAGAGACGAGTGGAAGATTGCGGACGGCAAAGAAAAGCCAGAGGGCGAATGTCCGGATTCACAGGAAAAATTGGATATGAAATCCCTGGATTATCAGGAGCTGCAGGATTATGTGACAGCGCTGGGGGAGAAGCCCTTCCGGGCGAAGCAGCTTTATCAGTGGATGCATGAAAAGCTGGCGGGGAGCCTGGAGGAGATGACCAATCTTCCCGCAGCCCTCCGGAAGCGTCTGGAGGCTCAGACAACGATCACCGTGCTGAAACCGGTGGAGGTGCTCACCTCTGCCCTGGACGGCACACAGAAATATTTGTTTGAGCTGGAGGACGGCAATGTGATTGAGAGCGTGCTTATGCACTACAGGCATGGAAATTCCGTCTGTATCTCCTCTCAGGTGGGCTGCCGGATGGGCTGCCGCTTCTGCGCCTCCACCATCGGAGGCCGGATTCGGGATCTGCGCCCTTCCGAGATGCTGGATCAGGTCTATCGGATACAGCATTTGACGGGGGAACGGGTGTCGAACCTGGTGGTGATGGGTACGGGGGAGCCCCTGGACAATTACGATAATCTGGTGAAATTCCTGCGGATGCTAAGCGATGAGCATGGCCTGAATATCAGCCAGAGAAATATCACCGTGTCCACCTGCGGTATCGTTCCGGGAATCCGCCGCCTGGCGGAGGAGGATCTGCAGATCACGCTGGCCCTGTCCCTGCATGCTTCCAATCAGGAAAAACGAAAAAAACTGATGCCTGTGGCCAACCAATATGAGCTGGAGGAGGTCCTTGCGGCCTGTCGGTACTATTTTGAGCGGACAGGACGCCGCCTGACCTTCGAGTACAGTCTGGTGGGCGGAGTGAATGATTCCCCGGAGGACGCCAGGGAACTGACAGCCCTGGTACGCGGCCTGAACTGCCACATGAATCTGATTCCGGTCAATCCGGTGAAGGAGCGGGAATTTGTTCAGCCGGACCACTCTGTGGTACAGGCATTTAAAAATAAACTTGAAAAAAACGGTTTAACTGTTACCATTAGAAGAGAGATGGGCAGAGACATTGACGGTGCCTGCGGCCAGCTTCGCCGCAGCTATATGAGAAAGGAAGAAATATGAAATCGTACTGTTTGACCGATGTGGGTGTAAAGCGAAGTGTGAATCAGGATTTTGTATACGCCTCCGATCAGCCTGTGGGGAATCTTTCTAATCTTTTTATTGTGGCTGATGGTATGGGAGGCCATAACGCCGGGGATCTGGCATCCCGCTATACCGTGGAGACTATGGTGGATTACATAGAGGGGGCCAGGGAACGGCGGCCCATTCCGCTTCTGGAGGCGGCCGTGGAAGCGGCGAACCGGACGGTGATGGAGAAGGCCATTTCCGATAAGGGCCTGGAGGGCATGGGAACTACCGTGGTGGCTGCCACGGTGCAGGATGACTGCCTCTATGTGGCTAATGTGGGGGACAGCCGACTTTATGTGCTGGATACGGCCATTCACCAGATCACCAGGGACCATTCGCTGGTGGAGGAGATGGTCCGCGCCGGTCAGCTAAACCGGGAGGAGGCCAGAAACCATCCGGAGAAAAATATTATTACCCGGGCGGTGGGCGTAAAGAACAGGGTACGGATTGACTTTTTCGATGTGGGTCTGTATCCGGGAGATAAATTTCTGCTCTGCACAGACGGATTGACCAATATGGTGGAGGATGAGGACATTTATGCGCTAGTGAAAAAGGAGCCTTCCCTGGAGGCGGCTGTCAGAAAGCTGGTGGCTGCGGCAAACCGGAATGGCGGCAGGGATAATATTTCAGTGGTTCTGGTGGAACCCACAGTGAGCGGGGTATAGCGTATGTTAAAGGCAGGAGTATTTCTTCAAAACCGGTATGAGATTATCAGCCGCATTGGTTCCGGCGGTATGGCGGACGTTTACCGGGCAAAGGACCATAAGCTGAACCGCTTTGTGGCGGTGAAGGTATTAAAACAGGAATTTAAGGATGAGAGCGGATTCATTTCCAAGTTCAGGGTGGAAGCCCAGGCTGCGGCAGGGCTGGCCCACGCCAATATTGTCAACGTTTACGACGTGGGGGAAGAGAATGGTGTGAACTTCATCGTGATGGAGCTGGTGGAGGGAATTACGCTGAAGGCTTATATCACGAAAAAGGGCAAGATTCCTGTGCGGGAGGCTACCAGCATCGCCCTGCAGGTGGCGGCGGGACTGGAGGCGGCCCACAATAACGGGATTATTCACCGGGATGTGAAGCCTCAGAATATCATCATTTCCATGGATGGAAAGGCGAAGGTAACGGATTTCGGCATTGCCCGGGCCGCGTCCTCCAACACCATCAATTCCAGTGTGATGGGATCTGTGCATTACAGTTCCCCGGAACAAACCCGCGGCGGTTACAGCGATGCCAAGAGCGACATTTACTCCATGGGGATTACCATGTATGAGATGCTGACCGGGCGTGTGCCCTTTGATGGGGACAGCACGGTGGCGGTGGCGCTGAAGCACCTGCAGGAGGATATGATACCGCCCCGGAAGCTGGCGCCGGAGATCCCCTACAGTACGGAACAGATCATTCTGAAATGTACCCAGAAGAGTCCCGATCGGCGGTACGGAAACATGACAGAACTGATTCAGGATCTGAAGGAGTCGCTGGTGAATCCGGAGGGAAATTTTGTTACGATTGCTTCGCTGAATAATAATGCCCACACAGTGCTGCTGTCCCGGGAGGAGATCAATCAGATCAAGAACGGCACGATGCCCACCTATGATGAGACACTGAATACCGGGGCGGCGGGAAGCTTTGCGGAGGAGGGCAATGTGGGCGGTGATAACCGCAGCTACCCTTACGGGGGCAATTACTATCAGAAAAGCGGTTATCAGGATCTGAAATATAACCAGGAGTACGGCGGCAGCTACACCGATTCGCCTTACGCCTCCAACTACAGCTCTGCCTACGGCAGCTCCAGCTACCAGGATAAGATGAATTATCCTCCGGAGGAGGATTTGATGGAGACGGATGACGATTTCTCCTACGATGAGGAGGAATACCAGCGCCGCAGGAAAAAGCCCGGTTATCTGAAAAAGAAAAATCAGGAGTCCGGACTAAGCACCGGTGCGGAGAATCTCATCACGGTGGCCTGCATTGCGGCAGCAGTGGTGGTGGGCTGTATCCTGCTGGCGATGCTGGCCAGTGCGCTGGGGCTGTTCCACTTCGGAAGCAAGAATAAGACGGAGGCCGGGGAGGGACAGACCGGGCAGAATATGTCGGGAACCGTGACGGAATCGGCTCCGGTGGAGGTGCCCAGTCTGCTGGGCAAGACGGAGGCCCAGGCCCAGAGCCTGCTGAATGAATACAACCTGGGATACAAGTATCAGGGGGAGAGCCCTTCCTCTGAGTATCCCAAGGGCCAGGTGGTGAGCCAGAGCGTGGAGGCCGGCTCCCTGGTGGACAAAAATACTACGGTGGGCTATGTGTTAAGCTCCGGTTCCTCAGAAAATCTGAAGGTACCGGGCCTGACCAACGCCTCTCTGGAGGATGCAAAGAAAGCGCTGACAGGTATGGGGCTGGTGGTGACGGTGGATAACAGCCGTTACAGCGATACGGTGGCGGAGGGCAATGTGATCACCACGAATCCCGGCTCCGGCTCCGCGGTGAATGTGGGGGATACGGTGACGGTATACGTCAGTCAGGGACAGGAAGCCTCCACGGTGGAGGTGCCCAAGGTGGTGGGACACTATGTGGACGACGCGTCCAAGGTGCTGACCAATATAGGCCTGTATGTGTTTATCACGGAGGTGACGGATTCCACCGTGGAGAAGGGCATGGTGATTTCCCAGGATATTGAGGCCGGCAGCAGTGTCCAGACAGGGACATCCGTGACGCTGACCGTAAGCGCCGGCTCGCCGGACCCGGAGATTGTGGTTAATCCGGAGGGCACCTGGAAGTGCAACGTGCAGCTGAAAACGCCTCAGGGCTATGAAAATACGGCGAACCCCGGGGAGCAGGTCTGGATCGAGGCGGTGCGCATTGAGCTGGTGCAGAACGGTACCGCCACTACGATTTACGAGGGCGGCGCCTACTTCCCATACAGCTTCAGCGTGGAGGGGCAGGCAGGCGTGACCACGGGAACAGCCAACGTATATATTTTGAACCCTCAGACCTGGGCGGTGGAGGATACGATCACCTATGAGGGAATTGAGTTTGGTCAGGTAGAATAATGCAGGGAAAGATTATAAAAGGAATCGGCGGCTTCTATTATGTGCATGTACAGGGAGCCGGCGTATACGAATGCAGGGCGAAGGGAATCTTCCGCAGGGATAAGAAAAAACCCCTGGTAGGGGATGATGTGGAGATTTCTCTGCTGGATGAGGAGAAAAAGACAGGAAATGTGGATGTTTTGCTGCCCCGGAAGAATGCGCTGATTCGTCCGGCAGCGGCCAATGTGGATCAGGCGCTGGTGGTGTTTGCTGCCGCCAGCCCCAGGCCCAACTTAAATTTGCTGGACCGGTTTCTGATCAGCATGCAGCAGCAGGAGGTTCCGGTGCTCGTCTGTTTTAATAAGACGGATCTTGTGGAGCCGGGGGAACTGGAGCGGCTGCGGGAGATTTACGCATCCTGCGGCTGCCGGGTTCTGTTTGCCAGTGTGGCAGAGCAGACCGGCTTAGAGGCGGTGAAGAGGCTGCTGGCGGGAAAAACCACAGTGGTGGCGGGACCCTCTGGGGTGGGAAAGTCCTCCCTTACCAACTACCTGCAGCCGGAGGCGGCCATGGAGGTGGGAGCAGTCAGTGAAAAAATTGACAGGGGAAGGCATACCACCCGCCACACGGAGCTGATTTGGATCGGGAAGGATACCTATTTCCTGGATACGCCGGGCTTTAGCTCCCTGTACCTGCAGAATATTTTGCGGGAAGAACTAAAGGGCTATTTTCCGGAATTTTTTCCCTATGAGGAGAGGTGCAGGTTTCAGGGCTGCATGCACTTATCAGAACCGGATTGCGGAGTGAAGGAAGCGCTGGCGGAGGGAAAGATTCATCCCTCCCGTTATGAAAGCTATAAGCTGTTTGAAGAAGAATTGAGGAATCAGAGGAGGTACTAAGGTTATGAATATTTTATCGCCATCGATTTTGTCTGCGGATTTTAAGCATCTGGAGCAGGATATCCGGGAGGCGGTGGAGGCCGGGGCGGAGTATGTGCATATCGACGTGATGGACGGGGTGTTTGTGCCCACCATTACCTTTGGAATGCCGGTGGTTTCTTCCATCCGCAGCACGACGGACAAGGCGTTTGACGTGCACCTGATGGTGCAAAACCCGGAGAAGGTGATCGACCGGTTTGTGGAGTGCGGAGCGGATATCATCACCATCCATGCGGAGGCCTGCACCCATCTGGACAGCACTCTGGCCCATATCAGGGAACGGGGGGCAAAGGCCGGGCTGGCTCTGTGCCCTTCCACGCCGCTGTGCGTGCTGGATTACCTGTGGGATAAGCTGGATATGGTGCTTCTGATGACGGTAAATCCCGGCTTTGGCGGACAGAAATATATCCCCGCCATCACGGAGAAGATCGCGGCCCTGCGAAAGATTATAGATGAGAAGGGTCTGGATATCGACATCGAGGTGGACGGCGGCATCAACGACGGCACGATCCGCACCGTGCTGGAGGCCGGGGCTAACGTGCTGGTGGCCGGTTCTGCGGTGTTTGGAAGCGATATCGCGGGGAATGTGAAGCGGTACATGGAGATTATGAGAGAGTACGAGCGATGAAACGTGCGGTGATTATCGGCGGAGGCATCATTGAGGAAGCGTTTGCCCTTCGCTTTTTGCAGGAAAAAGAGCATGCGGCTTTGATTGCAGCGGACAAAGGGCTGCTGTTTTTGAAAAAGCATGGGATCCGGCCCACGCATATCGTGGGGGACTTTGATTCGGTGGCGGAAGCGGAAGCGTCCTTCCCGGAAGCTGCAGGGCAGGAAAAGCAAAGGGAACAGTACGGGGCTGCCAGTCCCGTGCTGAGCGAATACGCGCAGGATCCGGCAGTGACGATTCGGAAATTCCAGCCGGAGAAGGACTGGACCGATATGGAGATTGCAGCGACACTGGCGGTGGAGCAGGGATGCGGGAAGATCGATATATTAGGAGGAACGGCGGGCCATAGGGTGGATCACCTGATGGGAAATATTCAGCTTTTGGCTCTGATGCTGGAGATGGGGGCGGACTGCCGCCTGCTGGATTCCAGAAACTGCATCTATATGCGGGATCATGAATTTACCGTGCAGCGAAAGAAACAGTGGGGGACGTACTTCTCTCTGTTCGCCTATGGCGGTGAGGTGACGGGACTGACACTGGAGGGCATGAAATATCCCCTGGATCATTTTACGCTGGGAACCGTGGGCACCCGGGGGGTCAGCAACGAAGTCCTGGAAGAGACTGCCCGCATTCGGTTTGAGAGCGGACGGCTG
Source organism: uncultured Lachnospiraceae bacterium (assembly GCA_946549155.1). Lineage (GTDB taxonomy): Bacteria > Bacillota > Clostridia > Lachnospirales > Lachnospiraceae > Merdiplasma. Next base: position 1,025 of record CAMNQN010000021.1, on the reverse strand, counting down.
CTGGTGATGGAGACCCGGGACTGAGGGTAAGTTTATTTGTAGTTTGGTGATTAAGAGGACGCAGGAAGGGAAAGCGCGGAATGTGACATCCTAAGCATAAAGTGCCCGATTTGCGTAAATTGATATCACAGTGGCGATAAAAGACAAAATATCCAGTCTACGGGGGGGCTTTCCAGATCAGCATTTGCCACGATACGATCAATTTCAGATATTTACCGCCCAATATGTCATATTTCGTTCGATTGTCATAAATCCAACAAACCCGGATCATATGCTCATGTGCCATAAAGTAACACATAAGAATTGATAGACAGCAGCCCACTATTCCGCAGCAACAGCGAGTTGCTTGTTAAAACCCCATTTTGAAGTTATAATGAGTAAAAACAACCTTTAGGAGGGACGGGCATGGAAATACAAGGTATTCTTAAAAATTTACGCGAGAAAAACAACCTTACGCAAGAACAACTGGCTGAACGTGTGCAAGTTACCCGACAGGCGGTTAGTCGCTGGGAAACAGGCGAAACGCAGCCAAATACAGATACCTTAAAACTGTTATCACGAGTTTTTGATGTGTCAATCAATACGCTTCTGGGTTCTCCACGGCAACTTGTTTGTCAGTGTTGCGGAATGCCATTGAATGAAGATGGTCTGATTAGCCGAGAACCAGACGGAAGCTATAACGAGGACTATTGTAAATGGTGCTATGCTAATGGGAAATTTGCATATCAATCCAAGGAATCTTTATTGGATTATCTGGTTGCGAATATGCCAAATCCCGATAACGCAGATGAAGAAACCAGACGTAATCAGTTTGATTTGTACCTTTCGCAATTAAAGCACTGGAAATAACTATATTGTCATAGCAAAGCCAGCCGAGCCAGTCAACGGTCAAGATGAACGGCGCGTACCGCGCCGCCGTTGACAGCCCCGCCCGCCTTTGCTGGTAGGCAATCAAGGGGCGACAGCAAGGAGTGCTGCCGCCCCGCACTATTATCAGAGAGGGGGAATTTCCATGACCGAAGATG
>CAMNQN010000020.1 GCA_946549155.1 uncultured Lachnospiraceae bacterium | reverse complement strand
GCGCAATGTTTTCCAGAGGTATCTGCCCGCCCGGCCCCATCTTTTCCTGCTGTTTTCTGGCAGGCTTTACAAAATTACGCCGAATGTGACATCCTAAGCAGAAAATATCTGATTTGCGCAAATTAATATTGTGGCATATATCCTTCCGTTATCAGCTTACGCAGGCTATATTTTGCCGCTTCGTATGCCGCATTTCGCGTGCTTCTGTAAATTCATCCTGCGTCCTCTTTCTTAACAAAATACGAATACGCCACACAAAACGCCGCAGAAATATGACGCAAAGGTATTGCATTTAGGGCATTTCTGTGCTATAATGCTATCGCTGTTTGTGGAAGTGTTTTGGCTTGCACAGCGAACTGCAGGGACTTGCAGGGATAGTCCGGGATAGCTTACCGTGGCAACATCAGAGCGGTATTGGCCGGAAATGGACGGTATAGCCGTAGGCAGTTCACAGAAAAAATAAGAAGAGGTGAAAATCATGAAGGAAGGAATCCATCCGAAGTACTATCAGACAACCGTTACCTGTAACTGTGGAAATACATTTGTGACAGGTTCAACAAAGAAGGAAATCCACGTGGAGGTTTGCTCCAAGTGTCATTCTTTCTACACCGGTCAGCAGAAATCTGTTGCTGCACGCGGACGTATTGATAAGTTCAATAAGAAATACGGTATTGCATCTAAATAGTGTGGTAAAGATAGGGTTGAGGTTGTGAAATCTCAACCTGTTTTTAAATATTGCAGAGCTGTGAAGAGGGAGCCCTGCCGGTGGATGGCGCAGGGTTTAAAGGGGATAAGTATGAAGTATTCAAATATTGGCGGGCAGGCCGTTATGGAAGGCGTGATGATGCGCAACGGCGAGAATTACGCTGTGGCTGTCCGGACGGCGGATCAGGAGATTGTGGTGAAGAAAGACCAGTATCACAGCTTCGTTAAGAATAAGAAAATTCTTTCACTCCCGATTATTCGGGGGGTATTTAATTTCGTGGATTCTCTGGTGCTGGGGATGAAAACGCTGATGTTTTCCGCGGATTTTTTCGCGGAGGAGACGGCGGAAGAGCTGGAGGAGCGTCTGGCGAAGGAAGAGAAAAAGGCGAAGAAGAAGGCGGAAAAGCTTTCGGCCCAGGGAAAGGCGGAGGAAGCCAGACAGATCCTGGAGCAGGCCCGGTCTGAGGCGAAAGCGGAGCGGGAGCGCCTGACGGCGAGAGGCGCGGCGGAAACCGCTGTGGAAGATAAGAAGGAGGATAACAGTGTTCTGATGGGGATTACGGTGGCCTTTTCCATTATACTCTCCGTGGGCCTGTTTATGCTTTTGCCTTACTTTCTGTCCCGGGGCCTGCATTACGTGGTGGAGTCGGAGACGCTGATTTCCATTGCGGAGGCAGTGCTGCGGATGGCCATTTTTCTGGCCTATATCGTGCTGATTTCCCGGATGAAGGAAATCCAGCGCACGTTTATGTATCATGGCGCAGAGCACAAATGTATTAACTGCATTGAGCATGGGCTGGAGCTGAATGTGGAAAATGTAAGAAAGAGCTCCAAGGAGCACAAAAGGTGCGGAACCAGCTTTCTGCTGATCGTGATGGTGGTCAGTGTGATTTTTTTCCTGTTTATCCGCATTGACTCTCCCTTCTGGCGGATTGTGGTGCGTCTGCTGCTGCTGCCGGTGATTGCCGGGGTTTCCTATGAATTTATTCGGCTGGCGGGGCGGTATGATAATAAGCTGGTAAATATCTTAAGCAAGCCGGGACTCTGCCTTCAGGCGCTCACCACGAAGGAACCGGATGACAGCATGATCGAGGTGGGCATTGCCTCGGTGGAGGCGGTGTTTGACTGGAAGAGATACCTGAATGAGAATTTCGGCGCTCACTATGAGGTGGAAAAGCAGCCCTGAGGGAGCTGAAGCGATGAGAGAATAATCGGAGCGCTGCTGGAAAAATGGAGAATAAAATGACATTTGGCGAGGCTTTGCAGGAGGGCGCAGTATATTTGCAGGAGCACGGTATCCGCGAGGCGGACACAGACGCCTGGCTCTTGCTGGAGCACTGCAGCGGTATGAGCAGGACACGGTACCTGCTCAGGCGGAGGGAGCCCATGGAGGAGGCGCTCCTGGAACGATACCGGGAGCTGCTGACAAGGCGGGGAAGCCGCATCCCGCTGCAGCATATCACAGGCCATCAGGAGTTTATGGGCCTGGACTTTCTGGTAAATGACCAGGTGCTGGTGCCCCGGCAGGATACGGAGATTTTGGTGGAGGAAGCCCTGAAAAGGGCGAGGCCGGGGATGCAGGTGCTGGATTTGTGTACCGGCTCCGGATGTATTATTGTCAGCCTGTTAAAGCTCTGCCCGGCACTGAAGGGCACGGCTGCGGACCTGTCCTTCAGGGCGCTGGGGGTGGCCAGGGAAAACGCCAGGCGCCAGGAGACCTCCATAGAGTTTCTTCAAAGCGATCTTTTTGACCGGGTGAATGGCGTCTATGATCTGATCGTTTCCAATCCGCCCTACATTCCCACTGGGGATATAGAAGCTTTGGAGGAGGAGGTCCGCCTCCACGACCCACGAATGGCGCTGGACGGAAGAGAGGACGGACTGTATTTTTACAGAGAGATTACCAGTCAGTGCGGCGCCCATATAAGGCCGGGGGGATGGCTGCTGTTTGAGATCGGCAGCGATCAGGGCGGGGCGGTATCCCGGCTGCTTGAGGAGAATCATTTTTCGAAAATAGAGATTATCAAAGATCTGGCCGGATTGGACCGGGTGGTCGTCGGTCAAAGGAACGGAACGGAGGAAAACTATGTTTGATAAATTGGAAGATCTGCTGATTCATCTGGAGGAGATTCTGAATATGCTCAATGAACCTTCGGTGGTCAGCGATCCGGCACGCTTCCAGAAGCTGATGAAGGAGCAGAGTGATCTGCAGCCCATCGCAGAGGCCTACCGGGAGTATAAGAACTGCAGGCAGACCATTGAGGACAGCATTTCCATGCTGGAGGGGGAAAACGATGAGGAAATGCGGGAGATGCTGAAGGAGGAGTTAAACGATGCCAAAAAGCGGGTGGAGGAGCTGGAACAGGAGCTGAAGGTCCTGCTGTTGCCCAAGGATCCCAATGACGATAAAAACGTTATTGTGGAGATCCGCGCCGGCGCAGGCGGAGATGAAGCCGCCCTTTTTGCAGCGGAGCTGTACCGTATGTACATCCACTATGCAGAGAGCCGCCGCTGGCGGGTGGAGACCATCGACTTCGAGGAGATCGGGATTGGCGGCATGAAATACGTAAACTTCATGATCACCGGACAGGGAGCTTATTCCCAGTTAAAATACGAATCCGGCGTGCACCGGGTGCAGCGGGTGCCGGAGACGGAGTCCGGCGGGCGCATTCACACTTCCACGGCCACTGTGGCTGTGATGCCGGAGGCGGAGGATGTGGATGTGGTGATTGATGAGAAGGACATCCGTATTGACGTGATGCGTGCCTCCGGAAACGGCGGCCAGTGTGTAAATACCACGGATTCCGCGGTGCGCCTTACCCACTATCCCACCGGTATTGTGGTGTACAGCCAGACGGAGAAATCCCAGCTGCAGAACAAGGCGAAGGCCTTTGCGCTGCTGAAGGCGAAGCTGTACGATATTGAGCAGCAGAAGGCCCATGACGCTGAGGCGGAGCTGAGAAGGAGCCAGATCGGCACCGGGGACCGTTCGGAGAAAATCCGCACCTATAATTTTCCCCAGGGGCGTGTGACGGACCATCGTATCGGGCTGACGCTGTATAAGCTGGATAAAATCATGGATGGCGACATTCAGGAGATTATCGACGCCTGCGTTGCGGCTGATCAGGCGGCAAAGCTGGCGAAGATGAACGAGAACGGGATGTAGGGGCCGCACCGGCCGGAGGCGAAGGAGCGCGCAGCAGGAATGAAAATTCTATAGAAAGTTGAGGAGTATATTATGGGAAAATATTTCGGTACAGATGGCTTCCGCGGGGAGGCCAACGTAAAGCTTACGGTGGATCATGCGTTTAAGGTGGGACGTTTTTTGGGCTGGTACTACGGCCAGGACCACAAGGCGAAGATTGTGATCGGCAAGGACACCAGACGCTCCAGCTATATGTTTGAGTACGCGCTGGCTGCAGGACTGACAGCTTCCGGCGCCGACGCTTACCTGCTCCATGTGACCACCACGCCCAGCGTGGCCTATGTGGTGCGCCTGGATGAGTTCGACTGCGGCATCATGATTTCCGCCAGCCATAATCCCTACTATGATAATGGCATCAAGATCATCAGCGGCACCGGCCAGAAGATCGATGCCGCCATTGAGGAGAAGATCGAAGCCTACATCGACGGGGAGGTGGGAGAGCTGCCTTTAGCCCGCCGGGATCAGATCGGCCGTACCACGGACTACGTGGCAGGCCGGAATCGATACATTGGATATTTGATTTCTCTGGCAACCCGCTCCTTTAAAAATTACCGCATTGGCCTGGACTGCTCCAACGGAAGCTCCTCCGCCATCGCGAAGAGTGTGTTTGACGCCCTGGGAGCCAAGACCTATGTGATTCATAACGAGCCTGACGGCACGAATATCAACCGGGACTGCGGTTCTACCCATATCGAGGAGCTGCAGCGCTTCGTGAAGGAGCGCCAGCTGGACCTGGGCTTTGCCTACGACGGGGATGCGGACAGATGTATCGCCGTGGATGAAAACGGCCAGGTGGTGGATGGGGACCGGATTCTCTACATCTGCGGAAAATATCTGAAAGAGGAAGGAAAGCTGAAAAACGACACCATCGTTACCACGATTATGTCCAATCTGGGCCTGTATAAGGCGCTGGACCGCATCGGTATCAAGTATGAAAAGACGGCTGTGGGGGATAAATATGTGTATGAGAATATGCTGGCGAATGGCAACTGCCTGGGCGGCGAGCAGTCCGGACACATTATTTTCAGCAAGCATGCCACCACAGGGGACGGCATCTTAACCTCCCTGATGATTATGGAGACCGTAATCAACAGCAAAAAGAGTCTGGGCACGCTGGCTTCCGAAGTGATGATTTATCCGCAGCTGTTGAAAAATGTGCGGGTGGCGGATAAGAAAGCAGCCAGGGAGAATCCGGCAGTGGTGGAGGCCATCGCCAGAGCGGAGCAGGAGCTGGGCAGCGACGGACGGATTCTGGTGCGGGAGAGCGGCACAGAGCCGGTGATCCGCGTTATGGTGGAGGCGGAGAGCGATGAGCTGTGCGCGAAATATGTATACGATGTGATTGCGGTGATGAAGCGCCAGAACCTGATTGTGGAAGGGTAACGGCGCAGGATAAAATGTAGTAAAAAAAGCCGAAGGGAATTTTATAAAGCAATAAAAGTTCCCAGGGAGACGGAAAATGGAACACAGATGGAAAAGATTAATTTCATATTATAAGCCATACAAAGGTTTATTCCTTTTGGATTTGCTCCTGGCAGTGGTGGGGGCCGGCGTTACGCTGGCCATCCCCCTGATCGTGCGCTACATCACCAACCAGGTGGTGTATTTTCCGGGGAATGAACCTTTCCGTATGATTGTGAAGCTGGGGATTTTGATGGTAGCGCTGGCGCTGGTGGAGTGGGGCTGCAACTTTTTTATTGCCTACTGCGGCCACATGATGGGAGCCAGGATCGAGCACGATATGCGCAATGATATCTTTGGCCATTATCAAAAGCTCTCCTTTCATTTCTATGATAATCAGAAGGTGGGGCAGCTCTTGTCCCGGGTGACTACGGATCTGTTTGATATCAGCGAGCTTTTGCACCATGGACCGGAGGATGTGACCATTTCTGCCATCAAGCTGGTGGGCTCCTTCGTGATTCTGCTCCAGATCAACGTGAAGCTGACGATGCTCACCTTTGCCTTTATTCCTGTGATGCTGGTCTATGCGCTGCTTTTTAATGAGCGGCTGCATCGGGCTTATCGGGCCAATAAGGCCAGAATTGCGGATGTGAATACGCAGATTGAGGACAGCCTGAGCGGAATCCGCACGGTGAAATCCTTCGGGAATGAAGAGATCGAGATGGAAAAATTCCGCTCCGGCAATGAGCGGTTTGTGGAAAGCCGTCGGAAAAGCTATTGGAATATGGCCTGGTTCCACTCGGTACTGACCGCCATGACCACACTGGTAACGGTGGTGGTGCTGGTGGGAGGCGCTTATTTTATCACGGTGGGGCAGGTGGAGGTGGCCGATCTGGTGACCTATCTGCTGTACATTAACAATTTCACGGAGCCGGTGAAGAAGCTGATGAACTTTACGGAGCAGTTTCAGAGCGGGTGGAGCGGCTATCTGCGTTTTCTGGAAGTGATGGATGTGGAATCCGATATCCAGGATGCGCCCGGCGCGAAGACGCTGCGGGATGTGCAGGGAGACGTGCGCTTTGAAAATGTGTCCTTCCGCTATGAGGAAGGCCTGGACAAGGTACTGAATCATATTGATCTGGATGTGCGGCGGGGAGAGTACATCGCCATTGTCGGGAATTCCGGCGGTGGAAAGACCACGCTGTGCAGCCTGATTCCCCGTTTCTATGATGTGGAGGACGGGCGGATTCTGATTGACGGAACGGATATCCGCCAGGTGACGCTGCGCAGTCTGAGAAGCCAGATTGGCATCGTGCAGCAGGATGTATACCTGTTTATGGAAAATGTGATGGAAAACATCCGCTACGGCAGGCCGGATGCCCCGGATGAGGCGGTGATTGCGGCGGCGAAGATGGCCAACGCCCACGAATTTATTATGCAGCTCCCGGAAGGGTATCAGACGGATATCGGCCAGCGCGGCGTCAAGCTCTCGGGCGGGCAGAAGCAGCGTATCGCCATTGCCCGGGTGTTTTTGAAAAATCCGTCCATTCTGATTTTTGATGAGGCCACCTCGGCGCTGGACAATGAGAGTGAAAAGATTGTGCAGCAGTCCATGGAGAAGCTGGCCAAAGGAAGGACGACCTTTGTGATTGCTCATCGGCTCTCCACCATCCAGAACGCGGAAAAGATTCTGGTGCTGACGGAAAAGGGGATTGAGGAGCAGGGCACCCATCAGGAGCTGATGGAGAAAAACGGGGCTTACGCCCATCTGTACCGGGCGGCAAAGTAGGGCGCTCAGGTACAGAAAATTTTGCTATCTGTAAAAGCATATATGGAGGAATTATGAGTTTAGAATTTCGGAAACCAACGCTTCAGGACCGGGACCTGATTGACAGCTATTATCGCAGGGCCAACTCCAGAAGCTGTGAGGATACCTTTGCGAATATCTATCTTTGGAATCGTCTGTATCCGGTGGAATATGCGCTGACAGACGGGATGATGGTACTGAAATCCACACAGGAGGATTTCTATTTTCGTTTTCCAAAGGGAGATCCGGCCCATCTTCGGGAGGTTTTGGAGAATATGATGGAGTACGCCAGGGAGAAGGGAGTGGCTTTTAAGATGGGCGTGGTGACGCCCAGGCAGTTTGCGCTTCTGGAGGAACTGTTCCCTGGAAAATTTCAGATCGAATATTTCCGGGATGACGCGGATTATGTTTATGAGCGGGAAAAGCTTGCAAATTTGTCCGGAAAAAAGTATCATGGAAAGAAAAATCATGTAAACAAGTTTATGAAAACCTATCCTGACTGGAGCTATGAGTCCATCAATGACGAAAATGTGGAGGACTGCTTTCAGATGGGTCTTATCTGGCGGAAGCGCAACGGCTGTGACGAGGAGGAGGAAAAACGGACGGAAATGTGCGTGACGCTCAACTCCCTGCGGCTGATGAAGGAGCTGAAGCTGCGGGGCGGCTGTCTGCGGGTGGACGGCAGGGTGGTGGCCTTTTCCATTGGGGAGCCTTTATCAGAGGATACCTTTGTGGTGCATATTGAGAAGGCGCTGACGGAGTATGAGGGGGTGTACCCTATGATCAATCAGCAGTTTGTGCAGCGGGAGACAGAAGGGTTTCTGTATGTAAACCGGGAGGAGGATACCGGGGACGAGGGACTGCGCCAGGCGAAGCTGTCTTATCATCCGGCCTTTCTGGAGGAGAAGGGAATCGTGACAGGGAAGGAAAAATAGGGTTACTGTGAACGAAGTGAACAGTAACAAAATAGGCTGCATGCAGCAGTTCGGAGGAGGAGACAGCGATGATTGCAGAAAAGATGAAGGGCTTTGTGAAAAACAGTTCCGTGATTCGGGCCATGTTTGAGGAAGGCAAGCGGTTGTCCGCTATTTACGGTGTGGATCAGGTATATGATTTCAGTCTCGGCAATCCCAATGTGGCTGCACCGGAGGCGGTGAAGACGGCCATCTGTGAAATTCTGGCCCAGGAGAATCCGGTGGAGACTCACGGCTATATGAACAATTCCGGCTATGAGGAGGTGCGTGCCGCCATCGCGGAATCTTTAAACAGGCGTTTCGGGACAGAGTTTGATGAGAACAGCATCGTGATGACCGTGGGAGCGGCAGGCGGACTGAATGTAATTTTAAAAACCCTGTTGAATCCTGGTGATGAGGTGCTGGTGTTTGCCCCCTTTTTCGGAGAGTACCGTTCCTATGTGGAAAATTACGACGGGGTGCTGAAGACGGTGCCCGCCGACAGGGAGACCTTTCAGCCCAATCTGCAGGTGTTTGAGAGCATGATCACAGAGAAAACCAAGGCGGTGATCGTCAACTCCCCCAACAATCCCTCCGGCGTGGTGTACTCCGAGGATACGGTCCGGGAGCTGGCGCGTATCCTGAGGGAAATGGAGCAGAAATATGGAACCAGTATTTATCTGATCTCTGATGAGCCCTACCGGGAGCTGGTGTATGATCAGAGAGAGGTCCCTTATCTGACAAACTATTATCACAATACGGTTGTGGACTATTCCTACAGCAAATCCCTGTCCCTGCCGGGAGAGCGGATCGGCTATCTGGTATTGCCGAAGGAGCTGGATGATGCGCAGGACATTCGCTCCGCTGCCAATGTTGCCACCAGGATCCTGGGCTTTGTCAACGCCCCTTCCCTGATGCAGAAGGCGGTGGCCCGCTGCCTGGAGGAAAAAGTAGATCTGGATTACTATGACCGGAACCGGAAGGCCCTTTGCGACGGGCTGGAGCGATGCGGCTTTTCCTTTGTCCGCCCCCAGGGCGCGTTCTATCTGTTTATGAAATCTCCGGTGGAGGATGAGGCAATGTTCTGTGAGAAGGCCAGGGAATACCGGATTCTGATGGTGCCTGGAAGCTCCTTTGCCTGTCCGGGATATGTGCGGATTGCCTACTGCGTGGCCTATGAGACGATTATGAATGCCATGCCGGGATTTCGGAAGCTGGCGGCAGACTATGGCCTGAAGGGGAGTGAAAGCTGCTGTCGGAGCGGACAGGAAGGATAATTGTGGGGCGAGGAGGAACGTTATGAGCAGTTGGGAGACAAATGTACGGCGGGTGATCCCTTATGTGCCGGGAGAGCAGCCAAAGGAAGCGAATATTATTAAGCTGAATACCAATGAGAACCCGTATCCCCCCGCTCCCGGGGTGGAGCGGGCGCTGAAAGAACTGGATACAGATCGTTTGCGGCGGTATCCGGATCCGGCGGCGGAGGTGCTGGTGTCCGCCATTGCTAAAAACTATGGACTGAAAAAAGAGCAGGTGTTTGTCGGCGTGGGGTCCGACGATGTGCTGGCCATGTGTTTTCTCACCTTTTTTAACAGTAAAAAACCCATCTTTTTTCCGGATATTACCTATTCCTTTTACGATGTGTGGGCGAATCTGTTTCACATTCCCTATGAGACGCAGCCGCTGGACGATGGGTTTCAGATTGTAAAGGAAGATTATTATAGAGAGAACGGCGGCGTGGTTTTTCCCAATCCCAACGCCCCCACCGGAGAGCTGCTGCCTCTTTGGGCGGTGGAGGAGGTGCTGAAACACAATCCGGATGTGATTGTACTTGTGGATGAAGCATATATTGACTTTGGCGGGGCGTCCGCGCTGCCGCTGATCGGACGCTATGAGAATCTGCTGGTGGTGCAGACCTTTTCCAAATCCCGTTCCCTGGCGGGAATGCGGATCGGTTACGCCATGGGCAGTGAGAAGGTAATCAAATATCTGAATGACGTGAAGTATTCCTTTAATTCCTACACCATGAACCAGACCGTTCTGGCGGCCGGCGTGGAGGCGGTGAGGGACGAAAGCTATTTTAGGAAAACCTGCGGGAAGATTATTGCTACCAGGGAGCGCGTGAAGCGGGAGCTGCGGGGACTTGGTTTTTCCTTCGGGGATTCCAAGACCAATTTCCTGTTTGTGACCCATCCGGACTGCCCGGCAAAGGAGCTTTTTGATGCTTTACGGCGGGAAAAAATCATTGTGCGGTACTTTAATAAGTCCCGTATCGACAACTATCTGAGAATTACCATTGGAACAGACCGGGAGATGAACGCCCTGCTGGCCTTTCTGCGGAATTATCTGAAGGAGCGTTCCTGAAAAGCTGCGGGGTTATCTCTGAGAATAAAAGGGGCCGGTGCAAACGGCAAATAAGGAGGATTGTATGACAAATACGTTAGCGCAGTGGTTCGCCGAGAACCTGGGCGGTGTGCTCAGCGCGGAGCTGATCATTTTTCTGGTATCGATGATACCGATCCTGGAACTAAGGGGAGGGCTTCTGGTGGCATCCCTGCTGCATGTGTCTCCGCTGAGGGCGATTCCCATTTGTATTATCGCCAACGCGATTCCGGTGCCGTTCATTCTGCTGCTGATCACGAAGATTTTCGCGTTTATGAAAAAGCACAATATTCTTGCCGGGCTGGTGAATAAGCTGGAGCATAAAGCCATGGGCAAGAGTGAGAAGATTCAGCGGTACGAGTTCTGGGGACTGGTGGCCTTTGTGGGCATTCCGCTGCCGGGAACGGGAGCCTGGACCGGTTCTCTCATTGCGGCGCTGCTTCGCGTCAGGATGAAAAAGGCGGTTCCCGCCATTGCGCTGGGACTGGTGATGGCCACCTGCATTATGTATGTGGTTTCCTATGTGATTTTAGGGCAGGTGTGGTAGGATGGCGATGTATGAAAGCTTTGCCGCGGTTTATGATACTTTCATGGACAATGTCCCCTATGAGGAATGGAGCGGTTATCTGATCCGGCTGCTTCGCCGGGAGGGCATCGGGGACGGCCTGGTGCTGGAGCTGGGCTGCGGCACCGGCTCTATGACGGAGCTTCTGGCCCGGGCGGGCTATGATATGATCGGTGTGGATAATTCGGCGGATATGCTGGAGGTCGCCCTAGAAAAGAAGGAGCGCTCCGGCCTGGATATCCTCTATCTCCTTCAGGATATGCGGGAATTTGAGCTTTACGGCACCGTAAGGGCGGTGGTCAGCGTATGCGATTCCCTGAATTATGTTACAAAGGAGGAGGACTTGCTGGAGGTGTTTCGTCTGGTGAACAATTATCTGGATCCCGGCGGAATTTTTGTTTTTGACCTGAACACGGTGTATAAATACCGTGATCTGCTGGGGGATGCCACCATTGCGGAGAACCGGGAGGAAGGCAGCTTTATCTGGGAAAACAGCTATTTTGAGGAGGAGCAGATAAATGAGTATGATCTGACTCTGTTTATCCGGCAGGAGGGCGGACTGTTCCGGAAATACGAGGAGACCCACTATCAGAGGGCTTATGAGCCGGAGACGGTGAAGCGGCTGCTGGGGCAGGCAGGACTGAAGCTGGAAGCCGTTTACGACGCTTTCACGCTGGAGGCGCCCGGGGAAAAGAGCGAGAGAGTATACTTCATCGCCAGAGAGCAGGGGAAATGAGTTAAAATGGGCCGGAAATATTTTGGCAGAAGGAGCGTAGTATGAGTAAATACAGCAAGGAAGATATACTTCGGATTGTGGAGGAGGAGGATGTGGAGTTTATCCGCCTCCAGTTTACGGATATTTTCGGGGCGCTGAAAAACGTGGCGATTACCACCAGCCAGCTGGAGAAGGCACTGAATAACCGGGTGATGTTTGACGGTTCCTCCATCGAGGGCTTTGTGCGGATTGAGGAATCGGATATGTATCTGTATCCGGATCTGGATACGCTGGCGATTTTTCCATGGAGACCCCAGCGGGGGAAGGTGGCCCGCCTGATCTGCGACATTTATTATCCTGACGGAAGGGCCTTTGAGGGGGACTGCCGCCTGGTGCTGAAAAAGGTGCTGAAGGAGACGGCGGATCAGGGCTATAAGATGCTGGTGGGGCCCGAGTGTGAATTTTTTCTGTTCCATATGGACGACAATGGCAATCCCACCACCATCACCCACGAGAATGCGGGGTATTTTGATGTGGGGCCGCTGGATCTGGGGGAGAACGCCAGAAGAGATATTGTGCTGACCCTGGAGGAGATGGGCTACGTGGTGGAGGCTTCCCACCATGAGGCGGCCCCGGCTCAGCATGAGATTGATCTTCATTATGAGGAAGCGCTGCGGACGGCGGATACCATCATGACCTTTAAGCTGGCGGCCAGGACAATCGCCAAGCGTCACGGGCTCCATGCTACCTTTATGCCGAAGCCCAGGTCCGGGATTCCGGGGTCCGGTATGCACATCAATATTTCCCTGTGCAAAAACGGGATCAACAGCTTTTACGATGAGACAGATGAAAACGGCCTCAGCCAGGAGGCTTACTACTTTATCGGCGGCCTGATGAAGCATATGCGGGGGATGTCTTTGATTGCCAATCCCCTGGTAAATTCCTACAAACGGCTGGTGTCCGGCTATGAGGCCCCCGACTATGTGGCCTGGTCCTCAAAAAACCGGAGCGTGTCCATCCGGATTCCCGCCAGAACCGGTTTTCATACCCGGGTGGAGCTGAGAAATCCGGACTCCGCCTCGAATCCCTATCTGACGCTGGCTCTTTGCCTGGCTGCCGGTATGGACGGCATAAAAAATAAAATCATGCCGCCTGCCAGTGTGGAGGGAAATATCGGCCTGATGAGCCAGGAGGAGAAAAACGCCCGGGGAGTGGAGGCGCTGCCCAGAAATCTGGCGGAGGCTTTGCAGGCGTTTCAGGAGGACCACTTTGTACAGCAGGTGCTGGGTGAACATATTACGAAGGTAATTCTGGAGGCGAAGGAGCGGGAGTGGGAAGAATACACCACCCATGTGTCCGAGTGGGAGACCAATCAATATCTGGCCAGAATCTGATTTTCCCGGGAAAAATCCTATGAGATCAAGAATGTGAGGCGGGAGGATCGGGATGTCAAATATTATCGTGGTATTTCCGAAGCAGGAGGATGCCAGGAGCATTCGCGGAATATTGGTGAGAAACGGGTATTCCGTGGCGGCGGTGTGCACCAGCGGTACGGCGGCGCTGCAGGCGGCGGACAGCCTGAACGAGGGAATCGTAGTCTGCGGGTACCGGTATCGGGATATGCTGTTTGACCAGCTGTACGAGAGCCTTCCCCCAACCTTCCGAATGCTTTTGCTGGCATCGGAGCGGGTGCTTGGAGAAGGGATTCCGGAGGGAGTTGCCAGTGTATGTATGCCTTTGAAGGTGCAGGAATTCTTAGAAAGCCTGGAAGAGCTTCTGCTTTCCATGGAGCGCCTCCGGAAGAAGAAGAGGAACGGGGGGCGCGTCAGAAGCGAGGAGGAGCAGAAGGTGATTGCGGAGGCAAAAACCCTGCTGATGGAGAAAAACCATATGACGGAGGAGGAGGCGCACCGTTATCTGCAAAAAACCAGCATGGACAGCGGAACGAATTTTGTGGAGACGGCCCGGATGCTGCTTTGCCTGATGAAGGCATAGAGGCTGCTGCGCCTGCTTCCGATTAGAAAACAAAGACGGAGGGAGACATTTGAAGTTTACAAAAATGCACGGCATAGGAAATGACTATGTCTATGTGAACTGTTTTGAGGAGGAGGTTAAGGATCCTGGCCGGGTGGCAAAATTTGTCAGCGACCGCCATTTTGGTATCGGCTCCGACGGGCTGATTTTGATCAAGCCTTCTGACGTTGCTGATTTTGAAATGGATATGTACAACGCGGATGGATCCCGTAGCCCCATGTGTGGAAACGGCATCCGCTGTGTGGCCAAATATGTGTACGATTACGGTCTGACAGACAAGACCAGCATCAGCGTCAGCACCGGCAGCGGGATTAAATATCTGGAGCTTACGGTGGAAAACGGCAAGGTAAGCCAGGTGCGGGTAGACATGGGGGCCCCCATTCTTGAGGCGGAGAGGATCCCTGTGCTCTGTGAAAAATCTCCGGTGATCTCACAGCCCATTGTGGTGCAGGGACAGGAGTATCCGGTGACCTGTGTGTCTATGGGAAATCCTCACTGCGTGGTGCGGGTGGAGGATGTGGAGCATTTTGACCTGGAGAGAATCGGCCCGGAGTTTGAACACCATGCTCTTTTCCCGGCCAGGGTGAATGCGGAATTTATCCGGATTATCGACCGGCACACAGTGCAGATGCGGGTGTGGGAGCGGGGAACCGGGGAGACCTGGGCCTGCGGGACCGGGGCCTGTGCAGTGGCGGTGGCCTGTGTTTTAAACGGCTGGACACAGGAGCAGGTGCTGGTGAAGCTCCGGGGCGGAGCGTTACAGATTCACTGGGACCGGGCCAGGGGAACCGTATTTATGACGGGGCCGGCCACAGTGGTATTTGACGGAGAGATCATGCTTTAATTATGGGAATATAGGAAGGAGAAGCTTTATGTTTAAAGTAAATGATAATTATCTGAAACTGCCGGGAAGTTATCTGTTTTCCACCATCGGTAAGAAGGTGGCGGCCTATCAGGCGGCGAATCCGGAGAAATCCATTATCCGTCTGGGCATCGGCGATGTGACCCAGCCCTTGGCTCCGGCCATCATTGGGAGTCTGCACCATGCCGTGGATGAGATGGCGGATGCGGCCACCTTTCATGGCTATGCGCCGGATCTGGGCTACGAGTTTCTGCGCAGTGCCATCGCCAGGAACGATTACGCCAACCGGGGGTGCGATATCAGCGCTGATGAGATTTTCATATCCGACGGGGCGAAATCCGATTCCGGGAATATCCAGGAAATTTTTTCTGTGGACAATAAGGTGGCAGTCTGTGACCCGGTGTACCCGGTGTATGTGGACACCAATGTGATGGCAGGCAGAACCGGTACCTATGATCCGAAAACGGAGAGGTGGAGCGATGTGATCTATATGCCCTGCCTTGCGGAAAACAATTTCGCTCCGGAATTGCCCAAAGAGACACCGGATATGATCTATCTGTGCTTCCCCAATAACCCTACCGGCTCCACCATCACGAAGGATCAGCTTCAGGAATGGGTGGATTACGCCAACCGGGTGGGGGCGGTGATCATCTATGACGCTGCCTATGAGGCGTATATTTCCGAGGAAAATGTCCCCCATACTATTTTTGAGTGCCAGGGGGCCAGAACCTGTGCCATTGAGCTGAAATCCTTCTCCAAGAATGCGGGCTTCACAGGCATCCGCCTGGGCTGCACGGTGATCCCTAAGGATCTGAAATGCGGCGACGTGTCCCTGCATGCGCTTTGGGCAAGACGCCACGGCACCAAGTACAACGGCGCGCCTTATATTATCCAGCGGGCCGGCGAGGCGGTTTACTCCGATGCGGGAAAGGCGCAGCTTCGGGAGCAGGTGGCCTACTATATGAACAATGCGAAAACGATTTTAAACGGACTGCGGGAGGCGGGCTATACGGTGTCCGGCGGTGTGAACGCCCCCTATATCTGGCTGAAGACGCCGGATAAAATGACGTCCTGGGAGTTCTTTGACTATCTGCTGGAGAACGTCGGCGTGGTGGGAACGCCGGGCTCCGGTTTTGGCCCAAGCGGAGAGGGATATTTTCGCCTGACTGCCTTCGGAAGCTACGAAAATTCCGTGGCGGCGCTGGAGCGTATAAAAAAATTGTAGCATAAATCCAGGGAGGATGGTTATGGACAGAGCGAAGAAAGCCTGCCGGAGCGGAATTGCGGCGCTGGTTTTCCTGGCGGCGATGCTGCTGCTGCCAGGGATGAGGGCGGAGGCGGTCACAGCCAATGAGAAAACGGCTTTTGAATTTTTTACGGATACGATGGGCTTAAGCCCCGCGGCTGCCTGCGGCATCATGGCGAATATTAAATGCGAGTCGGGATTTACTGCGAATATTACCGGAGGGGGCGGTTCCTACGGAATCTGCCAGTGGCTGGGGCCCCGCAAAAGCCGCCTCCTAAGCTGGTGCGCGAAAAAGGGATACAAAGCCTCCTCCCTGAAGGGACAGCTGAATTTTTTACAGTATGAGCTGAAAACGTATTATCCGCGGGTCAACAATTATCTGAAATCTGTGAGCAATTCGTCCTCCGGCGCTTACAGCGCGGGCTATTATTTCTGCTATTATTTTGAGGTTCCGCTTAATACCTACAGCAGTGCCGTGTATCGGGGCAGGGTGGCTCAGAATACCTACTGGAAAAGTCTGGGCGTATCCACCACCTATGTGACGGCGGCGGGAGGAAAAGGGATTAAGCTGACCTGGAACGGCAGCTCGAAATATATCTATCAGGTACGAAGAGCGGCCTCTGCAAAGGGCAGTTACTCCGTGATTGCCACCATTGCGGCGGGGGCAAAACGCACCTATACGGATAAGACCGCTGCGGCGGGCAAGACCTATTACTACTACATACAGCCGCTGACCCCGCAGGGAGAGCGGCTTGGCCCGTCCAATAAGGTATCCTGCAGCGCAAAGCCCTCCCTGGAGAATCCAGCCTGTGGAATAACTCTGGCAAAAACGGAATATACTTATAACGGGAAAGCCTGCTGCCCCAGGGTAAAGGTGACCTATAACGGGACGGTTCTGAAGTCCGGAACCCACTATACGGTGGCCTATACCGATAATAAAAACGCGGGCACCGCCACGGTGAAGGTGACGGGAAAAGGGAAATATTGCGGCAGTGTGAAAATAAGCTTTGTGATTCGGAAAGCAGAACAGAAGATAAAAGCCTCCGCGGTGAATACGGTGATGAAATCCGGCCTGGTTTCCGTAAAAGCCACCGCAAAGGGGAAGATCAGCCTGTACTCCGAGGATCCGTCTGTCGCAGCGGTGAAAAAGGGAAAGCTGGCCCTTAAAAAGCCCGGGATTACCCGGATTACGGTGAAGGCGGCGGCCACGAAAAACTATAAGGCGGCCGACAAAACCATCACACTGACCGTGAAACCGGCTAAAATGGCAATCTCCGGGGGCACCAGCCCTTCCTCCGGAAAGGCCGTATTAAAGTGGAAAAAGAAGGCCGGTCTTGACGGGTATGAGCTTCAGTATACCACATCCGTAAAATTTACCTCAGGGGCTAAAATTGTGACCTGTCCGGGAACCGCCGGCTCCTGCACGGTTGCGGGACTGTCCGGAGGGAAAACGGTCCGGTTCCGTCTGCGGGGGTATGTCCTGGCGGAGGGAAAGAAGCTGTACGGTGACTGGAGTAAGGTGCGGACCGTGAAGGTGAAGAAATAACACCGCGGCTTAATAAAATTAAGTTTTGAAAAAAAGATTGTATTTTATTTTGAAGTGTGGTAGCATTATCCCATTAAAAAGCGAAGAAGGAGACTCTGTCTTTGAAACTTGACAGGAATTCGGTATCACCGACTGAGAGTACCGATGGAGGGAAGGAGACAATAGGGAACACTCCGGAGCCGACTGGCTGAAGGAAGAGTAGGCCAGTACGTGGATGCGCGTTAAGCATAGTTGAGCAGGCAGTGAAAAACTGCAATGCGGGTGGTACCGCGGGTGAAAGATCCGTCCCGGAATATCTTTGATATTCCGGGACTTTTTTTGTCGGGCATACCGAAATGCCCCTGGCGGTCCATTCGCAGGAAGCGTTTGAGAACAGGAGGAGACGATGATGGAATTTTTGACAGGAGTAAAACAATGCGACACGCTGGAGATTAGCGAGCTGCTGGATCCCCGGCGGGTAGGAACCAGGGTGAAGGTGAACGGGGCTGTCCATGCGGTGAATAATATGGGCGCGGTGGTGTTTGTTATCCTGAGAAAGCGGGAGGGTCTTCTCCAGTGTGTCAGTGAGAAAAAGGAGCCGGAACAGGAAGGAAAGCTGCCCAGGGAGGGCTCGGCGGTGGAACTGGAGGGGGTGCTGGAACGGGATGAACGGGCGCCTCACGGTGTGGAAATCCGGATTCAGAGGCTTACGGTGCTTTCTGCGCCGGAGGAAGCCATGCCGCTGTCCGTTTCCAAGTGGAAGCTGAACACTTCCCTGGACGCGAAGCTGAACTACCGTGCGGTTTCTCTGCGGAATATCCGGGAACGGGCAAAATTCAAAATCCAGGAGGGGATTGTGAGAGGGTTTCGGAATTTCCTCTACAGTCAGGGATTTACGGAAATCCATACGCCCAAGGTAGGAGCCAGAAGTGCGGAGGGCGGAGCAAACCTGTTCCGGCTGGAGTATTTCCATCATCCGGCCGTGCTGCAGCAGAGCCCCCAGCTGTATAAACAGATGATGGTGGGGGTGTTTGACCGGGTATTTGAGACCGGTCCGGTGTTCCGGGCGGAAAAGCACAACACGAAGCGTCATTTAAACGAGTACACCAGCCTGGACCTGGAGATGGGATATATCGGGAGCTTTGAGGATATTATGGCCATGGAGACGGGCTTTCTTCAGTACACCATGGAGCTGTTAAAACAGGATTACTCCGGGGAACTGCGGATTTTGGAGGTGACGCTTCCGGAGGCGGCCCGGATTCCCCGGGTGCGGTTTGACGAAGCAAAACGCCTTGTCTCGGAAAAATATAACCGGAAGATCCGGAATCCCTTTGATCTGGAGCCGGAGGAGGAAGCGCTGATCGGAAGATATTTTCAGGAGGAGTATGATGCGGATTTTGTGTTTGTTACCCATTATCCCTCCAAAAAGCGCCCCTTCTACGCCATGGACGATTCGGCGGACCCCAGATATACGCTGAGCTTTGACCTGCTGTTCCATGGCCTGGAGATCACCACCGGGGGACAGCGTATCCATGATTACCGGATGCTGGTGGATAAGATCGCCTCCAGGGGTATGACGGAGGAAGGTCTGGAGCATTATCTGAGTGCCTTTAAACACGGAATGCCGCCCCACGGCGGACTGGGCATCGGTCTGGAGCGGCTTACCATGAAGCTGGTGGGTGAGGACAATATCCGGGAGACCACCCTGTTCCCAAGAGACCTGTCCAGACTGGAGCCGTAAAGGGAGATGCCGCGGGGCGCAGGGCAGAAAGCAGTGGAATGGCGGAGCAAAGCGAAGGGGAAGTTTGGGAAAGGAGAATATCATATGGCGAATGTAATCAGCGACGAGACGATAGAGTATGTGAGCATCCTGGCAAAGCTGGAGCTTACGCAGGAGGAGAAGCAGCAGGCGAAGGCGGATATGGGAAGTATGCTGGATTATATTGATAAATTAAATGAGCTGGATACGGAGGGTGTGGAGCCCATGTCCCATGTGTTTCCCGTGCACAATGTGTTTCGGGAGGATGTGGTAGTCAACGGGGATGACAGGGAGAACCTGCTGAAAAATGCCCCGGCACAGAAGGAGGGTTCTTATAAGGTGCCCAAAACGGTTTTGTAGAATTGAGGAGAGACGAGGATGGACATTTTAAGTTTGACGGCTGTGGAGCTTGGCCGGAAAATCAGGGCGGGGGAGCTGACAGCGACAGAGGCGGCAAAGGCCTGTCTGGAACAGATAAAAAAGCTGGAGGGCAGCCTGAATTGCTATATAACCGTGGATGAGGAGGGAGCCTTAAGGCAGGCAGAGCAGGTACAAAGGCAAATGGAGGAGGGGAAGCTGACGGGTCCCCTGGCGGGCGTGCCGATCGCTGTCAAGGACAATCTGTGCACGAAGGATCTGCTGACCACCTGCGCTTCAAGGATATTATACAATTTCAAACCCACCTATACGGCGGAGGCGGTGCTAAGACTGCAGGAGGCGGGCGCAGTGATCCTGGGCAAAACAAATATGGACGAATTTGCCATGGGCAGCACCACGGAGACATCAGCTTTTGGAGCTACGAGAAACCCCTGGAACCAGGAGTATGTACCCGGCGGTTCCTCCGGCGGCTCCTGTGCCGCGGTAGCGGCCGGGGAATGCTTTTATGCCCTGGGATCGGATACCGGCGGCTCGATCCGCCAGCCCAGCTCCTTTTGCGGGGTCACCGGCATTAAGCCCACCTACGGGACGGTCTCCCGCTATGGACTGATTGCCTACGGCTCTTCCCTGGATCAGATCGGGCCGGTGGCTAAGGATGTGACAGACTGCGCTGCCGTGCTGGAGGCGCTTGCCGCTCATGACCCCAAGGACAGCACCTCCCTGCAGCGGGAGGATACGGATTTTACCTCTGCGCTGGTGGATGATGTGCGGGGACTGCGCATCGGTATTCCCAGAGATTATCTTGGGGAGGGCCTGGCCCCGGAGGTGAGGGCGGCTGTGCTGCAGGCAGCTTTGGTGCTGAGGCAAAAGGGCGCTGTTGTGGAGGAGTTTGATTTAAGCCTGGTGGAATACGCCATTCCCGCTTATTATGTGATTGCTTCTGCGGAGGCCAGTTCCAACCTGTCCCGGTTTGACGGAGTCAAGTACGGATACCGCACCCGGGAGTATGAGGGACTTCACAGCATGTATAAAAAAAGCCGCTCCGAGGGCTTTGGCCCGGAGGTGAAGCGCCGCATTATGCTGGGCTCCTTTGTGCTAAGCTCCGGCTACTACGATGCCTATTATCTGAAGGCTCTGCGCACGAAGGCGCTGATTAAGCAGGCCTTTGACCGCGCGTTTGAAAAATATGATGTGATTTTGGGACCAGCGGCGCCCACCACAGCCCCAAAGCTGGGCCAGTCCCTGTCCGATCCGCTGAAAATGTATCTTGGCGATATTTACACGATTTCCGCTAATCTGGCCGGACTGCCGGGGATGACGGTTCCCTGCGGGTGGGACAGCAGGGGGCTGCCCATTGGCCTGCAGTTACTTGGAGATTGTTTTAAAGAGAAAGAGATTATCCGCGCAGGCTATGCCTATGAGCAGGAGCGCGGACCCTGGCAGGCGCCTGTGCTGCCGGGAGGCGCAGACCAGGGCGGTCCTGCGCCGGAGCCGGGAGAGCTTGGGGGGATTGGCCGGCCATTTGAGGCTGGAGTAAAGACCGGGCAGAAAGGAGGAAGGAAAAATGGCGAAACAGTATGAGACGGTAATCGGTTTGGAGGTGCACGTGGAGCTGGCCACTAAAACGAAAATTTTCTGTTCCTGCTCCACCGCCTTCGGGGGAGCGCCCAACACCCACACCTGCCCGGTTCTCTGCCGGTGCTGAATAAGCAGGTGGTGGAGTACGCCATGGCGGTGGGCCTTGCCACCAACTGCAGGATTCATCAGTACAGCAAATTTGACCGGAAAAATTATTTTTATCCCGACAATCCGCAGAACTATCAGATTTCCCAGCTCTATCTGCCCATCTGCTATGACGGCGGCGTGGAGATTGAGACGGCGGCGGGCAAAAAGGTGATCGGCATCCATGAGATTCACATGGAGGAGGATGCGGGAAAGCTGATTCACGATGAGTGGGAGGACTGCTCTCTGGTGGATTACAACCGAAGCGGCGTACCGCTGATAGAGATCGTGTCCGAGCCGGATATGAGAAACGCCCAGGAGGTGATTGCCTATCTGGATAAGCTGCGTCTGATTATCCAGTATCTGGGGGCCTCCGACTGTAAGCTGCAGGAGGGGTCCATGCGGGCTGATGTAAATCTGTCCGTCCGGGAGATGGGCGCGGAGAAATTCGGTACCAGAACCGAGATGAAGAATCTAAATTCCTTCAAGGCCATATCCCGGGCCATCGATGGGGAGCGGCAGCGGCAGATCGAGCTTTTGGAGGCGGGAAAGCCGGTGATCCAGGAGACGCGCCGCTGGGACGATAACAAGGAATATTCCTACGCCATGCGTTCCAAGGAGGACGCCCAGGATTACCGTTATTTCCCGGATCCGGATCTGGTGCCGGTCATCATCAGTGATGAGTGGCTGCGGCAGGTGAAGGAGCGTCAGCCGGAACTGCGCACCGAAAAGCTGGAGCGCTACAAGAGGGAGTTTCATATTCCTGATTATGATGCCCGGATTATCACCGGATCCAAGCGGCTGGCAGATATTTTTGAGGAGACGACCGCTCTCTGCCAAAAGCCGAAAAAGGTGTCCAACTGGCTGCTGGGAGAGACGCTGCGCATTTTAAAGGAGAAGGGCCTGGAGCCGGAGGACATCCGTTTCTCTCCGGAAAATCTGGCGAAGCTGATCGAACTTGCAGATTCCGGGCAGATCAATGGCAGTGTGGCCAAGGAGGTATTCGGGGAGCTCTTTTGGCAGGATATGGATCCGGAGCGCTATGTGGAAGAGAAGGGCCTGAAAACGGTGAAGGATGAGGGCGCGCTGCGTGCCGCAGTGGAAGAGGTCGTGGCGAAAAATCCCCGGTCTGTGGCGGACTATCAGGGCGGAAAGGAAAAAGCTCTGGGATTT
>CAMNQN010000019.1 GCA_946549155.1 uncultured Lachnospiraceae bacterium | reverse complement strand
GCAGTTTTCCAGAGGCATCTGCCCGCCCAGCCCCGTCTTTTCCTGCGTCCTGATACTTAACAAAACACGAAAAGTAGCATTCAGGCAGGAATGGTTTAATGGAAGCGGCCATCGGGCAAAGCAGGGGCAAATATAAATTCACAGAAACGAATGAGCAGAGCTACTCCGCGGGCTTTCGGGAGTTTCCTCCGTGCAGCGTCTGTGGTACTTTTCAAGCAGCTTCTGAAAGGCTTCTTCCTGCCGCAGGAACGCATATTTCTCACTGTTCTCCAGCTCTGTCAGCAGCGGCCGCAGCATGCGCTTTCCGAAATGCTCCCCTGGCGTCTGTTTTTTCGCTATCCGGCAATACAGCGGAGATTTCCACATCTCCCAGGGCCGCATTGCCGCTGTCAGCAGCTTTTCCAGCGTCTGAATGCACTCCGCCGTCTGCTGTCTGGCCAGAGCCACCGACAAATCTCCTACGTAACGGTTATACTCCCACAGATCGAACAGCTCTGACATTTCCCGGCTGATTCCGGCGATTCTTCCGGCCTCCTCCGGATTTCCATCCGCGATCTCCAGATCCACCAGCCGGATCAGAATGCCCCACACCTCACTTACCCGTCCCAGCAGTCCCTTTTCCAGCAGCTCAATAGCCTCCGCCGTCTTTCCCTGGTCCTCATAGAGGGAAACCTGCAGCATATTTTTATCCGTGGCCTTCCGCTCCGGCAGCTGGTCTATGATATCCTGGGATTTTTCATATTCTCCCTGGCTGCGGTACTTACTGGCCAGCATAAAACAGGCCTGTTCCCGCACATCCCCGTCAGCGGAGGCCGCCGCCCTCTGATACCAGGACAGTATCTGCTTTTCATACTCCGTCTTTTCCTCCGGCCGCAGATCCGACATGATCAGCAGGCCGTCCGCCACGTTGGAAACCATCTGAAGCAGCGAACCGCAGTTAGGATATTCCCGAAGCTTCCCGCTGATTCTGGAAATCCCGGCCTGTATCCCTTCTTTTTCCGCCAGCTCCACCACCTCATTGCAAAACTGGTAAATTTCCTCCCGGGACAGCTCCTCCTCAAAGCAAAACAGTGCATTCAGGTCCGTACCCAGCAGCCGGGCCAGAGCCGGCAAAGACCCGGTGTCCGGCATGGTGATTCCCTTCTCCCATTTGTTGACCGCCGGGGCGGACACGCCCAGCGCCTCCGCCACCTGCTCCTGCGTCAGTCCCAGCTCCCTGCGCCTTTCCCGGATAATTGTATTCATCGCCATACTTATCATCTCCTGCTATAGGGAAACGCCTGTGGCCCTCAGAAGTTTCCCACCTCTCTGTTTTTTCCGTCATACTCTACAAAAGCTCTTGCTGTCTTTTATGATAACAGCCGGCAGCCCCTTCCACAACTGAGCGGATATTAATTTCCCGCCAATAAAATTAACCGCAGGTTATATACTGTACAAAAGGCCGCCGCCTGAACAGTAACTCTGCTCTGCTCAGAACGACAGCCCCTTATTTTTCTCCCGCAGCTTCAAATTCTTCCCGGAGTCTCAGCGCATCCTCCAGCGTATTTCTCCAGAGGAAACGTTCCAGATCCACCTTCCAGCCCTCCGGCGTCCACAGAACCTCCACCCCTTCCTCCCGCAAAAGGAGGGCCTGCAGATCCGGCGTGTCAAAATTGGCGGCTCCGCTCAGCATTCCTCTGCTGTTAACGATGCGATGAGCCGGCACTCCCTTCCCTGCCAGATTGCGCTTCAGCCCATAGCCTACCTGTCTGGAATTTTTCGGTTTCCCGCATAGCAGGGCAATCTGCCCGTAGGTGGCCACCGTCCCTGCCGGGATCCGGGCGCACACCAGCCCCATACGCCAGTAAAAATCCGTCTCCATTTCCTTCCTCCCCCCCCACAGCCTCCGGCAGCTTTTACCTTACGTTTTCCGTATACCGGCAGGCCGGATAGCCGCCGCAGCCCCAGAACTCCCCGAACCGGCCGTTCCGTTTTCGCATCAGCTGTCCGCAGCGCGGACACCGCTTTACATGCGCAGCCGCCCCTTCCAGCTCCTTTCCCAACGCCTCGAACACCCGCTGATTCATATAGCAGTCATTCAGCGCCCGGTGGGCTCCCGCCGTGGAAATATGATAATACGCCGCCAGATCCACAAGACGGTGATGAGAAAGCCCGGGCAGGCAATATCTGGCCAGGGGCAGCGTATCGATGTAATCGTTGGTCACCGTCTGTCCCCAGATGCGCTCCGCCTCCCGGTACAGAAAACGCAGATCGAAGGACTGGATATTGTGTCCCACCAGGAGCAGATCCCCGGCAAACTCCAGAAAATCCTGAAATACCGTCTCTAAAACCGGTGCATCCGCCACCATATCATCGGTAATCCCATTGACCGCGCTGGCTGCCAGAGGGATAGGACGCCCGGGATTCACCAGCGTGCTAAATTCGCCGATCACCTGCCCGCCCTGTACCTTCAACGCGGACAGCTCAACAATCTGATCATAGCTCACCGACACCCCCGTGGTCTCCAGATCGAGCACAACGTAATCCGCCACATATTTCTCTAACTTTTTTCCGCACTTCATTCCAAGCATCCTTCGCCCCTCCTCTTACGTTCTTCCGGAAACGACTTATGGCAGCCGGCCCCGCCCGCTCCCTGCCATTTACATCCCTGCAGTTCTTTCTGTCCCGCGTTCCTCCAGCAGCATCCGGTACACATCCCGCTTCCCGATCCCCCGGTCCCTGGCCACAGCCTTCATCGCGTCCTTTTGGCTCAGGCCCTGTTCCAGGTACAGATCCATATGCTCCTGCAGATCCATCTCCTCCCAGTTTTTTTGCCGTTCCTCTTCCAATTCCCGGATCGTACGCCCCTCCATGACGATCACACACTCGCCCTTAGGCTCCTGATTCTCATAAAAATCCAGGGCACCCGAAAGGGTGGTGGCGAAGGCCGTCTCGTGACGCTTCGTCAGCTCCCGGCACAGTGTGATCCGCCGGTCTCCCAGCGCGTCTTGCAGTTCCTTTAGGGTCTTTACCAGACGATGGGGGGCTTCATACAGAATCACCGTTCTGGTCTCTGTCTTTAACTCCTCCAAAATTGCCTGCTTTTCTTTCTTATCCGTTGGCAGAAATGCTTCGAAACAGAAGCGCCTGGTGGGAAGCCCCGACAGCGTCAGCGCAGTCACGCAGGCGCAGGCTCCCGGCAGGGAAGTCACCTCAATGCCTGCCTCGTAGGCCAGCCGCACCAGGTCCTCCCCCGGGTCGGAGATTCCCGGAGTTCCCGCGTCAGTAATCAGCGCCACATCCTTTCCCTCCTGCATCCGGGCAATCAGGTAATGGGCCTTCTCGATTTTATTATATTCATGGTAGCTGGTCATAGGCGTTTTGATCTCGAAATGGTTCAGCAGCTTAAGGCTGTTCCTCGTATCCTCCGCCGCGATCAGATCCACCTCCCGCAAAGTGCGCACCGCCCGGAAGGTCATATCCTCCAGGTTGCCGATGGGGGTGGCGCACAGATATAATTTTCCCTGCATCTTTTTTCTCCGTTTCCGCTTTTATTTTTCCTGCCCCGGGCGCCTTACGCCACGGTCGGTCCTTTCTTATGGAAATACCGATTCATCCAACGTTTCCCTTATGCTTTCCTCCACTCCGTACAGCCGCCGCACATACTCCGTGTACACGCCAGGCTCCTGGTAGACAATCAGCGGCGGCTCCACCGTAACCCGGGGATTTCCGCCCTTTAAGCACTCCACCAGCAGCATATTCGGCTCCTTGTCCACAAAGGGGTACACCAGTTGAAGCCTCTTGGGCTCCAATTTATACGCGCTCAGCACCCGGATAATCTCCGCCATCCGAAAGGGCCGGTGCACCATATAAAATCTCCCCCTGGGCTTTAGCGCCCGGGCCGCCTGCCGCACCACATCCTCCAGGGTGCACAGAAGCTCATGGCGGGCGCAGGCCTTGTCCACATCCGGATTCACCAGCCCGTGATTGGCCGTCATATACGGCGGATTGCTGGTCACCACATCAAAAGAAGCCGCTGGAAATATCCGGTCGGCTTCTTTTATATCTCCCTGAACAATGGACACCTTGCTTTCCAGTTGATTATATTTGACGCTTCTGGCCGCCATGTCCGCGCTGGCCCTGCAGATTTCCAGGCCGGTAAAGGATTTTCCCCGGGTTCTGGCCTCCAGCAAAATGGGAATCACACCGGTTCCGGTTCCCAGATCCAGCACAGTTTCCCCTTCCCGCACTTTTGTAAAAGCGGACAGCAAAACGGCGTCCATCCCAAAACAGAACAGCTTTTCATTCTGTATGATCTTATAGCCGTTTCGCTGCAGATCGTCCAGGCGTTCACCTGCCAGCAGTTCCATATCCATCTTCTTCCTCAATCTCTCTTTCTCTGTCTGTCCTGCGGGTCTTTCCCGCTCTCCGCCGCCCGGAAGAGACCTTCCCCCGCCGGGCAGCCCCGCCGTCAGTCATCATCCAGCCGGGACTTTCCATCCTGCTTCTCCAGGGCTTCCAGCGCCTTCAGTTCTTTCTCCTCCACATCCTGGCGCTCCTTTGCCTCCCGTT
Source organism: uncultured Lachnospiraceae bacterium (assembly GCA_946549155.1). Lineage (GTDB taxonomy): Bacteria > Bacillota > Clostridia > Lachnospirales > Lachnospiraceae > Merdiplasma. The sequence continues at coordinate 18,068 of CAMNQN010000019.1, read as the reverse complement.
TTTCCCGTTTTCCTTTCCGTCCGCCCTTTTCCCCGCTTTTCTCCGGATTGTTCTTTTCCTTTTTCCGCCGGGGCTTAAATTTCAGGTCCTTGACATCATACTCCTGCAATTCCTTTTCATCGTCCATGTCCACCAGTACCTTCACCTTCTGGCGCAGCACGTTCACTCCTACCACTTCCCCCTGCAGTCCGGTAACAGTGGTCACCAGATCGCCGTTTCCCGGAAGCTTGCTGTTCAGGTACTCGTAGGTATCCTCCTCATTTTTCAGGCAGCACATCAGACGGCCGCAGACACCGGAAATCTTGGTGGGGTTTAAGGAAAGGTTCTGCTCCTTCGCCATCTTGATGGATACCGGCGCGAACTCCGACAGAAAGGTGTGGCAGCACAGCTGACGGCCGCAGATGCCTATGCCTCCCAGAATCTTGGTCTCATCCCGCACGCCGATCTGCCGCAGCTCAATCCGGGTGCGGAACACCGCCGCCAGATCCTTCACCAGCTCACGGAAATCAATCCTCCCATCGGCGGTAAAATAAAACAGCACCTTATTATTGTCAAATGTATACTCCGCATCGATCAATTTCATATCCAGATTATGTTTCCGGATCTTTTCCTTGCAGATGGCCATGGCCTCCCGCTCCCGCTCCTGATTGCGCTTTGCCTTGGCGTTATCCTCCGCGTTCGCCACGCGAAGCACCGGCTTTAAGGGCTGCACCACCTTTTCATCCGCCACATCCTGTATCTTTCCCGTCACAGTCCCATACTCGATGCCCCGGGCCGTCTCCACGATCACATGGTCGCCGGGCCGCATTTTATAGTCCTTCGGGTCAAAATAATACACCTTCCCAGCGTTCCGAAAACGGACTCCTACTATTTTCACCATTGCTTTCTCTCCACTCTCCCTGTCTTCCTGTCCAAACGTCTCCCGTCGGAATCCGTTTCACATTCTTCTCTATTTTCAGTTTTCCTTCATCGTCAAAAACAGCAGCTCCATGGCCAGATCAAAGTTCACGTTCGCCTCCAGACGGGTCTTCGCGGTCTGGATAGCCTTCAGAATCACTTCCAGTCCCTCGTAGGAGCTGGTGCTGGCGCTTTTGCGGATATTTTTTATCTGATCCCTGAAAACCACGCCGTCCACATCCCGGGTAGCTTTAAAGTAAAGCACATCCCGGAACCATACGGCCAGAATATCCAGATAATCCCGCACATCCACCTTGTACTGCTGCACTTCCTTCACCGTATTGATTACCTCATTGATATCCTTCTCCTTGATCGTGCCCACAAGGTGCATCGCTGAGGATTTGATCGCATTAAAATTCTCAGAGGACGCCAGCGTCACTGCCCTTCCAATACTCCCCTGGGCAAAAGCGACGCAGATATCCGCCTGGTAATCCGGAATCTCCAGATGCTCCATCAGGTAACTGCGCACCTGCCTGTCGGGAACGGGCCGCAGATTCAGCATCACGCAGCGGGAACGGATCGTATCCAGCAGCATGGAGGCGTTGGTAGTCAAAAGAAGAAGCACCGCATAGGCCGGAGGCTCCTCCAGCGTTTTTAACAGCGCGTTCTGGGCCTGAGGCGTCAGCTTCTCCGCCTCCTCCACAATGTAAATTTTACGTTTCCCATTGTAGGGCTTGATCAGTATATCCCCCACCAGCTGATCCCGGATATCGTCCACGCCGATACTGTTGGGTTTTTCATGGGTCACGTAAATGATGTCCGGATGATTCCGGCTGGCCGCCTGTCTGCAGGAATGGCACTCCCCGCAGGCATCGCTTCCCTCCTTCTCACACTGCAGCGTCATGGCAAAGGCATCCGCCAAAATTCCCTTGCCGGCCCCCGGTTCCCCCTGGAACAGATATGCATGACTCACCTTATTTGACCGAATCGCATTTTTCAGATGCTCTATCATCTGTTCATGTCCGATAATCTCCTGAAATCCTGCCATTTTCTGTTACCTCCCGGAAACCTTTTCTCTTATTCGCAGTCTAATACAGATTAAGAATAGCACATTTGTTCTTCAAAGTAAAGGTCACTGTTTCTGCCGCTGCTGGATAAACGCGGCCACCTCGTCCATGCACAGCTGACGGTCCCCATCGTTGTGAAACCGCCTTGTAATGCCGGCCTGCCGCAGCTTTTCCTCCGAAAAATCCTGCTGATCCGCCAGGAAACGGCGGCACATCTCCTCATATTTCGGCGGATTCTGCTTGCGCTCCCGTTTGAGCGCCCTCTCCAGACGGTTTCCGTCCTCCACCTCTATATAAATAGGAATCACTTTTTCTTCCCCATAGTAACGCTTCATCTTTTCAAAGGATTCCGGCACGCCGATGGCAAGATAGTCCTGCCGCTCCAGGTCAATCGTTTCATCATCCACCGTAAAATATTTCCAGCTTCCATAGATGGTGTCGTATTCCCGCAGCTCGATCACTTTCCCTGCACAAAGAAGCTCCTGCAGCTTCTCCTCATCCATAAAATGGTATTCCACGCCCTCCGTCTCCTTCGCCCGGACCGGCCGGGTGGTACAGGGCACCAAACGCTGCAGGCCCAGCTCCTCCCGTTCCAGAAGCTCCTGGTAAATCGTGTCCTTTCCGGACGCGCTTTTTCCCATCAGATAATATATCCTGCCCATTTCTTCTCCTTCAAATCTTCTGTATTCGCAGCTACACCAAACCACTTGCCTGCTCCTCCACCACCCGGAGATACTCCGCCAAAAGATCCTCCGGTCCCTGAAGCGAATATCCCAGTTCCCGGTCCCGCAGCAAAAGCTGCAGCGTCTCCTTCTGTATCCGTTCCCCCGGCACAATCAGAGGAATCCCCGGCGGATAAAGATAAACAAATTCCGCCGCTATATATCCTTCGCTCTTCTCCAGCAAAATGCGCCTCTGCCGCGCATTCTCCGCCTGCCAGACGCTCATTTCCGGACATGGAACCTTCCTTTCCCGGCAAACCCCTGGCGAAAAAGCCTTTGCCTCCATGGAACCGGCAGCTAAAATGCCCCCGTTTTTCTTCCGGCACAGTCTCTCATCCATCTCCCGCAGCGCCCGGGCCAGCCGTTCAAACCCTTCCCTCGTATCCCCCACGGAGGTCAGGACCAGCACATAGCAGACAGCCTCCATCTCCACCTCCAGGTGATATCTGTTCCGCAGCAGGCCGCCGATCTCCCTGCCGGAAAGCCCGCTGCTTCCGGAGGAAACAAGGATCTTGGAAGGATCCTCCGCCCTGAGGATCTTCAGGACGGACAGCTCCCTTGTTTCCTTATAAAACCAGGACAAATTTTTTGCAAACGCTTCAAACAGCTCCCTGCCGCTCTCCTCCAGCATCCGGATACATTGATCCATCCCAGCCATAAGAATATAGCTGGGGCTGCTGCTCTGGTAAATTCCCAGCATCCGGCGCAGCCTCTCCCTGTCCGCGAATGAACCGTTAACATGAAGCAGGGCCGTCTGGGTCAGGGAAGGCAGTGTCTTATGAAGACTTTGAATCACCACATCAGCCCCCTGACGGATTGCAGATTCCGGGAACATGGGGTGCATGCCAAAGTGGGCCCCATGGGCCTCGTCTACGATCAGCGGGATCCCCCGCTCATGGGCTGCCGCGGCAATCCCCGCCACGTCGGACACCACTCCCTCATAGGTGGGGCTGGTGATAAACACCGCCCGGATATCCGGATGCCCGGCAAGAGCCTGCCGCACCGCCTCCGGCGCAACCGCGCCCCAGAGGCCGCCCCCCCTTTTCTCCGCCTGAAGCCTTCCCTCCCACTGCCCCGGATACACATATACCGCTTCCAGCCGGTTTAAATATACGGCGTGATAAGCCGCCTTGTGGCAGTTTCTGGCCATCAGTATTTTTCCCTCCGGCGCGCAGGCCCCTATGGCAGCCAGAATGCCGCAGGTACTGCCGTTCACCAGGAAATGCGTCTCCGACGAGCCATAAAATGCGGCGGCCCGCTGCTGCGCCTCTTTTATCAGCCCTTCCGCGTGATGCAGATTGTCGAAGCCCTCTATCTCTGTAATGTCAAAGCGAAAAGGATCCGACAGCGTGCCGAGACGGCGCTTATGCCCCGGCATATGAAAAGGATAAAAATCCGACTGGCAATAGGCAGTCAATTCATCATACAAATACCGCATTTTCCCCTCCTGACGCAATGCCCCGCGCCTGCATACTTCAGCGGACATTTGGGAAGGCTGCCCCTCCCCCGCAGATGTCCGCTGCCTGTATACAGACGGCCTGCCGTCCTTTCTTTCTAAGGAAACGCTGATTAAAGCGTTTCCTTAGATATTCCCGCTCAGTACCTCCCACACGCCGGGCCTCTCAAAGCCCAGCACCCAGGCGGCGATTCCGCCCAGCTTGTACTTGCTCACCAGGCGGGCCTTTTGCGCCAGGGATTCCTCTTCCTCTATCCAGATTTCGCACAGAACTCCATCCTGGGTCGTCCAGGAGGCGTAATACTGGGAGGTTTCCTCGCTCCACACCGGCGTCACACCGTAAGTCTCCAGCGTATTGGCCACTGTGTTCATGCTGATGGCCTCGCTGGTCACCGTGGTGCTTCCGTCCGCATTCGTGGCCGTGTACCAGATTCGGGTATAAAAAGGCACGCCGCTGACGATCTTTTCCGCCGGCACATCCTCCAGCGTTCCGATAATGCCGTTTTCCTCAAAGCTTAAGGAGGCCACGCTTCCCGCTTCCTCCGAACCGGCATAATGCTCATCATACCCCATAATAATAAGGTAGTCCGCCACCGTCCCCAGTTCTTTCCGATTAAAGTGCTGGTTGAAATCCATGGGCACCGGCACATCAATGGAAAATACCAGGCCATTCTTCCTGCAGGCAATGGAAAGCTCCCGCACAAACTGAACATAGCTGTAGCCGCATTCCTCCCGGATGTACTCAAAATCCAGATTAATACCCTCAATGCCAAGCCGCAGGGCCTCGCTCACCAGATACTCCGTCATTTTTCTCCGGGCCTGGGTGGAGGCTAACAGCGTGACGGTATCCACATCCGCGCTGAAATTACTCACCAGCCCCCAGACGGCCAGGCCGGAATCATGCGCCTGTTTTACATACTCCTCACTGGCCAGGGAGGCGATATTTCCCTCATTGTCCGTCACTGAAAACCAGGTGGGGGAAATCACATTCACCCCCGTCATTTCGGAAATATCCTCCAAAAGATAGGTGTTGGCATCCTGATTATCGATCTGGTGCCATACAAGCTGTACCTTTTCCTCCATTCGCAGGCTGCTGTACTCCTGCTCCTGAAATGCTCTGGTTACCTCCTCCTCCCGGATATCCTCCAGGCACCGGTTCCGGACATATCCGATATATCCGTCGGCGGACACCACCTTCGTCCATTTTTCCAGCTCCTCCAGCACCTGCACCGTATCGCCCTTCTGTACCTCCGTCAGCACCGGGCTTTTGACACCGCCCTGGTAGCGGAGGGCCGTATTCTTCCTGATCCGGGCTGTTTTCTGCAATCCCCACTGATAACGGATCAGGACGTGTCTGGAAGCTTCCTCCTGCACCAGCGTGTACTCCAGATTCGTATACTGGGCCAGAAAATCAATGGATAAATATAGCCCGCCATCCTTTTGCAGGACAATGGCTTTGTCGTACTGCTGCGGGGTGCCGTCTATGGTATATTCCCGTCCATTGACCGGAATTTCATAGGTCTCCAGCGCTGTGGTATAGAGCATCTGCTGATTGCCCTCGTCCCAGAAAAACCGGGAGTTCAATTCGTCCCGGACCATCCCGTAATTCAGGTACAGGCTGCCCTCCTCCAGAATCCCCTTCTGTTCGGCCAGCTCATCCTGCAGCACTACGGCCACCTCATTCTCCGTCAACGCACCGAAATAATCCGCCTTATCCATCCGCGCCCTGGTGGGCATATATCTTTGGATCAGGGAAATACCCCCTGCTACGAGGATCAGCAGCAGCGCCAGAATCACCGGTCCCGCCTTTTTCCCTATTTTCTTTTCTCTTCTGTTTTTCTGCATTTTTCTACCTCCAGGCATCCCGTGTTACCTGGTAAGTATACCAGCAAAACCTGATTTCGTCAGCAATTTCCGGAAACTTTCATAAAAGATTCACTTTTCTTTCCGCACACCAGGGGAACCGATATTTGGAAACTGCTCCTCCTCTTTCTTTTCTTTCAGGAAATACCAATCCTTCCGTATCGTTCCCATCCTCTGCCGACAGGCCATACCACCTCCCCGCAAACCCGGTTTCCCGGTTTCTTTCCCATACTGTCCGCCCTTTTCCGGAAGCGCCTGTGTGATATATTATTTACTTTCCAAAATGAGTTCAGATAAAAATTCATCTGTAATCCAGGGCGAAATTTTCAAAAATTTAATATTTTTTACATTGCGAAAAGATGTGTTTCGTGGTATCATTGATCAACTCCAGGGGCAGCGGCAACGAAACATTGCCTTCGTTTCACGAATATCCGCGGGATATACCGCATAATAGATTTCCATATAGATTTCATAGAAATGAAACAAGTGGATAAAAGCTTAAACGATGTTCGTACCTCCTTTCTTAAGATGGCACACATCATTTCGCATTTCCTATTATATACAATATGTTGTGATATTGCAAGGGTTTTTTATCCACTTTACTTATTTCTTTTTATTGGCTATACTATAAGTAAGAGGAAGCACTGAGGCTTCCCTTTAACCGCAGCATATTATTAAAGTAATATTCAAATTTTCATAGATTGGATGTGATGAAATGAAAATCGAAAAGCTCAGTGAAAATCAAATCCGCTGCACACTTACCAGGGAGGATCTGGCGAACCGGGAGCTGAAGCTTAGCGAACTGGCCTACGGCTCCGAGAAAGCCAAGTCCCTTTTCCGGGATATGATGCAGCAGGCCGCCGATGATTTTGGTTTTGAGGCGAATAATATCCCGCTTATGATTGAAGCCATCCCCATATCCCCGGATTCCATTATTCTGATTATCACCAAGGTGGAAGATCCGGAAGAGCTGGATACCCGTTTTTCCCGCTTCACTCCGGATGAGGAGTTCCCCGAGGGAGGATCGGGCGGGACATCTCTGGCAGATGTTATCTCCGGAGCCGACGATGTTCTGAACCTGATCCAGAAGATCCGGGAAGCCCGCAAGGCAGCCTCCGGCAAAGAAAAGACCGGATCCGCAAAGGAGACGGCAGCGCCTCAGGCACCGGACGATCCGGAAGCCGGGGACGAGGTTTTCCTTTTGACCCGTTTTTACCTTTTCCGCGATCTGGAGACTGTGATCCGCGTCTCCCATGTGCTTGCCCCCCAGTACACCGGGCCCAACGCACTGTTCAAAAATCCGGAGGATCAGAACTATTACCTGCTGTTAAAGAAAGCAGACACCGATCCGGAGCAGTTTAATAAAATCTGCAATGTACTCTCCGAGTATGCCCTGCAGGTCAGCTACGCGCCCGGCATGGAAGAATACTTCACCGAGCATATGGAAGTAATTATTCCCGAACAGGCAGTGCAAAACCTGGGCACATTATAATCAAACTTTAAAAAACAAAGTCCCGGGGTAAAGGAACGGACGCAATTTCCATCCGTTTCCTTTATCCCGGGACTTTTTCCTGCCGTTAGCCCTCGATGGTCATATCACCAAAGTAATACACATAGGTGGCGCATCCGCACTCGTTCACATTGCCCACCCGGCTGCTGTGTACCATATACATGGGGCTGTCATACAGCGGTACCCAGGGGCATTCCACTGCCAGCTGGTTCAGCACCTCCGTCACAGCCGCCATATGCTCTTCCTCATCCTCAACCGTCGGGACCGCTCTCACCTTCTGCAGCAGGTCATCCGTAATGCTGAACGGATATCCCTTATCCGGATCAAACATGGTGAGCATGCCCTCGGTGGACACCATGTCGGTTCCCATGGCAGTCAATCCCATCTCCATGGTTCCGCCAAGCATATTATCAAAAAACGTGTTGGCATCGGTCTGATTGATCTCCACCGTAATACCGAGAGCACCCAGGTCAGCCTGAATACACTGGGCTACCGCGGCAGCATCGGAATCAAATACAGAAATCGTATAAGCGTGGGACAGATCTGCTTCGGAATTTGCCAGGCACTCCGCTGCCAGATCCGGATCATAGCCGGTAAACGAAGCCGCACCCAAGTAACGGTCCATAATCTTTTTACTGTACATATCGGTGCTGGGCTCCCCGTTTCCATCATTGCAGATGGCCAGGATGGTGTCCCGGTTGATGCCGTGGAACACGGCCTGACGGAAGGCTTCATCGCCAATGAAATTCATAAGCCCCATGATCTGCCATCCGTCGAAGGCCACCGAAACCAGATTCGGATCGGAAGCGGCCTGGCTGTAGGTATCCTTGCCCACCTGGGCAACCAGATCCACCTCTCCGGTCTGCAGCGCCACTAAAGCAGTGGCGTCATCCACCTTCGCCTTTACTTCCACCGTCTTAAACTCCGGAGCCCCGCCCCAGTAACTGTCATTCGCCTTCAGGGTCACGGTTCTGGCGCTATCCACGCCCTCCAGCGTGTAGGCGCCGGAACCCACCGGAGCTTCCTGGGTATAATCCCTGGAGGTATCATAGCTGTCCTCTTCAATGATGTAGAGCAGCTCCGCCAGATAATTCTGCCATTTATCGTAGGTATTCGCCAGATGAAGCGCCACCGTGTAATCGTCCACCACTTCCATACCGGTGGAGATTCCGGTCATATTATAACGCAGGGTGGGATCCTCCAGAACCTGATTGTAGGAAAATACCACATCATTGGCTGTAACCGGATTTCCGCTTGAGAAAACGGCATCCTGGCGCAGATGCAGGGTTACTTCCTTCCCATCCTGCTCATAGGATTCCGCCAGCATGGGAACCACTGTTCCATCGCTTTCGAACTTGAACAGACAATCAAACAGGGAATGGAAAACCATCTTATCCCCGTTTCCGGCAACCAGCGGATTAAAGGTTTCACTGGTCATTGTGCATACCGCCCGCAGCGTGGTGTCACCGGTCTCAGCGGCGCCGCAGGTCATCACTGTCCCCAGAGTCAGGGCCAGCGCTGTTGCTAATGCTACGATTTTTTTCATGTTTTTTCTCCTTTTCTTCTTTTTATTTATGCCAGGGGATGATGACAGGCGCAGAAACGTCCGTTTCCGTAATCCTTCATTTCCGGCCGGACCGTTTTGCATTCTTCCGTCGCATAGGGGCAGCGGGTACAGAAACGGCAGCCTGCGGGAGGATTCACCGGGGATGGCAGCTCACCCTGGAGCAGCATACGGTTCTCCCCGGAAACATCGGGATCCGGATCCGGCGCTGAATCAATCAGCATCCTGGTATACGGGTGTAAGGGATGTTCATAGGCATCCTGGGTGGGGCAGATTTCGCAGAGCTGCCCCAGAAACATGACGCAGATACGGTCCGAAATATAGCGCACCACCGCAAGGTCATGGGATATAAATAAAAAGGTCAGATGGGATTCCTTTTGCAGCTTCCGCAGCAGATTCAGAATCTGCGCCTGAATCGACACATCCAGCGCGGATACCGGCTCATCGCAGACTATCAGCTTCGGATTGGTGGCCAGTGCCCTGGCAATGCCGATCCTCTGGCGCTGCCCGCCGGAAAACTGATGGGGATAGCGGAAATAATGCTCCCCGGGCAGTCCCACCCGCTCCATCAGGGAAAGCACCTGCTTTTGCTGCTCTTCCTTTGGCACTCCGGCATTCCGAAGGGGCTCCGCAATAATTTCTCCCACCGTAAAATGGGGATCCAGCGAGGAAAAGGGATCCTGGAATACCATCTGCATCCGGGAGCGCATCTTGCGCAGCTCCCTGCCCTTTAAGCCGGACAGGTCCACTCCGTCCATGAAAATTTTTCCCTTACTGGGTTCCAGAAGGCGAATCACCAGACGCCCCAGGGTGGACTTTCCGCAGCCGGACTCTCCCACCAGCGCCAGGGTCTCCCCGGGATAGAGGTTGAAGGACACATCATCCACCGCCTTCACCTGCCCCGCATTACTTCTGAAATATTTTGCTAAATGTTCTACCCTCAGTAATGGTTCCATCATTCAATCACCTCCCGGAAACAGCGTACCAGATGGCCGCCTCCCACATCCCGCAGCCCCGGCCGCTCCCGGCGACACTGCTCCGTGGCATAGGGACACCGGTCACAGAAACGGCAGCCCGCAGGCATCTGCGCCATGGAGGGAACCGTTCCGCGAATGGTGTACAATTCTCCCTCCATTTTTCCTCTTACCCTGGGAATCGCCTTCATCAGCCCCAGAGTGTAAGGATGCAGGGGATGATGGAACAGCTCCGCTTTATCTGCATGCTCCACAATCTGGCCGGCATACATAACATTCACCTCGTCGCAGATATCCGCCACCACCCCCAGATTATGGGTAATCATCAGAATCGACATCTTATGGCTGCCCTGCAGCTGCTTCATCAGCGCCAGAATCTGCGCTTCCACCGTCACATCCAGCGCAGTGGTAGGCTCGTCCGCAATCAGAAATTCCGGCTCCAAAATCATAGCCATGGCAATGCAGATTCTCTGTCTGAGACCGCCGGAGAGCTGATGGGGATAGGACCTGTAACGCAGCTCCGGTTCCGGAATCCCCACGTTTCGGAACATCTGGATTACCCGCTCCTTCGCCTCTCTTCTGGTCACCTTTTCATGGAGAAGGATTGCCTCCCGCACCTGTTTTCCCACCGTGATGGAAGGATTCAGGGCCGTCATGGGCTCCTGGAAGATCATGGAGATCTGATGGCCCCGGATGGAACGCATCTCCTTCTCCGGCAGGGAGGCCAGATTTTGCCCGTGGAACTGAATAGTTCCCTCCTTAATATAGATCGGCGCATCCAGAAGGCGCATCAGCGAACGGGCTGTCATGGACTTTCCGCAGCCGGATTCCCCCACCAGCCCCACTGTTTTTCCCCCGGGGATTGTCAGGTCTATCCCATCCACCAGCGATACCTCCCTCCCCTCCTTCGAAGGGAGCACGGTGCGCAGGCCGGATACCGTAATCAGATTTTCTTCGCTCACAAACAACACCTCCCTTATCGATTCTTCGGATTCAGCGCATCCGTCAGTCCGTCACCAATCAGATTAAAGCACAGTGAGGTCAGCACAATGGCAATACCCGGAAAGATGGCCAGATACGGATACGCCCGAAGCAGCGGAGTGGCATCGCTCAGCATGGCTCCCCACTCCGGAGCGGGCACCTGGATGCCCATGCCCAGATAGCTTAAGCTGGAAGCCGCCATAATGCAGCTTGACACATTCATCAGCACATCCACCAGAATCGGGCCAAAGCAGTTGGGCAGCACATGCCGCACAATAATCTCTCCGTGCCTGGTTCCGCAGGCCAGCGCCGCCTCCACATACTCCTGGTGCACCACATTCAGGACGATGGAGCGGATAATTCTGGCAAACCCCGGTACGGAGGAAACGATCAGGGCGATAATGATACCGTCCATCCCTTTCCCCACCACCGCCACCAGGGCCAGCATCAGGAGCATGGAGGGAATACAGACGATGGAATCCATCACCCGCATTACCACGATATCGTAGAGTCCCCCAAAATAAGCGCAGGATGCGCCTATGAGGATCCCCAGCACCATGGAAATCCCGGAGGTCACAATTCCAATAAACAGCGAATACCGCGAGCCGTACAGCACCCGGGTAAATACATCCCTTCCGTAAGCGTCCGTGCCAAATCAATGCCCGGCACAGGGGGCCAGCAGGCGCTCCTGAGGATTTAACGCCACCACCTGCGTATTATAATCAAAAAGAAAACCTGCCGCTATCGCCGTCACCAGCATCAGAATCAGCCCAATCATAGCCACCATGGAAACCGGATTTTTTCTGAAATTCTTCCACACTTCCAAAGCCGGATTGGTCTTTCCCGCCATCTGGGCCAAAGTTTCCTGCCGTTTTTTTCTATGTTTTGTCATCTTGTCCTCCCCCCTTATCCCAGATTATCCCGAATTTTGGGGTTCAGCAGCGCATTGATCAGATCCATCAGCAGCATGATCAGCATGTACAGCAGGGACAGAACCACCGTTGCCCCCAGCACAATCGGCGTATCCTTCTCATTGATCGCTGTGAGGATTGCCTGTCCGACGCCGGGAAGTCCGAACACCTGCTCCGCGATGACGGCTCCCCCCAGCAGTCCAGCAAAATTCATGCCCAGGGTGGTGATCACCGGCATCAGCGCGTTGCGCAGAACGTGAATAAAAATAATGCGGGCAGGGCCGGCTCCCTTTGCTCTGGCAGTCCGCACATAGTCAGAATCCAAAGCTTCCAGCATGGTGATCCGTACCATACGGGCCACATAGGCGGAGGAAGGCAGGGCCAGCGTAGCCACCGGCATCACATAATGCTTCCAGGTGCCGATCCCGAAGGTGGGCAGCCAGCCCAGCTTCAGAGAGAACAGCAGCATAAACAGCAGCGCCAGCCAAAAGCCTGGAATGGAGGCCAGCAGCAGGGAAACCACCGTAGTCCCCGTATCCAGAATACTGCCCTTTTTCACCGCCGCCAAAACCCCCAGCGGAATACCAATCAACGCCGCAAACAGCACGGACAGCACCGCCAGGCGGAACGTCATGGGAAATTTGGGAAGCAGTAGCGTGGTCACCGGCAGTGAATTTTTATAGCTGTCCCCCAAATCCCCCTGGAGCACCCCCAGCATATACTCGCCATAACGCACCAGCATGGGCCGGTCATAGCCAATCTCATGGTTATACGCGTCAATATCTGCCTTCGACGCATTAATTCCCAGCGCCACACTGCCGGGGCTGCCGGCAGACAGGGACATAATGGAAAAGGTCAAAAATGTAATGATAATCATCGAGGGAATCATAAACAAAATTCTTTTAACGGAAAATTTCAGCATACCCTATTCCCCCTTTAAGTGCTTCTCCAGGAAAAGCTGCATCTCCGCTATGGTTTTCCAGAATACCTCGCCCTTTCCCCGGTCATGGCTTCCCTCCGCCAATACCCGCAGCAAAATCGGATGGTCACTCTGGTTTTCCGCCTGTAGTCTGGCGGCAAATTTTTTCCCATGATAGGGCGGAACGTTGTTGTCCAGCTCTCCGGTCTGTATGTAAACCGGCGGGTAAGCGGTTTTCTTAATATTGTGATACGGCGAATAGCTGAGCAGATATTCAAACATCTCCCGGCTCTCTCTCGGATCCCCGTATTCCGTAATGTACATGGGCCCCCGGTCGTCCTGGGTAAAATGGATCATATCCGTATGGGGCACAGAATCAATGACGCAGCCCCACAAATCCGGCCGCATGGTCACCAGGGCGGACATCAGCAGCCCTCCGTTGGAGCAGCCTGCAATGCCGATTTTTCCCTTACCGGCCCAGCCGTCCCGGATAAGCTCCTCCGCAATGCCGATAAAATCCTCATAGCAATGGCGCTTCTTCCTTCCCATGCCATCCTCATGCCAGCGGGGGCCGTACTCATTCCCCCCGCGCAGGTTACAGTGCACATAGATTCCGCCCTTTTCCACCCAGTCAGGGATCTGAATACCGGTCACCATCTCCGTGTACCAGGGCGGCATACTGCAGTTGTATCCGCCGTAGGCATACATCAGCACCGGCGCCGTGCCCTCCGGCCTGGCATCCCGGCGGCGTACCATATAATAGGGAATCCGAACCCCGTCCCCTGTGGAGGGCGCAAATTTCTGCTCCACCACCAAATCCTCCCAGGCCTTATCGGAAGAAACCAAAACAGGCGTAAGCTCCCTGCCGTCAAAGCTTAAAAGCTCCGGCGGAGTGAGGAAGGATTCAAATTTCAGGAAAACCCGATCCTCTGCCTGGCCTGCCAGGGAGAGGGCTCCATACTGCTCCGGCAGCGCCACTCTCTCTTTCGTATCCACGGAAATCAGGCAGCTGCTCACATCCTGAAAGCCCAGGACAAACAGCCTCTCCCCGCAGGAGAACCCCTTATCCAGAATATAACTGCTCTCCGGAAGAACCACCTGGATCTCCTTTCTGTCCCTTACCCGGATCACAGCCCCGTTGGCAGCCTCCGACACGGTGACAAAATAGTGGGCTCCCTGTTTCGTATCGATGTATTTCCATTCCACCGGATGGTCCGTCAGCAATTCCGTCTTCCCGGCCGCCGTATCAATCACCACCCAGTCCGCCACAGAATAATCCCGGCAGACAGATGCCAGAACATAAGCGCCGTCCCCGGAGGCTTCCACCTGGCCAAAAACTGAATATCCTTCATCCGTATAAAGGATGGTTTCCTTCTTCGCCCGGGGATCAAAGCGGTAAAATACAGACTGGCTCTCCCTGGTATCCGGATCCGGCCGGGTGGAGGAATAGTATAAGCACCCGTCCGCCCTGGACCAGCAGTAGCTGAATACGCCGTGTATCTCCCACATGAGCTCCAGCTTTTCCATGTCACAGATGGCCACGGAGGGCCTGGCCGCTCCCGGATGCTGTATCATCAGCGCCAGGATTTCCTGATTTTTCGGGCATGGCTGGACTCCGAAGCGGGGAAGTCCCTCCAGCGCCGGAAGCTGCGGCAGATCCCCCGTCACCTTCAGCTCCTTATCCAGCTCTTTGATCAGGTACGCGCCCTCCTGATGCAGCACGCCCAGATACCCCTCCTTCCACGGAATAAGTTCCGAGAAAAGCTCCGGAAGCTTCTGCGCCTTCAGCTCTTTTATTTTCTCCTCCAATTCCTGTCCGTCAAAATACTGGTCCGTGTAAGCATTCTCTCTTGCCACAAAGTCCAGCACCTCCGGCCTGGCGGCATCCCGCAGCCAGGAATAGGGATCCGGCAGGGAAGTACCAAACCAGTCCTCCACCGTATCCACCGTTTTACACACAGGGTATTGATCTTTCATGTGCCTTTGTCCTCTCTATCTCTCGTATCTGTGCCGTCCTCGCATGTTCTCTACTTTGCCGCGGTATACACCACCGTGCCGTCAATCATAACCTGTTCCAGCACCGCGTCCACGGCCTCGGAGGGCAGCTTGCTCCAGATCAGGATATCCGCATCCTTGCCCACCGCCAGGGAGCCTACCCGGTCCTCCACTCCCACAATCCGGGCCGCGTTGCTGGTAACCATCGCCAGCGCCCGTACCGGATCCATCCCGCAGCGAACCGCCTCGCCCATCTCATAGAGCAGCATGTTCACCACGGTCACCGGGCCGTCCGTCATAACCGCCACCGGCACCTTTCTGTCATCCAGCCCCTTACAGCACTCCGGATCCAGTTTTCCTCCCTCCCCCGGGAACAGCGGTTCACAGGTAGGTCCGAAAATCACACCCTGCACATGCTCATCGGTGAGCTCCTCGTAATAATCACTGGCCCCCTGGGCATGATCCAGGGTAATCTTAATGTCAAATTCCTTCGCGATCTCCAGCACCGTCATCATATCATGCATGTAGCTGTGCACCTTCAGGGGAATCTTCTTTTCCATCACCAAAATGCCATGCTCCAGCCCCAGATCGAAGGGCGGCATCTTCTCCGGATCCCCGGCAGCCTCCTCCTTCTTTTTCATATATTCTTTTACATTGCGCAGATAGGTGCGCATAAGGTTGGCAATGGCCATACGGGTCATGGGAGCCTGATTCTTTTTGGAATAGCAGCCCTTCGGATTAATTCCCATGGCGCCCTTCATGGCCACCGGGCGCTTCACCACCCGGTTCTTTCCCGCTGACTTGTAGGCCATCACCCATCCGCACACCACATTGGCGGAGCCGGGAGCCAGACAGGAGGTGGTGATTCCCTGGGAAATCGCCGTCTGAAATGCCTTGTCCCGGGGATTAATTCCATAATAAGCATCCAGCTCCGGCGTCAGGGGATTCGTAATCTCATTCAGATCCTCCTCCATACCGGGTCCAATGCCGCCGATATGGCTGTGCGCGTCCACAAAGCCCGGCGTCACGCATTTTCCCGCCGCGTCAATCACCTGCATTCCCTCTGTGGAAAGCCCCGCTCCGATCTCTACAATTTTTCCCTCATCCACACGCAGATCCGCCTGTATCACACCCTGCTGATCCATGGTGTAGAGCGTTCCATTCTTAATTACATACATGTCCTCTCATCCCCTTTCTGATAAATCACTTTGCCGCCCTGGTAGGTCCGAATCACCTGGGCGCGATAGGTCTCCAGCGGATTCGCACTCCAGATCACCACATCCGCTCTCAGTCCCTCCCGCAGGGAGCCCGTCTGGTCATCGATCTTAAGCAGCCTGGCCGGCGTGCTGGTGAGCATGGGCAAAACAGCCTCGCTATCATGAAGCACCCGCATCATTTCCGCGCCATTCCAGAGCATATCCTCCCTGGCGCCCAAAGAATTTGTGCAGGTTCCGCTGAGAGCCACCGGCACTCCCCGGGCCGCCAGCTTCGCAATGGCCCCAAGATCCAGTGTCATGGCATCCTCCTCCATGGGATTGGCCGCCGTGCGCACAATCACCGGGATTTTCCCCTCGATGATCCACTCTTCTTCCCCGGTAAGCCCAAAGCCGTTTACCAGCACCAGCTGCAGCTTCGGATACTGTTCCACAATCTCACGAACGCGCTCTGCGGCAGCCAGGGAATCGCAGGATACAAACAGGGGCAGTTCGCCCTCCACCACCCGCTTTAACGCCGCCAGCTTCTCATCCTTCGGCTTCTTCTCCTCTTCCCTGTACTCCGCCGCCTTTCTCAGCTGCTCTCCGAAATTGGTAAAAATCCACATCCTGGTCTGGGGCGCCTGCTCCCGGCTCCCATAGGTTTTTTTCAGATTTCCGGTTACGGAAGCCATCATGGCAATCTCCCGTTTCAGACACATTTTATAAGGATTCACTCCCTCCACGCAGAAGGCAGCGATGGCGCCGCCAAACAGATTATTATCCGCAGGCGCCACTCCGCAACTGGTCAGCCCGAAAGCCCCAAGCTGCTGTATGGAAGCAGCCCTTCCGTTAAACGCATAAAATCCATCCAGCTCCGGCGTGATGGGACTGCTCTTCTCATCATTATCATTGGAGGAGGGGCGGATTTCCTGCATGGAACCATTGATTCCCCAGATAGAGAGAGCCTGGACAAATCCCGGCAGCACCTCCATTCCGGACGCGTCAAATACTTCTTCCCCCTCACAGGGGGTAAGTCCCTCTCCCAGCTGTGTAATCCTTTCCCCTTCGATGCGCAGATCCTGCTGCCTGACTGTTCCCAGGCCGTCGTGCACATTGCCGTTTTTAATCAACATATCCTCTTTCTCCTTTCCGTTTTTATGTTTTAAGCATAAACGCTGCTTGGTTTATCTGCTTTAACTCATTAAAGTTATCCTTTTTTACTGCCCCGTCGCCTGCGGCTCTGTCCCCATAATGCCGTACCGGAAAAACGTATAATAAAAATATTTCTTAATTTTCCAGCGCAGCTCCTCATCCTCAATGCCAAAATGCCGGAAATACAGCTCCAGATTATACAAGGTAGTGGCATACATAAAAGAAATCAGATCAGCATCCAGATCAGCTCTGACCTTCCCGTCATGTTTCAGCTCCGTAAGAAATTTCTTGTATGCGTCAAAAATCCTGTCCCGGTTTGCCTCCATAATGACTCTTTCGTATACGCTGGCCGGCAGCCTCCTCATGGCCTTCCGGACAGGCTCATAGGCGGCCATCTCCTCTTCCGTAAGCTCTACGGGCTCCATAACATCCATGATCTGCATGGGCTTGGAATACTGCATCTGAGCAAAAATAAAATATACCACCGCAGCATCCTCTTTATCCTCAAAATACCGGTAAAACGATCCCACCGGAATCCCCATGGCTTTCACCAGATCGTCTATATGTATTTTCTCGTAATCCATATTCAGGAAACACGCCCCTGCCCGGGTCAGCAGCTCCTCCTTGCGGGCTTCCTTTAAATTGCGAAAAGTAGGATTCACAAAAAATATCCCCCTGTTTTGTATTATCTTCCTAAATTCCGGAAACATTATCCCTTAAAAAGCGAATTTATTCGCTTTTTTGACATGATAACACTTTTTTTGTCTAATTTCAATATGGGAATGCTTCTGATTTATTCGTGTTTAGTTAATTACCCGGACGCAGGAAGAGGCGGGCGCGCAGGGCCACAAGCATCTGGAA
>CAMNQN010000018.1 GCA_946549155.1 uncultured Lachnospiraceae bacterium | reverse complement strand
GTCTCCATCTTAGTTTTTCTTGGTATCCGGAGATGTTTTCCAGATGGATATGGCCCTGCGGCCCCAGTTCATTCTGCGTCCTCTAAATGAATTAAGCACAAAAAATCATGGCGTAAACAGAAACAAATTTATTTTTCTGGAATTAAAATAAAGTTATTGACAAAAAATAGTAGTAAGTATATACTAACTACTGTGATAAATAAAAAATTTCATGGAATTAGGAAAGCAGGTGAAGCAGGATGCCCTTGTCTATGGCGGAGGTCGGCCGGATGAATCAGATCCGGAGGATTGGCGGAAAAGAGGAGACCAGGCGGTTTTTGGAGAGCCTGGGATTTGTTGCAGGCGGGTATGTTACTGTGGTATCGCAGATCAACGGGAACCTGATTGTGAATGTGAAGGAATCCCGTGTGGCAATCAGTAAAGAAATGGCAAACAGAATCATGGTTTAGGGCTCTGAGAAGGAGGAGAGGAAATGGCGACATTGCGGGACGCGAAATGCGGTGAGAGAGTAAAGGTGTTAAAGATTCGCGGAGAGGGTGCTCTAAAGCGCCGGATTATGGATATGGGAATCACGAAAAATACAGAGGTATATGTGCGTAAGGTGGCGCCTCTGGGGGATCCGGTGGAGGTGACGGTGAGAGGCTACGAGCTGTCTTTGCGGAAAGCAGATGCGGAAATGATTGAGATACAGTAAGTCAGACGGACAGAGGGTATATCGTGCGGAACAGGAGCGTTTTTTCGCCGGTATATATTTTTTTGAAGATTGGTTAGTAAGGACTAATTCTAAGATGATTATACGAACTAAAATATGTTGCAAATAAGCAACCGGAAAGAGAGGCTGAACGATGAAAGTAAAGATTGCGCTTGCGGGTAATCCGAACAGCGGAAAAACCACGCTGTTTAACGCCCTGACCGGTTCCAACCAGTTTGTGGGAAACTGGCCCGGAGTGACCGTGGAAAAGAAAGAGGGAAAAATCAAGGGCTATACGGCCAGGGGAGATGAGGCCGTACTGGTGGATCTGCCCGGTATCTATTCCCTGTCCCCCTACACGCTGGAGGAGGTGGTTTCCAGAAATTTCTTGATCCAGGAAAAGCCGGACGCCATCATCAACATTATTGACGGAACAAATCTGGAAAGAAATTTGTATCTGACGACACAGCTCACCGAGCTTGGGATTCCGGTGATCATCGCGGTGAACATGATGGACCTGGTGGAGAAAAACGGCGAGGAGTTAAACATTGACCGTCTGGCGAAGGACACCGGGTGCAAGGTGCTGGAGATTTCTGCGCTGAAGGGCACCGGTATCGACCAGCTGGCCCAGCGGGCGGTGGCCACCGCCAAAAGCGGAAGAAAGAGTGAGCCGGCCCATAGCTTTGACGGCAGCGTGGAGCATGCCATCGCCCATATTGAGGAGGCCATCGCCGGCAGAGTGGATGGGAGCATGGAGCGCTGGTATGCGGTGAAGCTGTTTGAACGGGATGAGAAGGTGCGGGAGGGGCTGAAGCTGGATAAAGCGCTGCTGGATCATATCGAGGAGGATATTGTCAGCTGTGAGAAGGAGATGGACGACGACGCCGAGAGCATCATCACAAGAGAACGGTACAATTACATAGGAAGCATCATTGAGGACTGTTATAAGAAACGGGTGAAGCAGCAGATGACCATCTCCGACAAGATTGACCGGATTATCACCAACCGTATTCTGGCCCTGCCCATCTTTGCGGTGGTAATGTTTCTTGTATATTATGTATCCGTAACCACTGTGGGAACGATTCTCACAGACTGGACCAATGACACCCTGTTTGGCAGCTGGATTCTTCCGGCGGCACAGAGCGGCCTGGAGGCTGTCGGCTGCGCAGACTGGCTTACCGGACTTCTGGTGGAAGGCGTGATTGGCGGCGTGGGAGCGGTGCTGGGCTTTGTTCCGCAGATGCTGGTGCTGTTTCTTTTTCTGGCCTTTCTGGAGGGCTGCGGTTATATGGCGCGTATCGCTTTTATTATGGATCGTATCTTCCGGAAATTCGGCCTTTCCGGAAAGTCCTTTATTCCGATGCTGATCGGTACGGGCTGCGGCGTTCCCGGCGTTATGGCCTCCAGAACGATAGAGAATGACCGCGACCGCAAGATGACGATTATGACCACCACCTTTATTCCCTGCGGCGCAAAGCTGCCGATTATCGCACTGATTGCAGGCGCATTGTTTGACGGGGCGGCCTGGGTGGCGCCCAGCGCCTATTTTGTAGGTATTGCGGCGATTGTCTGCTCCGGTATTATTCTGAAAAAGACGAAAATGTTTGCGGGCGATCCGGCTCCCTTTGTGATGGAGCTGCCGGCCTATCATCTGCCCACTGCGGGCAATGTGCTTCGCAGTATGTGGGAGCGGGGATGGTCCTTCATCAGGAAGGCCGGTACCATTATCCTGCTGTCCACCATTTTTGTGTGGTTTGCCCAAAGCTTCGGATTTGAGGGCGGAAGCTTCTGTATGGTGGAGGACATGAATAACAGCCTTCTGGCCGCCATCGGTTCCGCCATCGCCTGGATCTTCATTCCGCTGGGATGGGGCGACTGGAAAGCGGCGGTGGCTGCCATCACCGGCCTGGTGGCAAAGGAAAACGTGGTGGGTACCTTCGGTGTTCTCTACGGCTTTTCGGAGGTGGCCGAGGACGGCGCCGAGATCTGGGGATCTCTGGCAAGTTCCATGACGGCTGTGGCTGCCTACTCCTTCCTGGTGTTTAACCTGCTTTGTGCTCCCTGCTTCGCTGCCATGGGCGCCATCCGGCGGGAGATGAACAATGTCAGGTGGTTCTGGTTCGCCATCGGTTATCAGACCCTCCTGGCCTACGCGGTGGCCCTCTGTGTCTATCAGATCGGCACGCTGCTGACCGGCGGTGCCTTCGGCATTGGCACCGCGGCGGCTGTTGGGCTTGTCCTTGTGTTTCTGTATCTGCTGTTTTGTCCCTACAAGGAGAGTCAGAGACTGACGGCGGAGAGAAGCATTGCTGGAAAGATGAGAGGGTAGACAGTCAGAAGACAGCATCCAAAGGCGGGAACAGCAGTCATCCGCCGAAACATCGGCGCATTAGAAAAGCAGGCCTGATTTCAGGCCTGCTTTTTTTCGATAAAGCCTTCGCCAAAGACCTCGCTGGTCTCCGTCACCATGATAAAGGCCGCCGGGTCCAGCTTATGCACCGCGTTGGTAATCGTGTAGGTCTGTGATT
This sequence comes from uncultured Lachnospiraceae bacterium, assembly GCA_946549155.1. Lineage (GTDB taxonomy): Bacteria > Bacillota > Clostridia > Lachnospirales > Lachnospiraceae > Merdiplasma. The sequence goes on along the minus strand of CAMNQN010000018.1, from coordinate 19,904 downwards.
TTGAGCAGGCGCACAGCAGCACATCCCGCCCTTCCTTGGTGTAAGTGCCCATGGCCTGAATCATGGTAGAGCCACGGTCAGTGATTTCTCCGATCAGGTCCGCCAGCTGCTGGCCATAGTTTGTGATAATGATCACCAGCTTTCCCGCGCCCATACCGTAGAGAATCTTATCAAGTGCTGTGGAGCAGACGAAGGCGGTGGCCAGACCGTAGAGTACGGCATCCACATTGCCAAATACCGGCCAGCCCAGAAGAATCACCAGAAAGTCCAGGCTCATGCTCACCAGCCCGAAGGAGAAATGGGGATGCTTCACCTTGATGGTCATGATCAGGAAATCAATGCCGCCGGAGCTGCTGCCCCGCATATAGAAAAAGGCCATCCCGGCTCCGAGACAGGCCCCGGAGTACAGCGCCGCCATGAAGGGGCTGCCGGTGTAAGCCTGGGTGTGGGGAAATACCACGTCCAGGAAGAAGGTGCAAAAAAGCATGGTGCGGGCTGTTTTTAAAAGAAACTGACGGCCTACGACACGGTAGCTGACGATTACCAGCGGGATATTTAAGATCAGTGTCATAAGGCCGATGGGAAGCCCCCACAGGTGGTTGCAGATCAGCGCCAGGCCGGAGATGCCGCCGGGGGCGAAATCCGCCATCTTGGCGAAGGTGTAGATCCCCATGGAATAAATAATGCTTCCTGCCAGGTCGCAGAACAGATCAATGATGAAGTTGCGTGTTTTCAGATTTTTCATAGTAAAGAACTCCTGTGCGATTTTTCATATCCTTTTATTCTGCCCGGATACGGGCAGTTTCATGAACCTGTCATCCGGCTACAGCAGGGGAGCCAGGAATTTCAGCGCGTGCCCGGCAAGGCGGATGCTTAGCTTTTCCCGCCGGAGGGTTTCCGGTGTGACGCGGCGGCAATGCTTCAGGGTCGCCTGGAAATCTGCCTCGATATCCGGAATGCAGGCTGTGCGGTAAAGGTAGGCGGCGCATTCGAAATGATGGTACAGGCTGCGATAGTCCAGATTGATGGTGCCCACCACGGCTTTCTCGTCATCGGAGACGAATACCTTTGCATGAACGAAGCCGGGCGTATACTCATAGATATTCACACCGGATTCCAGCAGCGAAGGGTAATGGGTTTTTGCCAGGGCATAGGCTGCGGCCTTATCCGGAATACCCGGCAGAATCAGCGCCACCTCCACGCCCCGCTCGGCGGCGAATTTCAGCGCGTTTTCCATAACGCTGTCGAGGATCAGGTAGGGTGTCATAATATGGACATATCTTACCGCGTGATTCAAAATATCCACATAAACCTGTTCCCCGACCCGGGCCTGATCCAGCGGGCAGTCTCCATAGGGAAGCACGTATCCCTGCATCTTTTTCTGCACCGCGGCTGTCTGCTGTCCGGACGTCGGATACTGGAGATATTTTTTGAACAGGGGTGCGGGCTCATCAATGTTCCACATCTGCAGAAACATCAGGGTAAAGCTCTTTACAGCCTCCCCCTTCACCATAATGGCGGTGTCCTTCCAATGTCCGAACCGGACCTTGCGGTTAATATACTCATCGGCCAGGTTCACTCCGCCTGTGAAGGCGGTATGGCCGTCGATCACCAGAATTTTCCGGTGATCCCGGTAATTATAATAGGTAGATAGCAGCGGAGTCAGCGGCGAGAACATCTTGCAGCGGATTCCGAACCGTTCCAGGCTGCTGGGATAATCATAGGGCAGGGTAGTGAACTCGCAGCTTCCGTCGTACATCATGCGGATTTCCACGTCCTCCCTGGCCTTCTGGGCCAGAAGCTCCAGCACCTTTCCCCACATTACGCCTTCGTCCACAATAAAGTATTCCAGGAAAATAAAGTGCCGGGCCTGTTCCAGCTGCCGCAGCATCTCATAAAATTTGTCCTCCCCCAGGGGAAAATAGGTCACGTCTGTATGATCGAAAACCGGATAGCAGCCGGTGCGGGAGACATAACGGGACAGGGCTGCTGCCTCCGGGCTTTCCTTCTCCAAAGCATCCATTGTTTTCGGGGACTGAGGAATGGACTGGCGGGTCAGTTCCATCAGGTTCGTCAGCCGCTTTTTGACGGCCCGGTGTCCCACATCTGTCTGGGTGTACACAAGGAGCAGCGCGCCAAATACCGGAAAGGCCATAATGATAACGAGCCAGATAATTTTTGCGGAAGGGTCCATGCGGTTGTTGATCAGATAGATAAGGATTATCACCGTAAACAGAAAGTTCCCGCCCAGGAAATGAGGAATGTATTCCCCGAATTTCTGAAAGACACTAAAAAGAAAAAGAATCTGCACCAGAAACAGGAGGATAATAATCCCCATCCGGCTGAACAGCATATAAATCAGCCCTTTTTGTCCCTTTTTCAGCAGCCGGATTCCGGTACTCTCCTGCAATTGTGTGTTCATAAAAGATCCTCCGTCAGACATTCTTTTCCGTTCCCTCTATCATAGCGCGAAACAGGTTTTTTTTCAACACATCCGGATTTATAAGTTAAGAGGACGCAGGAAGGGAAAGCGCGGAGCCGACACGGTCATCTGAAAAACTGCTTCGAATACCAAGAAAATCTAAGCTGGAGCCGCCCCCAGCTAAGATTTTCTATGGTATTCTGCGCAATGTTTTCCAGATGACCGTGTCGGCTCCGCGCTTTCCCTTCCTGCTGTTCCTGGTGAGCTTTACAAAATCACGCGGAATGTGATATCGTAAGCATAAAATATCCGATTGCGTAAATTGGCATTGCAGTGGCGGTAAAAAAATATTCAGTCGACAGGGTTTTCCGTCCCAGCCTTTATCACCATACTGTCAATTTCAGATATTTGCTGCATAGTATGCTGCACTTCGCCCGATGATTGTAAATTCAGCCAGGGAACAGCAGGAAGAGGCGTGTGGCCCTGCGCGCCCGCCTCTTCCTGCGTCCTGGTAATTAAAAACACTCCCCGCCCACCGTAAAATAGTGTGCGCGCAGCCATATTTTTTCCCAAATGTGTTCAACCTGTGCTATACTATCGGTATTCAGGAATTGAAGGAGAACGAAATGATAAAGAACATTGTATTTGACATGGGAAATGTACTGGTGAAATATTGTGATGACCGGGTGGCCAGCCGTTATATTGAGGATGTTCTGGACCGGGAACGGGTGCGTACCGCTGTATTCCAGTCCCCGGAATGGGTGCTGCTGGATATGGGGGTGATTTCCGATGCGCAGGCGCTGAAACAGATGTGCGGCCGCCTGCCGGAGAGGCTGCATGAGGCGGCCGCCCTTTGCATGCGGGATTGGGACCGTTACAATATGTGGGGCATTCAGGAGATGGAGCCGCTGCTGCGGGAGCTGAAGGCGAAGGGGTACGGCATTTATGTCTGTTCCAACGCGGCCCTGCGTTTGCGGGATATTTACCGGGAGCTGTTCCCGGCGGTGGACTGTATTGACGGGCTGCTGTTTTCAGCGGAGGTAAAATGTATAAAACCCCAGAGGGAGATGTATCAGCATTTCTTTGAGCGGTTTCATCTGAAGCCGGAGGAGTGCTTCTTTATTGATGATCTTCCCTCCAATATTGAAGGAGGCCGGGCCTGCGGTATGGACGGCTACTGCTTTGCGGATGGGGATATCGGAAAGCTGCGGGAAGTGCTGGCGGCGCTGTAAATAGTCAGAGAAAAGGAGGATAGGGCAGGATGAAAATAGAAAATGAGGAAAAGTATGTGGAGTATATTCTGGACGTAACCTCCCGCCTGCTGGCGGTGGACAGTCCCAGCGGCTATACGGAGGACGCGGCGGAATTTGTTAAAAATGAGTTCCTCTCGCTGGGGTATCAGCCGGAGATTACGAAAAAGGGCGGCGTGCTGGTCAGTCTGGGCGGGATTGATACGGAAAACGGACTTTTGCTGGAGGCCCACCTGGATACGCTGGGGGCCATGGTGGCGGAGGTCAAGGAGAACGGGCGGCTGCGCCTTACAAACATCGGCGGCATGAATGCCAATAATGCGGAGGCGGAAAACTGCCGCATCATGACCCGCTTTGACGGCGTGTATGAGGGCACCTTTCAGTTAAACGATGCCTCCATTCATGTAAACGGGGAGTATGATAAGACCGCCAGGACCTATGATACCATGGAGCTGGTGCTGGATGAGCCGGTGAGGTCAAAAAAGGAGGTGGAAGCGCTGGGGATTCTGCCCGGTGATTTTGTCTGCTTTGATCCCCGCACCAGGATTACGGAGAAGGGCTATATTAAGAGCCGTTTTCTGGATGATAAGCTGAGCGTGGGGATTCTTCTGGGCTTTGCCAAATATCTTCAGGAGGAAAATATTTGTCAGGAGCGGGCGATCTATGCGCATATCACCGTGTATGAGGAGGTGGGCCACGGCGGCAGCGCTTCCGTGCCGGAGGGCGTGACGGAAGCCATCTCCGTGGATATGGGCTGCGTGGGTGACGGCCTGCAGTGCACGGAGCAGATGGTGTCTATCTGTGCGAAGGACAGCGGTGGCCCCTATGACTATCGGGTGGTGACCGGCCTGGTGAAGGCGGCCAGGGAGATGGAGGCGGATTACTCTGTGGATATCTATCCCCACTATGGCTCCGATGTGGAGGCCACTTTGCGATCAGGCCATGACCTGCGCCATGGCCTGATCGGCCCAGGGGTGTACGCCTCTCACGGCTATGAGCGAAGCCACCGGGACGGCGTGAAAAATACCTGGCGGGTGCTGATCGGGTACGGTACGAAAGAATAAGGGCCAAAGGAGAGACGGAATGAAAAAATATGACACGGTTGTTTTTGACATGGATGGAACGCTGCTGAACACGCTGGAGGATCTGCACGATGCCATGAATTATATCCTGAACAGGCACGGATATCCGGAGAAATCCCTGGAGGAGGTCCGTTGTGCCGTGGGCAATGGCGCGGGCCGTTTCATGCGGGACATGCTTCCGGGAGGAGAGCAGAATCCGGATTACGGGAAGCTGCTGGAGGAGTATGGGAAATATTATCAGAGTCACGCGCAGATCAAAACCCGGCCCTATCAGGGGAATGTGGAGCTGCTTGAGCGGCTGAAAGAAAGGGGCGTAAGGCTTGCCATCGTCTCCAACAAAGGGGACGCTTCGGTGAAGGAATTGAACCGCCGGTACTTTGGGGATTTGATTGAAACGGCGGTGGGAGAGCGGCCCGGAATCCGGCGGAAGCCGGAGCCGGATTCTGTGCTGGAGGCGCTGAGAGTTCTGGGCAGTTCCCGGGAACGGGCGGTTTACGTGGGAGATTCCGAGGTGGATTATCACACCGCCGCTAACGCGGGGATGGCCTGCGTGCTGGTAAGCTGGGGGTTCCGCTGCCGGAAGCAGCTGAAAGAGCTGGGACCGGAGTATATCATTGACCGGCCGGAGGAGCTGCTGGAGCTGTTGGATGCAGAGTGAGAGGAAATAAGGAGGATACTTTTGCGATGAAGCTTTTGGAAGAGAGAATACAGAGGGACGGCACTGTGAAGCCGGGAAATGTTCTGAAGGTGGACAGCTTTCTGAATCATCAGATGGATGTGGAATTATTTAACGAGATGGGAAAGGAATTTAAGCGTCTGTTTGAGGACCGGCCCATTAACAAGATTTTGACGATAGAAGCCTCAGGCATCGGCATTGCCTGCATTGTGGCGCAGCATTTTCAGGTGCCGGTGGTGTTTGCCAAGAAAGCCAAGAGCATCAACCTGGACGGGGAAATGTACACCACAAAGATTGAATCCTTCACCCACAAAAAGGTGTATGATGTGATTGTAGCAAAAAAATTTTTGAGTCCGGAGGATCACGTCCTGATTATTGATGACTTTCTGGCCAACGGCTGTGCGGCGCTGGGCCTGATTGATCTGATCCAGAGCGCCGGAGCCACCGTGGAAGGCGTGGGGATCGCCATCGAAAAAGGCTTCCAGCGGGGCGGGGATCTGATCCGGGAGAAGGGAATCCGTGTGGAATCCCTGGCTATTGTGGAGAGTATGGACGCGGAAAACGGTACGGTGACCTTCCGTTCCCGGGATTAGGCCGGATGCAGGATAGTGGCAAAGAATTGAGACAATAAGGAGCAACGAGAATGAGGGATTACAGAATTGAAACGAAATGTATTCAGTCCGGCTACACACCGGGCAACGGCGAGGCCCGGGTGCTGCCCATCTGCCAGAGCACCACATTTAAATATGAATCAACGGATGAGATGGGACGACTGTTTGACCTGGAGAAGGACGGATATTTTTACAGCCGGGTGCAGAATCCCACCAACGATGCCGTGGCGGCAAAAATTGCTGATCTGGAGGGCGGTGTGGCCGGAATGCTGACCTCCTCCGGACAGGCGGCAGTCTTTTATGCGGTATTTAATATCTGCGGGGCGGGGGATCATGTGATCTGCGCCTCCGCGATCTACGGCGGCACGCTGAATCTTCTGGGGGTTACGTTAAAAAAGCTGGGTATCCAGAGTACCTTTGTGGACCCGGATGCGCCGGAGGAGGAGCTGGCGAAAGCGTTTCAGCCCAACACCAGGGCAGTGTTTGCGGAGACCATTTCCAATCCTGCGCTGGTGGTGCTGGACATTGAGAAATTTGCCCGGCTGGCCCACGGCCATGGTGTACCGCTGATTGTGGACAATACCTTTGCCACGCCGGTAAACTGCCGGCCCATAGAGTGGGGAGCGGATATTGTGGTGCACTCCACGACCAAATATATGGATGGCCACGCGGTACAGATCGGCGGGGCCATTGTGGACAGCGGGAACTTTGACTGGAACGCTCATGCCGATAAATTCCCGGGGTTGACTGCCCCCGATGAATCTTATCACGGCGTGGTATATACGGAACGGTTTGGAAAAAAAGCCTATATCACGAAGGCCACGGTGCAGCTTCAGCGGGATCTGGGCGCGGTGCCCGCCCCCTTAAACAGCTTTCTTCTGAATCTGGGGCTGGAGAGTCTGCCTCTGCGGGTGGAGCGTCACTGCTATAATGCGCAGAAGGTGGCGGAATATCTGAACGCCCATGAAAAGGTGGCTTCCGTCAATTACGCGGGGCTGCCCGGTGATAAGTACCATGATTTGGCGAAGAAGTACCTTCCCCACGGGACCTGCGGCGTGATTTCCTTCGAGTTAAAGGGCAAAAGAGAAGCGGCGGTCCGCTTTATGGACAGCCTGAAGCTGGCTACCATCGTGACTCACGTGGCGGATGCCCGTACCAGCGTGCTGCACCCTGCCAGTCACACCCACCGCCAGCTAAACGATGAGCAGCTTGCCGCAGCCGGCGTTTCCCCGGGAATGATCCGCCTGTCCGTGGGCATTGAGCACATCGACGATATTATCGCGGATTTAAGCCAGGCGCTGGAGCAGGCGTAGCGTTGTTCTGACCGTGAGCAGTACAGGCATCGAGCCTGCAGTCCTTTTATAACAGAATCAAAAAGCCGCCGCAAACAACACGGGCAGCAGGATGCAAGGGTGTTATTTGCAGCGGTTTTTTCAGGTAAAAAGATTACAGGTTGGAGGCGCAGTGAGGACACTTTACCGCATCTTTATGAATCTCAGATTTACAGTAGGGGCAGATCTTGGTGGTCGCGGCCGCCTCTGGCTTGGGAGCCGGCTTGTGGAGCTTGTTGATACCCTTTATGGCAAGGAAGATGACCAGGGCGATGATCAGGAACTCCACCACTGTCTGAATGAAATTGCCGTAGGCGAATACGGAGGCACCGGCGGCCTGGGCGTCAGCCAGTGTGGAATAGCTTCCGCCGTCCAGCGGGATAAACAGATCGGTGAAGCTGATTTTCCCTGTAATCAGTGTGATCAGGGGCATCACCACATCATTGACCAAGGAGCTTATAATACTGCTGAAGGCTCCGCCGATGATAACGCCGACGGCCATGTCGATCACATTTCCCCGCATGATGAATTCTTTAAATTCTTTTGCTATTTTTCCCATTTGATTGTTCTCCTTCCCTTTTGTGTGTGGACCTGCAAGGCAGCACCGGAACAGTCCCCTTTTGCCTGCCGTACAGTCCAAATGTAGTTTCAGTATAGCATAGATTTTGCAGGAATACTATGGTATACTTCAAGATATTGTGAACAACCTGTTACTGTTGTTTTCATTCCTGTTAAGAGATAAGGAGGAGGACGGATGCGCTTTATACATATGGCGGATGTTCATTTGGGGGCGGCTCCTGATGGACGGACCGAATGGAGCGGGACCAGAAAAAAGGAAATATGGGAAACCTTCCGCAGCAGTATCGAGGATGCCAGAAGGGAACAGGTGGATCTGCTGCTGATTGCGGGGGATCTGTTCCACCGGCAGCCCCTCCTGGAGGAGCTGCGGGAAGTGAATTACCTGTTTTCCACGCTGCCGAACACCAGGGTGGTGCTGATTGCGGGAAATCATGATTATCTGCAGCCCGCTTCCAATTATCTGAATTTTTCCTGGAGCAGAAATGTGGTCTGCCTTTTTTCTAGGGAGTGCGAGTGTGTGCGCTTTTCCGACATTGAGACGGAGGTATACGGATTAAGCTATTACCGGCAGGAAATTCCTGAGCCGCTGTACGAGGGAATCCATCCGGTGCAGACGCGGGAAAAATGCTGCCGTATCCTGCTGGCACACGGAGGGGATTCTCAGCATATTCCAATCAGCAGGGAGGCGCTGCAGAAATCCGGGTTTGATTATATTGCGCTGGGGCATATCCATAAGCCTCAGGTGCTGATAAAGGACCGGGCAGCCTATGCGGGGGCATTGGAGCCCATTGACTGCAATGATCCGGGGCCCCACGGCTATATCCTGGGCGAGTATGCCAGGGGGCGGCTTCAGATCCGGTTCGTGCGGAAAGCCAAGCGGGAATATGTGTTTCTGCCGCTGGAGGTGACGGATGCGGATACTACCTTTTCCCTGCGGGATAAGCTGGAGAAAAAAATTGAGGAGCGGGGCTGGCAGCATATTTACCGGGTGATTTTGCAGGGAAAGCGGGAGCCGCAGATTCATTTTGATAAGGAAAAGCTGATGGAGTTTGGCATGGTGCTGGAGGTGGAGGATCAGACCATGCCGGCCTTTCACCTGGAGGAATTGAAAAGAAAGTATGCCGGGCAGATGATCGGCCGCTACATAGAGAGCTTCGAAGGACATGAGAGAAGCCAGATTGAGGAGAAGGCGCTGCAGTATGGGCTGGAGGCACTGCTGACGCGGGAGTGAGAAAGGAAAAGGGAATGGAGATCCTCGAACTGAATTTAAAACATTTCGGAAAATTTCAGGAACACAAGATTGCGCTGCATTCCGGGGTAAATATTATTTACGGGGGTAACGAGACCGGGAAAACCACCATCCATGCCTTTATCCGGGCCATGTTTTTCGGAATTGAGCGGGCCAGGGGAAAGGCGGGGCGTAAGGATGAGTATCAGCTTCGTCAGCCCTGGGAAAATTCCGCCTATTTTGCGGGCAGCATGCGGGTAAAATATGAAGGAAGGGTTTACCGCATTGAGCGGAATTTTAATAAAAATGAAAAGGAAGTCCATCTGATCTGTGAGAGTACCGGGGAAGAGCTGGCCATGGAGGACGGGGAGCTTTCCGGACTGTTCGGCGGTATGAGCGAGGCGGCGTTCAGAAATACCGTATTTATCCCGCAGGCGGGCTGCGAGACAGATGCCGCTCTGGCGGAGGAATTGCAGAAATTTATGGTTAATTTCCAGGAGACCGGCGACGGAAATCTGGATATTGCTCAGGCGCTGGATCGGTTAAAGGGGCGGAAAAAGGAGCTGGAGGGCAGAAAGCGGCAGGAGCAGGAGCTGCTGGATGAAAAGATTGCGCGAAAGCAGATGGAACAGGATTACGTGAACCGGGAGCTGGAGAAGAAGAGGAACAGGCCGGAGGCAGAGGACCGGGGAGTGAATGTTTTTTTGCCTGAAAGGGAAAAGGCGGATCATGGCGTTTCACGAAGGGATAGATCAGGGCAGCCGGATAATGAGGAGGGTCCGGAGCAAGCGGATATCTTTCCAGGATTTTACGGTACTTTTTTATTCTGGGTCAATATTCTTCTATTGTTGTGCGGTGTACTGGGCTATATGTGCAGTATTTTTGCATCAAATCTTTTGATGCGGGTGATATTATTTCTGACCGGCAGTATCTTTTTATTCCTGTCTGGTTTGACCCTGCGTTATACGATTCGGGCCTTTGGGGGAGTTCAAAATTGTGTGCGGGAGCTGGGAAGGAGAGTAAGACGCACCGGAGCCAGAGGTACAGAGGCGGAGAAACCGGGGGAGACAAAACGCTGCGGGGAAGAGCAAAACCGGCCTCGGACACAGCCTCGGGACGAGGAAGAAAAAATGCTTCACTTCGCGGAGAAAACGCTGGAGGAAGGAAAACAGCGCTGGAGGAGGGAGGAGGACCAGAAGGAACTGCAGGAGCAGGCGGTGCGCCTGGAAGCGATAAGGACAGAACTGGAGGAATTATATGATCAAAGAGAAGGGCTGTTTACTTATGACCGGGAGATGGAGGCGGTAGATCTGGCAATGCTGCGCATTAGAGAGCTGTCAGCAAAGATTTACAGGGAAGCCGGGACAGAATTTAGCCGGACAGCATCGGAAATCCTGGCGGGACTGACGGAGGGACGGTATACGCAGCTGGCTATGGACGAAAAGCTGGAGATCCGCATCAATACGCCTTCCCGGCTGCTGTACCTTTATCAGGTCAGCTATGGCACGATGAATCAGATCTATTTTGCGCTGCGTATGGCTGCGGGAGAGCTGCTGTCCTGCGGGCAGCCGGTGCCGATTATTCTGGACGAGGCTTTTGCCATGTATGACGACGAACGGCTGAAGGCCGCGCTGCGCTGGCTCAACGGCTGCGGGCGGCAGGTGATTCTGTTTAGCAGCCAAACCCGGGAGAAGGTGCTTCTGGACTGGATCAGGCAGGGAAAATGAAAAAAACAGGAGGCGTATTATGATTACAATCGGATGTCATTTATCTTCTTCCAAAGGATTTTTGCATATGGGAAAGGAGGCGGTTTCCATTGGCGCCAACACCTTCCAGTTTTTTACAAGGAATCCCAGAGGAAGCAAAGCGAAGGCCATTGATGAGAAGGATGTGGAGCTTTTTTTGCAATATGCGGAGGAACAGAAAATAGAACGGATTCTGGCCCACGCGCCCTACACGCTGAATGCCTGCTCCGCAGATCCCAGCACCCGGGAATTTGCGCTTATGACAATGAAGGATGACCTGGAACGGATGGAATATGTCCCCGGCAACTGCTATAATTTTCATCCCGGCAGCCATGTGGGCCAGGGCATAGAGAAGGGTATCCAGGAGATTGCGGATACCCTGAACCGGATTTTAAAGCCGGAACAAAGGACCACGGTTCTTCTGGAAACCATGTCCGGAAAGGGCTCCGAGGTGGGCAGCCGTTTTGAGGAGCTGGCCCAGATCATCGATCAGGTGGAGCTAAAGGAAAAGCTGGGGGTATGCCTGGATACCTGTCATGTCTACGATGCGGGCTATGATATTGTCAATGATCTGGAGGGTGTACTGGAGCAATTCCATCGGATTATCGGTCTGGAACGGCTGCGGGCCATCCACGTAAATGATTCCAAAAATCCCTTCGCCAGCCACAAGGACCGGCATGAGAAGATCGGAGAGGGATCTCTTGGGCTGGAGGCCATCCGGAGGGTGATCAATCATCCGAAGCTGAGGCAGCTGCCCTTTTATCTGGAGACACCCAATGAGCTGGAGGGGTATGCGGCGGAGATACGGATGCTGCGGGAGGAGGTATAGAGGGGGTATAATAGAAGAGGACGCAGGAAGAGGCGGGGCCCCATGGTCCTGCCTCGTTCACAACCTCCCGTGTAATCACCGAAACAGTACGCATAAAAAAGAAAATAAATTACATCAATAAAAATATTGAAAATAAATTTCATATATAGTATAATGATGCCACAAGGAAGCTGAAAACTACAATTTTCACTGGTGAGGTAATGGAGATGACGAAACAAGAGTTTTTGGAGAGCATTCATGGGCAGATGATTATTTCCTGCCAGGCGTTAAAGGGAGAGCCGCTGTATGTGGAGGAGAAATCGATTATGTATCTGATGGCCCGGGCGGCAAAACAGGCGGGGACGCCTGCCATCCGCACGAACAGCGTCCGGGATGTGATAGCGATCAGGAAGGAGACCGGGCTGCCGGTGATTGGACTGATTAAAATCCAGTATCCCGGGTATGACAGCTATATTACGCCTACCATGAAAGAGGTGGACCAATTGGCGGAGGCCGGAGCTGATGTGGTGGCTTTGGACTGTACCATGCGCAGGCGGGGGGATGGTACCACCATCAATGAATTTCTTGCGCAGATCAGGGAAAAGTATCCCGATCTGATTTTGATGGCGGACATTTCCAATTATGAGGAAGGAGTCAATGCCTGGAAATGCGGTGTGGATATCGTGGGCACCACCATGAGCGGTTACACCGCTTATACGGAGCAAAAGGACGGGCCGGATCTGGAACTGATGCGCAGGCTTTCCAGGGATCTGGACATTCCTGTGATCGGGGAAGGGAAAATTCATTCTCCCGAACAGGCGGTGGAGGCGCTTTCCACGGGAGTATGGTCGATTGTGGTTGGAGGGGCAATCACCCGCCCGCTGGAGATTGCACAGCGTTTTATGAGAGCAATTGAGGACAGGTAAAATCCGGAGGAGAGAAGATGAGAATTGCGGTGCTTGATATCGGGGGAACCTCCATCAAATCCGGCATCTGGAACGGAAATGCGTTGGAAGAGCAGAGGGAATGGGATACCCGGGCAAAGTTTGGGGGCGCGTATCTGATGGAGCGGGTGAAGGAGATTCTTCATACCTATGCTCCCTTTGAGGCAGTGGGAATCAGCACGGCGGGGCAGGTGGACACCGTCCGGGGAAGCATCTACTACGCAAATGATAATATTCCGGGCTATACGGGAAGGAGGGTGAGGGAGATTCTGGAACGGGAATTCCGGGTCCCTGCTGCGGTGGAGAATGATGTGAACGCTGCTGCCCTGGGAGAGCTGCATTTTGGAGCAGGCCGGGGCTGCCCCTTCTTCTTATGCCTGACCTATGGAACCGGCGTCGGCGGGGCCATTGTGCTGGAGGGAAAAATAGTTTCTGGTTCCACATTTTCTGCCGGAAGCTTTGGAGGAATCGTTCTCCATCCGGAAGCGCTTCGCCCCGGGGAGGAATTCAGCGGATGCTATGAGAAGTATGCCTCTGTCACTGCTCTGGTCCGGGAGGCGGAGAAAATAGATGCCTCGCTGAACAATGGCCGGAAGATCTTTGGAGCCTTTGAGGTGCCGGAGGTGAGAGCCTGTATTGACCGGTGGATCGATGAGATTGTGTACGGTCTGATCAGCCTGGTACACATTTTTAATCCTCCGCTTATTTTGCTGGGAGGAGGAATTTTGGCACAGACCTATATTGTGGATGAGGTGCGAAGGAGGATAAAAGGAGCGGTATCCTCCGGTTTCTCCGGCTTCGAGGTCCGCCGTACAAGGCTTGGAAACCAGGCGGGACTTATGGGGGCTGCCTGGCTGGCGCAGAGGAGTCTGACAGATTAAAAATCCCCGCAAGGAAGGGGCTGCCGCAAAAGGGCAGCCCCTTCCTTGTGGGGATTTTTACAGCAATTTCTTTGCGATGGCTTCCGCGGTGAGGGAGCGGTTGGCAGCCCGGGCCTCCGGCTTTTTCTGACAGTAGCCGTAAAACAGACAGTCGATCAGGAACATCTGCCCCATTTTTGCTGCGATGGAGCCGGACTGGAGAGGGCTTTCATTGTAGCCGCAGAGTAAAATGACATCCGCAAAGTCCGCGGCCCGGCATTTGGAAAAGTGGGTAATTAAAATAATGGGGGTCCTTTTTCCCTTCGCAATTTTCAAAAGATCCTCCATATCCTTTGTGGAGCCGGAATAGGAAAAAAACAGAATCGTGTCTTCAGGAGTGGCAAGGGAAGCGGCCATGGCCTGCATATGGGAATCCTCAATGTGGATAAAGCTGTTGGTGGCGGTGGAGAAACGGGCCCATGCTTCCATGGCCATAACATTGCTGCCTCCCTGGCCGAAGCAATAGACCCTGTTGGCTTCAGAGATGAGGCTTACGGCCTGGCTGAGGGCGGTTTCATCCAGAAGCTCCAGAGTTTCATCCAGGGAACGCGCGATGAGATTATGTATTTTTCTGCACGTGGTGGTGCAGTCGTCCTCCGCGGTTATGTTTTCCGGGCTGTTGGACGGATCACCAAGATCGGTAATGCGCTCTGATTTTGCCAGAGCCAGTTTAAATTCGTTATAGCCGGAGAGTCCCAGCCCACGGCAAAAACGGGTGATGGTGGCTTCGGATACGCCGGAATTTTCTGCCAGGGTGGAGATGGAGAGATACTGTGCATCTCCGGTGTGTGCAAAGATGTAATCGGCCAGCTTTTTCCCGGACCGGGTCAGGGAATGATATTGTTCGGTGATGGAATTTAAAATATTATTGCTCACAGGGCTTCGCCTCCATTCCTGATGATGATTCTCATTATAAAGGAGGAGAAAAGAACGTGCAAGGAAAGTTTTGGCAGCATAGAGGCGCTTTTTTGTCAAAATGCATAAAAATGGAATTGATTTTCATAAAAATAGTATATTGAAAATTATTTTCATTTATAGTATGATAGGGTTACCCGGTAAGGGAGAAGGAAAATGGGAATGGAGGTTGCCAAGAAGAATGAAGAGCAAGAGTAGGAAGACGGCTGCAAATACCAGGTTTGCGTATAAGATCAATGTACCTTTGATTGTATATCTGTGCTGCGTACTGGTATTTCCGGTCTGCTGGGGGATTTACATCAGCTTTACCAACAAAACCATTGGCGGAGATGCCAGCTTTATAGGACTTCGGAACTATGAGAGGCTTCTGAAGGATCCGGAGTATATCCGCTCCATTGTGAATACGCTGAAATTTACTGTGATTTCCATTCTGGCGAAGACCCTGCTGGGGACGGCGATGGCGATGGCCCTGAATGTGGATTTCAAAGGGAGGAATATCTGCAGGGCGCTTTTGATGATACCCTGGACACTGCCCAATATTGTGGTGGTGTATAACTGGAGATGGATTTTTGACGCAAACAGCGGTATTGCAAATCACCTGCTGAAATCACTGGGACTGATTGATAAAAATCTTGTCTGGTTTGGAAGCGCCGGACTGGCCATGCTGACGATCATTATTGCCAATGTCTGGCGAGGAACACCATTTTTTGGAATTTCCATTCTGGCGAAGCTTCAGACCATATCGGACAGCTATTATGAGGCGGCTCAGATTGACGGGGCCAATGCCCTCCAGCGCTTTCTGTATGTAACCCTGCCGGAGATTAAAGATGTGATTATTCTGTCGGCCATGATGTCCACCATCTGGACGATTAATGAATTTGAAACTGTATGGCTTCTCACCGGCGGCGGGCCCAACGGTTCTACGGAGGTTATGAACGTATACAGCTACAAGACGGCCATGAGAAGCATGCAGCTCGGGCGTGGAATTGCGGTTTCCGTATTGGCGCTGCCGGTATTTATTCTGCTGATCAGCCTGCTGACAAGGAGAATGCTTCCGGAGGAAGAGGGGATGCAGAAAAAGAGAAGATTGGGGAGGGGCAGAAAATGAAAAGAAAATTAAGAAACAAGATTTTGCACAGGATTTTTATTGCGCTCTGTCTGATTGTGGCGCTGGGGCCTATTTACTGGATGCTGAATACCTCCCTGAAATCGGAGGCGGAAATTTATTACAAGATCCCGACTCTGTGGCCGGAGCATGTGACGCTGGATTCCTATAAGTATCTGCTGACAGGGACCAATTTCCTGAACGGTATCAAAAATTCTCTGATTATTGCGGTTTTTGTGTCACTCTTTTCGATTTTCGTGGCCTATCCGGCGGCATATGTGCTGGCCAGACTGCAATTTAAGGGAAAGCGGGTATTTTCCAAAACCATCCTGTTTATGTATCTGCTTCCCACCTCCGTTTTGTATATTCCACTGTACATTTTTGTGGCAAGGCTGGGGCTGACCAACAACATCTGGGGTATTATGCTGATTTACCCTACCTTTACCCTGCCCTATGTGGCGTGGATTTTAATTCCGCATATTGCCAGCATTTCCTCCACCCTGGAGGAAGCCGCCTACATTGACGGATGTTCCAAATTCCAGACCATGTACCGGATCATATTTCCGCTGGCGCTCCCGGGAATTATTTCCACCACCATTTTTGCCTTTGCAATGTGCTGGGGCGAATACCTGTATGCGTTGGTAAACCTGATTTCCTCGGAAGTACAGACGTTCCCACTGGTGCTTTCCGGGTTAATCTTCGGGGATATGCCGCCCTGGAACCAGCTGATGGCGGGGGCCATCATGGCCAGCGTGCCGATCCTGATTATTTATATGCTGGCCTCCAGCTCCCTGGTGGGCGGGGCAACGGCAGGCGGCGTGAAAGAGTAAGTAATAAAATTATAATATAAGGAGGATTTATTATGAACATGAAAAAAGCAACCGCAATGATAATCGCGGCAGCGACCCTGACAGCTTCCGTCTGCACCGGCTTTGCGGCCGCACCGGTAAAGACAACCAGTGAGGATAAGGAAATCACCGTTTGGATTGAAAAGGTATTCAGCGATGATGCCAACGCGATGATGGAAGCGAGACTGCAGCAGTATCAGGAGGATACCGGTATCACCGTTCATTATGAAATGGTGAGCGCCACGGATTTCGTAACCATGCTGAATGCGGCGATTGAAGCGGGAAGCAATATTCCGGATGTGGTTTCCATGGACACCACAAAGGTATTGAACTATTATCCCAACATTCCGGCTATGGATGTATCAGGGCTTGTAAACGAGATCAATGAGGAGCGTCCTTACTTTGAAGCCAGCTATGAGGGGACGAAGATCGGCGGCGTACATTATTATGTGCCCTATTATTCTTCCTCCTGCATGATGTTTGTGCGGAAGGATAAGCTGGAGGAACAGGGGCTGGGAATTCCCGCCACCTGGGAGGAGGTATTTGAAGCAGCCCTGGCTGTGTCGAATCCGGAGGAAGATTTCTACGGACTGGGCATGGGCTGCGGGGAAAATGATGACGACGATGAAAATACATTCCGCCAGATGATCTGGAATGCGGGAGGATATCTGCTGGATGCGGACGGGGCCATCACCTGCGAAGATCCGGCCGTTGTGGACACGGTAGACAAATGGGCAGAGCTGTACAAGGCAGGCGCAGTTCCGGAGGATGCGGTTACCTGGGATGCGGGCGGAAACAATGGCTCCTATCTGGCCGGAAGAACTGCCATTGTCCTGAATGCGCCTACGCTGTATAACGCGCTGCAGGCAGAGGAATATAAAGAATTGCTTGAGAATACGGTGGTGGTTGCGCCTCCGGTTGGTGCTGACAACGGTGTATATATGAACTTCAACAGAGGCTTCTCCATTATGAACGCCTGTGAGGATGTGGACACGGCATCTGATCTGATCAAATATCTCTGCGAGAAAGCGTGGTACGATGAGTATATGAACGGCATTGCGCCGGTATTTGCCCCGCTGTTTGAGGATGAGCTGGAAAATCCCACCTGGACAGAAGACGCTGTAAATGCGGAGGTACTGAAATATGCGCAGAACGCCTCCGGCTATTATGGCTATCCGGTGTCTACCATCGAGGGACGTTCCGCAGCCGCGAAGCACTATTTTACTTTCCCGGTGGTGAAGGCCTTTAATCAGGTGGCTACGGGATCTGCCAGCGCCCAGAGCGCTCTGGAAAATATGAAATATGATCTGGAAGATTTCACGGCCATGGTGCAGTAATTGAAAAAAATGTTACTGCGAACGAAGTGAACAGTAACAAAAAAATTAGAATGGGCGCATCAGGTGCGCCCCGGAGGAAAAAATGACAACAAAAGTATGGGTAAATCTGGATCCGGAAAAGGTGGATATATCAGTTTTAAAGGAACAACTGAAAAAAATAGATTGTGAACTGTTGGCAGAAGCAGTATCCGGGAATGACCCGGACAACGTGCTGGCCCATGCGCTGGAGGCAGACGTGGTGATCAGCATTCTGGAGCAGTGGGATGCCGATCTGCTGGCCAGGGCTGCCGGAAAGGTAAGGTTTATACAGAAATACGGAGTTGGGCTGGATAATATCGATCTGAAAGCCGCTGGAGAGCTGGGAATCCCTGTGGCCAATGTCCCGGGGGGCAACTCCGCCGCTGTGGCGGAGGTGGCATTGCTGCACATTTTAAATTGCGGAAGGAGGTTTTGCTCCTGTGTATCCGGCGTGAAAAATAATCACTGGCCCGCCACCACCACCGGGAGGGAGCTGGACCAGAAAACGGTGGGAATCATGGGATATGGAAACATTGCCAGACATCTGGTCCGCATGCTGAAGGGCTTCCAGGTTAAAATTCTGGTGTATGACGCTTTCGTTACAGAGGCGGCCCAGGGGCAGGAGGTAACCTTTGTGGAAAGTCCCAGGGAGCTGTTTGCAAAAAGCGATATTGTTTCCCTGCATATCCCTTGCACGGAGGAGACCAGAGGAAGCATTAACAAAGAATTGTTTGACTGCATGAAGGATGGGGCTATTTTTGTGAATACCTGCCGGGGCGGCGTTGTAAAGGAAGAGGATCTGGTGGAGGCATTAAATACCGGGAAAATAGCGGCGGCAGGATTGGATGTACTGGCGGAGGAGCCTCCCCGCAAAGATCATCCGCTGATGAAAATGGACAATGTATTTATAACCTCTCATATGGGAGCGGCATCCTTTGAATCGGAGGAGCGTTCCCAGCGGATCATGGCAAATGCCATCGGAGAATTTCTTCAGGGAAAATTGCCGGCCGGTGTGAGAAACAGAGAGTATCTGCGGGCAAGATAGGCCGCCGGAAACGGAGCGGACAGGAATAAAACCAGACGAGGAGACAGAGTATGAGTATCGAAAAATATTGCGGAATCATTCCGGCATTTTATGCGTGCTACGATGATAATGGAGAGATCAGCGGAGAGCGGACAGAAAGTCTGACCCGGCATCTGCTCCAAAAGGGAGTGAAAGGTTTATACGTGGGCGGTTCCTCCGGAGAATGTATTTATCAGAGTGTTGCGGACAGGAAAAAGACTTTGGAACACGTAATGAAAGCGGCGGAGGGAAATCTGACGGTCATTGCCCATGTAGCCTGCAATAACACGGAGGACAGCTGTAAGCTGGCTGCCCATGCGGAAAGCCTCGGCGTGGACGCGATTGCGGCGATTCCCCCCATTTATTTCCATCTTCCGGAATACGCGATTGCAGAGTATTGGAATGATATCTCTGCCGCGGCTCCGAACACGGATTTTGTGATTTACAATATTCCGCAGCTGGCGGGGGTGGCATTGACCATGCCGCTGTTTCGGAAAATGAGGGAGAACCCCCGGGTCAGCGCAGTGAAAAACAGCTCCATGCCGGTGCAGGATATCCAGATGTTTAAGATGGAGGGCGGCAAGGATTTTGTGGTATTCAACGGCCCTGACGAGCAGCTGGTGTCCGGCCTGGCCATGGGCGCTGACGGAGGAATCGGGGGAACCTATGCCGTTATGCCGGAGCTGTATCTGAAAATCCAGGAGCTGATGAAAGCGGGGAAGGTTTCCAGGGCCACAGAAATCCAATATGTGGTTGATGAAATCATCTATAAGATGTGCTCCTGCCATGGCAATCTGTATGCGGTCATGAAGGAAATCCTTAAAATAAGAGAAGGCCTGAACCTGGGCGGCGTTAGAAAACCGCTTCCTTCCCTGAGCGAAGAGGATATGCCCATTGTGAATCGCTGTGCGGAAATGATTACGGAAGCCATAACAAAGTTTAGCTGATTCGTGTTTCGTTAATTAAGAGGACGCAGGAAGGGAAAGCACGGAGCCGCCCCTGTCATCTGAAAAACTGCTTCG
>CAMNQN010000017.1 GCA_946549155.1 uncultured Lachnospiraceae bacterium | reverse complement strand
CCCAGCTCAGTGCCTCTGAGCCGTCAGCCTTGAGGGCTGCCGGCTCTCCCGAAATCCGGGGCCGTCTCCATCCAAGTTTTTCCAGGCATCCTGCGAAATGTTTTCCAGTTGCTTGTGTCCGCGTCTCCCCGTCTTTTCCTGCGTCCTACTAATTAACAAAACACAATTCCATATTGAAAATCTGCGCAATTCAGGGTAAACTGTTTCTACATGCTGCGGCAGGCTGTTTGGCGCAGGAAGAAATGATGACAGATAAAGGAAGATTGGAATGAAGAAGAGAGGATGCTTGACGGCTCTGCTGGCTGCTGTTCTGGTGTTTGGTATGACGGGATGCGTGGGGAAGCCTCAGGGCGGGGCCATGACGAAGCAGGGAATGGAGGCTATAGAGAAGCTGGATTACGCTGGTGCGCTGGCGGATTTTGAACAGGCGGTGACGGACGGGGAGGACGCGGTGCCGGCCCTGCGGGGGATTGGCCTGGCTTATATGGGGATGGCCAGATACGGGGAGGCCGTGGAGGCCTTTGACCAGGCCCTGGATTATACGGATGAGAAGATGCCGGAGACCATTCGGGACATTTTACTGTATAAGGCTTCGGCACAGTACCGGCTTAAGGACTATGAGGCCACGGCGGAGACCTGCGACGAATTACTGCGGGAGAAAAACCCCACACAGGACGCCTATTTCCTGCGGGGCGCCAGTTATCTTTCCATGGGATATCAGGACCGGGCGGAGGAGGATTTTGACCAGGCTACGGCTCTGGCACCTCAGGATTATACGCTGTATCTGAATATATACGAGTGCTATGAGGGACAGAATTTGTCGGCGGTGGGCGATGAATATTTGCAGACCGCATTGAATATTCCGCCGCAGGATGCGGAAGATTATTATTGCATCGGGCAGATTTATTATTATCTGGAGCAGTATGATCAGGCGCGGAATGCCCTGATTAGCCCGATGGAGGAAAAGTACCTTCCGGCACTGCAGCTGATGGGGCGGATTTATCTGGCGGAGGAGGATTATCCTCACGCGAAGGCCATGTATGAGGCGATCCGGCAGGAGGCCGGGGAGAGCGCTGATGTCTATAATGGCCTGGCCCTGTGCAGCCTGGCAGCCGGGGAATATGACCAGGCGCTGGCTTATATCCAGCAGGGACTGGACCTGGGGCAGGAGGCCGGGAAGCAGGAGCTGCTGTTTAATGAGATCGTAGCTTACGAGAAAAAGCTGGATTTCACCACGGCCAGGGTAAAGGCGGAGAACTATGTATCCCTGTATCCTACGGATGAGGCAGGGCAGAAGGAGTATACCTTTTTAAAAACGCGATAGGAGAGTTATGGCAGAGGCATTTGAGATCGAACAGTTGGAGGAGAAGGTCATTCTGGTGGGAGTCAGCCTGCAGGATGAGCGGGAAACAGAGGAATCCCTGGCGGAGCTGAAGGAGCTGGCGGATACCGCGGGAGCCGTGACAGTGGGGATGGTGATTCAGAACCGGGAGGCGGTGCATCCCGGCACTTATATCGGCAGCGGCAAGATTTGGGAGGTGGCGCAGCTTTTGGAGGAGACCAAAGCCACGGGCATTATCTGCGACGATGAGCTCTCTCCGGCTCAGCTGCGGAATCTGGAGCAGGAGCTTCAGTGCAAGGTGATGGACCGGACGCTGCTGATCCTGGATATTTTTGCGGGGCGTGCGGTCACCAGCGAGGGAAAGATTCAGGTGGAGCTGGCGCAGCTTCAATACCGTTTGGCCCGCCTGGTGGGCCTGGGCCGTTCCCTGTCCCGTCTGGGCGGCGGCATCGGTACCCGGGGACCGGGAGAGAAAAAGCTGGAGATGGATCGGCGTTTGGTGAAGAGCCGGATCGCCCAGCTTCGGCGGGAGCTGGAGGAGGTTAAGCGGCACCGGGAGCTGATCCGGGAGCGGCGGAAGAAGACCTCCGTGCCGGTGGCGGCTATTGTGGGCTATACAAACGCGGGGAAATCCACGCTGCTCAATACGCTGACGCAGGCCGGGGTTCTGGAGGAGGATAAGCTGTTTGCCACGCTGGATCCCACCACCCGGGTGCTGAAGCTGGAGAGCGGACAGGAGATTCTGCTGACGGATACGGTGGGCTTTATCCGAAAACTGCCCCATCATCTGGTGGAGGCTTTTAAGAGCACGCTGGAGGAGGCGAAATATGCAGATATCATCCTGCATGTGGTGGATGCTTCCAATCCTCAGATGGACAAGCAGATGCACGTGGTGTACGATACGCTAAAGCAGCTTGGAGTAGAGAATAAAACCATCATCACCTTATTTAACAAGCAGGACCGGCTTGTGCAGCGGCAGACCCAGAGGGATTTCAGGGCGGATTATGTGATGAATATTTCCGCCAGAACCGGGGAGGGGTTGGAGGCGCTGAAAGCGAAGCTGGAGGAGATTCTGACGAAACGGCAGATTCTGATTGAGCGGCTGTACGGCTACGGTGAGGCCGGAAAAATCCAGCTGATTCGGAAATACGGCCAGCTTTTGACGGAGGAGTACCGGGAGGACGGTATCTATGTGAAGGCTTATGTTCCGCGGGAAATCTACGGGGCCGTGTGATCCGGACTTTGGTCCGCCGGGCAGGGGGCGACCTGCAAAGAAGGCTGCCTCTGTCTAATGTGTGACGTTTAAGAAACGGAAAGAAGTATACAAATTGAAATACTATATCTTGTATTTAAAGGAGAAAAGGCAACATAGATATGGTACTATCTGTTGACTTCTCTATCGATATTTGATAGAATAGGTTTTGCACACGCGGCGAACCTGTGCTTGTAAAAGCAGGGCTGGCCCTTTTTTAGGGAAAAATGGAGCCGCTGGTTTTTGCAGTTATGGAGGAGGATGAAAATGTTTCGTGTAGTAAAACGCGACGGAGAGATTGCAGATTTTAATTTAAACAAAATTAGCGGCGCCATTGCCAAGGCTTTTGACGCGACGCAGATGAACTATAATGATGACATCACAAACCTGCTGAGCCTGCGGGTGACAGCGGATTTTCAGGAAAAGATAAAGAACAGCGCCATTGATGTGGAGAGCATCCAGGACAGCGTGGAGCATGTGCTGGTGCAGACCGGATACGCGGATGTGGCGAAGGCCTACATTCTGTACCGGAAGCAGCGGGAGAAGGTCCGCAACATGAAGTCCACGATTCTGGATTATAAGGAGATTGTAAACAGCTACGTGAAGGTGGAGGACTGGCGTGTGAAGGAAAATTCCACCGTGACGTATTCCGTGGGAGGCCTGATTCTGAGCAACTCCGGTGCGGTGACTGCCAATTACTGGCTGTCGGAGATTTATGATTCGGAGATCGCTGACGCTCACAGAAACGCGGACATTCATATCCATGATCTGTCCATGCTCACCGGCTACTGCGCGGGCTGGTCCCTGAAGCAGCTGATTCAGGAAGGATTGGGCGGTATTAAAGGGAAGATTACCTCCGCCCCGGCCAAGCATCTGTCTGTGCTGTGCAATCAGATGGTGAACTTTTTGGGAATCATGCAGAATGAGTGGGCAGGAGCGCAGGCATTCTCCTCCTTTGACACCTATCTGGCCCCCTTTGTAAAGGCGGATAATTTAAGCTATCCGGAGGTAAAGAAGTGCATTGAATCCTTCATTTACGGCGTGAACACGCCCAGCCGCTGGGGTACTCAGGCGCCCTTCTCCAATATTACGCTGGACTGGACGGTGCCGAATGATCTGGCGGAGCTGCCGGCCATCGTGGGCGGAAAGGAGATGGATTTCTGCTATAAGGACTGTAAGAAGGAGATGGATATGGTCAATAAGGCCTTTATAGAGACCATGATCGAGGGGGATTCCGACGGACGCGGCTTCCAGTATCCCATTCCCACCTATTCCATTACCAAAGACTTTGACTGGTCCGATACGGAAAACAACCGTCTGCTTTTCGAGATGACTGCAAAGTACGGCACTCCGTATTTTTCCAATTATATCAACAGCGATATGGAGCCCAGTGACGTGCGGAGCATGTGCTGCAGGCTGCGCCTGGATCTGCGGGAGCTGCGCAGAAAGACCGGAGGGTTCTTCGGTTCCGGGGAGAGCACCGGAAGCGTGGGCGTTGTGACCATCAATCTGCCCCGCATTGCGTACCTGTCTGCCGATGAGACAGAGTTTTATAAACGTTTGGACCATATGATGGATATTTCCGCCCGATCCTTAAAGATCAAAAGGAACGTGATTTCCAAGCTGCTGGATGAGGGACTGTATCCTTATACCAAGCGGTATCTTGGGAATTTTGACAACCATTTCTCCACCATTGGGCTGGTGGGTATGAATGAAGCGGGCCTGAACGCCAGATGGCTGAAGGCGGATCTGACCCATGCGCAGACCCAGCAGTTTGCCCGGGATGTGTTAAACCACATGCGGGATCGCCTGGTGATTTACCAGGAGGAGTACGGAGACCTTTACAATCTGGAGGCGACTCCGGCGGAGTCCACTTCTTACCGCCTGGCGAAACACGACAAGGAGCGGTATCCGGAAATCCGGACGGCAGGCGAAGAGGGAGGAAGCTGGTATTATACCAACAGCTCTCATTTGCCGGTGGATTACACGGCGGACATTTTTGACGCGCTGGATGTGCAGGATGAACTGCAGACCCTTTATACCTCAGGCACCGTGTTTCACGCATTCCTGGGTGAGAAGCTTCCCGACTGGAAGGCGGCGGCCAATCTGGTGCGCACCATTGCAGAAAATTATAAGCTGCCCTACTACACCATCTCCCCCACCTATTCGGTGTGCCAGGAGCATGGCTACATTTCCGGAGAGCATTTCACCTGCCCGAAATGCGGGAAGCCTGCGGAGGTGTACAGCCGGATCACCGGCTATTACCGTCCGGTGCAGAACTGGAATGACGGAAAGACTCAGGAGTACAAGAACCGAAAGCTCTATGATCCGGCCCATTCCTGCCTGAAGAAGGTGCAGACAGCGGTGGTGACCCTTCAGGGGGAAGATGTGAAGTTCGAGCCCACGGAGACCACCAGGTACCTGTTCACCACGAAAACCTGCCCCAACTGTAAGATTGCCAAGCAGATGCTTCAGGGGGAGAAATATACGCTGGTGGACGCGGAGGAGAATCAGGAAATGGTATCCCGTTACGGTGTGATGCAGGCACCCACGCTGGTGGTGGTCAGCGGGGATAAGACGAAGAAGTATGTGAATGCGTCTAACATCAAGAAATATGTGGACGCAAGAAAATAGAAAAGAAATCAGATCATCAATGAGAGGAAGGGGGAACGGGATGAGGATGAGGAAAATTCTGCCTGTTTTGATGGCAGCGTGTGTGGCGGTGCAGAGCTGTGTCTGCTTCGCGGGGGACGCTGGCATGGAGGATGCGCTGCTTCTGGACGGTTCCGGTTATGAAGAGCCGGGAACGGAGCAGGACTGCGGCATCCCTGAATCCGAGGCCGGTGCAGAAGAGATTCCGGAGGATACAGCAGAGGAGAGCCCGCTGGTCGGGGATGAGACAGAAGAGGAGCCTCTTATCGAGGAGATGGAGACGCTTCCCCTGGATTCGCAGATGCTGGCGGCGGAAGAGAATGCCGAGTTTGCACTTCAGGTGCAGACAGACCCCCAGGAGGGGGAACCGGGCTGCCAGAATCCCGTAACCTTTGTACTGACTCCGGTGAACGGTTCCGGCCCGGACGGGGATACTGTGCTATTTAATGGGAAGGAGTTTCCCCGGTACAAATATATGATCAATACGGTGATGATGAAGCAGGGGGACGAATACGTGTCGGTGGTGGACCCCACCAGGTACGGGTTTCAGGAGAGCAATCGTATTTCCTTTACTTTTACGGCCCCGGGTTCCTATTATGTGAAGGCCAATGTGATGGATTTTGGGACAATGCCCATAGGGACGGCTTCCTGCAGGTATTATTTCACGGTCAGGGATGATGAGGCGGTGACGCTGGATCAGTTCGCGGATCAGCTGGCCGAACAGTGCCTTGCGGCGGGCTGCCGGACAGATTATGAGAAGGCCCTGTATTTCCATGACTGGATCATTGACCATGCGGTCTACGATCATGAGGAGAAATATATGGGAGCGGAGGGCGTGCTGCTTCGGGGCAAGGGAACCTGCGAGAGCTATCATCGGGCCATGGAGCTGCTGCTGGGAAGATTCGGGATTCCCTGCTACCGTGCGGAGGGAAACGGCCATGTCTGGAGCTGCGTGCTGCTGGACGGGGAATGGACGCAGATCGACGCCACATGGGACGGAGGCGGATATTCGGGGGATCTGGAGTATATGCGGCATCTCTATTTCGGTGTGACGGACGAGATGATAGGCCTGGTTCATTCCGATCATATACCGGCAGGCAGCCGGCCCTGCACCAGTTTTGAGAGAAATTATTTTATCCGTTCGGGCGAAATTTCCCGTTGGACTGCTCCGCTGGAATCGCGCATACGGGAAAGACTGGCGGCGGGCCAGGCCCCGTTTACGCTGGAGGCGGATTACAGTATGTATCCGGATGTGTACCATATCATTTATCCGCTGGCAGCGTATGTATTGGACCAGAAGCTTCGGGAGGAAGGCCTCTGCAGGGTGAGCTATGATGGGGGAGCGAAAGCCTTCACGGTTTCAGAGCTTACGGGAGGGATCCCCGGGGACGGTACGCAGGAAACACCGGGAGACGGCACCCAGGAAACACCGGGGGATGGCACCCAGGAAGTACCGGGAGACGGCACCCAGGAAACGCCGGGAGGCGGAGCTCAGGAGACGGAGCATGCGCATGATTACTCCGGCGGATATACGGTGGAGCGGCAGCCCACCTGCACGGCCGCCGGCAGCAAGAGCATTTTCTGCAGCGTATGCGGAGAGAGGAAGCCGGGCAGCACGGTGCAGCTTCCCATGACGGCCCATACCGGAGGGGCGGCCACCTGCAGGGAGCTGGCCCAATGTGCCGTCTGCGGGCGCAGGTACGGTTCCCTGGCGGCCCACAGGATGGGAAGGTGGATGGTAAGCCGGGAGGCCACAGCGCTGGCGGCGGGAACAGAGACAAGAGCGTGTACGGTTTGCGAAAGGACGGAAAGCAGAAGCACAGAAAAGCTGGCGCCCACCATCCGGCTGAATGTCACAAGCCTTCCGATTAAGGCGGGGCAGTCCACCAATAAGGTGAAGGTGAGCGGACTGGCCAAAGGCGATTTTGTGAAGGGCTGGAGTTCCCGGGATACGAAAATCGCCGCCGTGGATAAAAATGGAAAGATCACCGGAAAAAAGGCGGGCAGAACCGTTATTACCGTGACGCTGGCCAGCGGAAAGACCGCCAGGATTGCGGTGACGGTTCAGAAGGGAGCGGTAAAAACCTCAAAAATCACCGGGCTGACCCCCAAAGTAGTTTTAAATAAGGGAAAAAGGCTGACCTTAAAGCCGGTGCTGGAGCCGGTTACTTCGCTGGAAAGGATCAGATATTCCACCTCCAATAAGAAGGTGGCGGCGGTAAGCTCCGGGGGCGTGATCACTGCCGGAAGGGCCGGAACGGCCAAGGTTACGGTGAAGGCCGGAAATAAAAAATATGTGGTTACCGTGACGGTGCCTAGGACGGTTACCAAAGGGATCACGAACGTGGCGGGCAGCATTACACTGAAAAAGAAAAAATCCTATACCTTAAAGCCCAGGCTGAATCCGGCGGGAAGCGATGAGAAAATTACCTACACCAGCAGCAATAAGAAGGTGGCCGCGGTGAGCTCCAAAGGAAAGATCACGGCAAAGAAGACGGGGACGGCGGTTATCACGGTGAGATCAGGAAAGATCAGTGTGAAGTGTAAGGTGACAGTCAGATAATGGAATTGGAACAAAAAAATGACCTGCGAAAGCAGGTCATTTTTCGGGTCATCAGATATTAGCATTTAACAACGTTAGATGCCTGCATTCCACGAGCACCTTCGGTTAAATCATAAGTAACGGCCTGGCCTTCTTCCAGAGTCTTGAAGCCTTCACCCTGGATAGCGGAGAAGTGTACAAATACATCCGCTCCATCCTCGCCGGTAATAAATCCGTATCCTTTTTCTGCGTTGAACCACTTAACTGTACCTTTGTTCATGACGGGTACCTCCATTTAGATTATGAAAAAATTATTGAGATTTCGGTAATAAAAAACCCACTAGCCATACGATTACAAGGCGCTGATTTCATAATCACAAATAGCTACATGATATATCTTACAACCGTCAATCTTAATTGCTCCTTGATTATATTCCCTGATTAGAAAGATGTCAAGGGGAAATTGGGAATTAAGAGAAGCTTAAAAAACCCGGTTAATCGCCGTTTTGCTGTTCTTCGGCCACTGCCGCGTCCGTATTTTCAGGCGCCTGGGAGAGGGTCTCTTCTGTCACAGCTGTGTCCTCTATGGCCTCCAGCTCCTCGCCGTAATCACTGCTCTCATCGTAGTCGTCGCCGTCATAAGAGTAAGTCACTTCATCCACGGAGGCATTCTCCAGAAGGAAGTCGGCCGCCTTCTGTTCATAGAGAGCCCAGAGGATCGTTTCCTTTCCGTAATCCGCCTCGAAGGAGGCACCCTCCTCATAGCCGTACTGGGAGAACTGCTGGTCAATGAAGGCAGTGTATTCCTCGTCGGTGGCGGTAATGTTTTCTGCCTGACACAGTGCGCTGATGAAAAGCCGGGTGTTTACAGTCTCCAGGATTTCGCTGTCCAGATCCTCCTGGGTCATGTCGAAGGCCTCCAGAACCTCGTCCATGCTCATGCCGTAGGCATCCGCGAAGAATTTGTACTGGTCGTTGACGGAATCGGCACAGGAATCATAGAGCTTATCCGGATATCCCTCGAACTGCGTGTTGTCCAAAGCGGCCAGAATAGCGTTGCTTCGGGCCTCGGCCTCGCTCTGCTCCCTGTAGCTGGCCTCCAGGCTTTCCCGGATATAATTCTCAAAATCCTCCTGGCTGTTGTAGCCCATATCCGTGATAAAAGCGTCATCGTATTTAGGAACGACAAGCTCCTCCACAGCCTTGACGGATATCTCAAAGTTTACGGTTTTTCCGGCCCAGTCCTCGTAGCCGTCCTCCTCGGTGAAGCTGCAGGAAACAGTTTTGGAATCCCCTGCCTGGCAGCCTGTCAGCGCCTGATCAAAATCGGCGCCAAATTCTTCGTAGCCCAGCTCGACGGCATAGTCCGTCTCGTCCAGATCCGGCTCTTGGGCCCCCTCCACGGTGGCTTTCAAATCCACGGTGACAACATCGCCGGCCTCAGCCCCCCGGTCTGTCTGCTGCATATCCGATTTTTCGTACAGATAGTTTTCGATCTCCATGCTGATCTCGTCGTCGGTCACCTCATAGATGGGTTTTTCCACGGGCAGATTCTTATAGGTACCCAATGTCACATACTGATCCGCGCCATCAATCAGATAACCGGTGATCACACTGCCTGCGGAGGTGGTTTCCGTCTCCGCGGTCTTTTCGCTGTTCCCGCAGCCGGTCATGCCAAGGACCAGAGCCAATCCTGTTATCAGAAGCAAATGTTTTCTCTTCATATTAAAAATCCTTTCCTGTTTGCTGGTTCCAGTTTTTCATTATCATAGCATTTTTTTAAATGGCTGTAAATTGTGAAAAATCGGAATAATTGTGACAAAAGTGTGAAAGGGTGGTAAGATAAAGGCAGAGGCGGGCATCCGCAAAATTTTACAGAGAGGACAACCTATGAGAATTATACTTCCGGAAAAAGTAACGTTCCTGTTGGAGCGGCTGGAGCGCCATGGATTTGAGGGCTATGCCGTGGGCGGCTGCGTGCGGGATTCGATTCTGGGTAGGGAACCAAGTGACTGGGATATCACCACATCTGCGTCACCCCGGCAGGTGAAGGAAATCTTCCCAAAGACCTTTGATACAGGCATCCAGCACGGCACCATCACAGTGCTGCTGGAGAAGGAGGGATTCGAAGTCACGACCTACCGGGTTGACGGGGAATACGAGGACGGCAGGCACCCCAGGGAGGTGCGGTTTACCTCCCAGCTGCTGGAGGATTTAAAACGCAGGGATTTTACCATCAATGCCATGGCCTACAATGAGACGAAGGGGCTGGTGGACGCCTTCGGCGGCGTGGAGGATCTGAAGGGCGGGATTCTGCGCTGTGTGGGAAAGGCGGAGGAACGCTTTGAGGAGGATGCCCTGCGGATGATGCGGGCGGTGCGGTTCTGTGCCCAGCTGGGATTTTCCATGGAGGAGAAGACAGCCCGGGCAATCTGCCGCCTGGCGCCGTCGCTGGAGAGAATCAGCGCGGAGCGGATTCAGGTGGAGCTGGTAAAACTGCTGGAGTCTCCCCATCCGGACTGGATCCGCCAGGCCTGGGAATATGGGATCACCGCGGTAATTCTGCCGGAATTTGACCGCCTGATGGAGCAGGACCAGAATAATGCCCATCATGTGTATTCGGTGGGAGAGCATACGCTGGAGACGCTGCGGAATGTGCGGAGTGATAAAATACTGCGGCTGGCCATGCTGTTTCATGATATGGGAAAGCCTTCCATTGCCACGGTGGACGAGCAGGGAATTTATCATTTCCGGGGGCACGCCGCAAGAAGCGAGGTGCTGGCAAAACAGATCATGAAGCGGCTGAAGTTTGACAATGAGACCCTGACGAAGGTCTGCCGCCTGGTGCAGAACCATTCTCTCTATCCGGAGACCACGCCGGAGGGCGTGCGCCGGGCAGTCTGCCAGGTGGGCGAGGAGCTGTTCCCACTGTTTCTGGAGGTGAAGCGGGCGGATATCCTGGGACAGAATCCGGCGGTGTGGGAGCAAAAGCTTGCGTATCTGGACCAGGTGAGGCAGATTTATGAGGAGATTCTAAAACGGGGCGACTGCCTTTCCCTGAAGGGCCTGGCTGTTACGGGCCGTGATCTGATTGCGGACGGCGTGCACCCGGGAAAGGGCATGGGCGAGCTGCTGGAGCTGCTGCTGGATGAGGTGCTTAAGGACCCCTCCCGCAATACAAGGGAGCAGCTGTTGGAGCTTGGAAGAAAACTGCGCAGGTAACCCTTTGGCCGCAGGTGGAAAATGGTTGCGGGCGTCTTTGAATTATGATATAGTTTGCAGATGGAAATCTATTCAATGGTTATTACAAGGAGAAGGAAAGATGAAATTTATTTCGACCCCTGTGAAGGGGATGAACGATTTTATGCCCTCTGATATGAGGCTGCGGGAGCATGTGCTGGGTCTGATTAAGGAGACCTATGCCACCTACGGGTTTGAGCAGATCGAGACTCCGGCTATGGAGCATATTGAGAATCTGACAGGAAAGCAGGGCGGAGAGAATGAGAAGCTGATCTTTAAGATTATGAAGAGAGGCCGGGAGCTGGAGAAGGGGATGGAGAGCGGCGAGATCGCGGACAGCGGTCTGCGGTACGACCTGACGGTGCCGCTGGCCCGTTACTATTCAAATAATAAGAACAATCTGCCCACGCCGTTAAAAGCACTGCAGATTGGGAATGTATGGAGAGCGGATAAGCCTCAGAAGGGGCGTTTCCGCCAGTTTACCCAGTGCGATATCGATATCATCGGGGATTCCTCCATTATGGCGGAAATTGAGCTGATTGCGGCTACCTCCAAGATGCTGACGCGGATTTTTTCTGAGGTGGGAATCCGTGAGTTCACCGTGCATATCAATGACCGCAGAATCCTGAAGGCCATGGCGGCTTACGCGGGCTTTACCGAGGATCAGTATGACGATGTGTTTATCACGCTGGACAAGATGGACAAGATTGGGCTGGAGGGCGTAAAGGAAAGCCTTCTTAAGAAGGAGTATCCTGCGGAGGCCGTGGAAAAATACACGGCGATGTTTGAAAAGGTAACGCCGGATCTGGAATGCGGCCGGTTTTGCGCCGAGACCTGCGCCTCCCATCTGGATGAGAAGGTGCCGGACAGTATGGATACGATCCTGGAAAGCGTTGCCTGCATGATTGATCCCAGTGTACACCTGGTGTTCGATCCCACGCTGGTGCGGGGGATGTCCTATTACACCGGAACGATTTTTGAGATCAGCATCGACGGCTATAATTTCTCCATCGCAGGCGGCGGACGCTACGATGACATGATCGGCCGTTTCTGCAACCAGCCCGCGCCGGCCATCGGTTTTTCCATCGGCTTTGAGCGTATTGTTACGATTCTGAAGGACCTGAACTGGCAGGAACAGGCCGGGGGCAGGAAGCGTACTGCGTTTCTGGTGGATGAGAAGGCAGGCCCGGCGAAGCTTCTGGAGGTATTTAAAAAGGCTACGGATATCCGGGCCCAGGGCGCCATCGTTACGGTGCAGCCCTTAAAGAAGAACGCCAAATTCCAGATCGAGACGCTGGAGAAAAACGGCTATACGGATATCAAAAAGGTCTACGGTGATACGGAATTATAATTCTATTCCCCTGTCATAACCGGAGGGCTTTCCTCATAAGCTAGAGGGAGCACAAAAAGGGGGAAGCGGGATGAATGACAGGGGCTTAAAGGTTTTGGAACAGTATGATTTGGAGATCATCAGCACCCGGCGGGGCCGGGGTTCTTATATATGCGAGACCAGTCAGGGCCTGAAGCTGCTGTGTGATTTTCAGGGATCGGAGAAGAAGATGGTTTTTCAGAACCGGATCCTGGAAAATCTGCGGGCGGCGGGGTATCAGAATGTGGATCTTGCACTGAAAAACCGGGAGGGAAAGCTGGTTTCCATGGACCGGGATGAGAATCGGTATGTGCTGAAGGACTGGTATTACGGAAGGGAGTGCAGTCCCTCGGGAGAGCGGGATATCCTGGAGGCAGTGGAAAATCTGGCCAGGCTGCACCGTTACCTGTGTTTTTCCCAGGAGGAGAGGGAATATTGCGGCATACCGCTTCCGGAGGAGCTGGCCGCCAGGACGAGAGAATTAAAGAAGGTGCGCTCCTTTATCCGGGGGAGGGAATCGAAGCATCCCTTTGA
The DNA here is from genome assembly GCA_946549155.1 of uncultured Lachnospiraceae bacterium. Taxonomy (GTDB): domain Bacteria; phylum Bacillota; class Clostridia; order Lachnospirales; family Lachnospiraceae; genus Merdiplasma. Next base: position 10,489 of record CAMNQN010000017.1, on the reverse strand, counting down.
GCAGATGTTTTTGAAAAGCTTTCCGGATTTTTATGAGCAGGCGTGCCTGGCCCAGGAGCTGGCCAGGTCATTCTGTACGGAGGAGATGCTGCGGGAACAGATTGGTATAGGAACGCTCTGTCATGGGGATTATAGTTATCACCACGTTCTGTTTCTGGACCGGGGAATGGCAGTCACCAATTTCGGCCGGTGCCGGTTTGATTTTCAGGTGCATGACCTCTATCAGTTTATGCGCAAAATCCTGGAAAAGCAGAATTGGGATCCGGAACTGGGCCGGAAGATCCTGAGCACCTATGAGCGGGGCAGAAGCCTTTCCGGCGCGGAGAGGAAAATCCTGTATATCAAGATGGCCTATCCGGAGAAATTCTGGAAGCTGGCGAATCATTATTACAGCAGCCGGAAGGCCTGGATACCGGCCCGCTATGAGCAGAAGCTGGAGGCGTTAAACCGCCAGCAGGAGCAGAAAAACAGGTTTCTGGAATTCTTAAGATGAAGATAGGTGAAATGGCGAAGAATCCCCGGAAATTCCTTGACAAAACGGACATTCCAGTATATAAGTAATAGCAGGGTTTTTATCCGGAGTGTGAACGAACCTGTACAAGATAAAAGCAGAGGAGGAATATTTTCCATGAACAAAACAGAATTGATTACAGCGGTTGCTGAGAAAACAGAATTGACGAAAAAAGATGTGGAGAAGGCATTAAAGGCATTTACCGATGTGGTAGCGGAGGAGCTGAAAAAGGGCGAGAAGGTACAGCTGGTTGGCTTTGGTACGTTTGAGGTATCCGAGAGAGCGGCCAGAGAGGGAAGAAATCCCCAGACCGGCGAGACCATGAAGATCGAAGCTTCCAGGACTCCGAAGTTCAAAGCCGGCAAGGCCTTAAAGGATAGTCTGAATTAATTGATGGATCGGTGGGCTGCCGCAGATTTCTTTTGCGGCAGCCTGTTTTTTATGCGCCAGCCCTGCGGGAAGACGGCAAAAGAAGCAGAGGGCGGCGTATTCAGGAGGGTATCATGCGGTTAGACAAATTTCTGAAGGTTTCCAGACTGATTAAGCGAAGAACAGTGGCCAACGAGGCCTGTGATGCGGGACGGGTACTGGTGAATGATAAGGTGGCCAAGGCCTCTGTGAATGTGAAAGAGGGAGATCGGATTGAGATCCAGTTTGGCACCAGGAACGTGAAGGTGGAGGTGCTGGATGTGCAGGAGACGGTGAGGAAGGAAGAGGCCAGGGAGCTGTTCCGGTATTTATGATTAGGCGCTGCCGCAAAACCGCAAAGGAGCGGATGCGGCGGTTATAAATCCGAAACGACAGGCATAGAATGAACGGAGAGCAGTATCCGGAGAAAGCCTATGGAAGAAAAAAGAGAAAAGCGGGGACATAAGCTTACCATTGAGAACAGGAAGAGCGGTACGATCAGTGGAGTGGTGGATGTCCTCGCTTTTGATGTCAATGAGATACGGCTGGAGACGGAGCAGGGGCTTCTGACTGTGAAGGGGAAAGAGCTGCATATCAGCCGATTGACTCTGGAGCGGGGGGAAGTGGACCTGGAGGGGACGGTGGATGCCCTGGTTTATTCCGGAAGCAGCGGGAAAAAGGAGGGCTTTGCCTGGAAGAAGCTGTTCCGGTAGCGGGGGCAAAAAGCGTATGAGCGAGATTATCTGTTTTGAGGGGAAGGTCTTTCTGGTCTTTTTGCTGCACGGGGCGTTTCTTCTGCTGTGCAGCGACTTTCTGCGTTCCTGGCGGATTGCGGTTCCTCATGGGGTATGGTGGATTGGAGCGGAGGATGTATGCTTCTGGTTTGCGGCGGGGATTTGGACCTTTGTTCTCATATTTGTATATCAGGACGGCATCCTGCGGCTATACATGGCGGCGGCCATGGCGCTGGGAATGGGGGTGTACAGGCGCACGCTCAGTCCCTGGGTTGTGAGGGGAGTATCTGGGGTGCTGCTTCTGATTTTAAGACTGCTGGGATGTATCAAACATGTGATTTCTCGATTATTTTTAAAAATCGACATAATACGGCAGAAAGCTATTGCAAAACTTGTCGAAAAAGAATAAACTTAAGATAGTATAATAAGAGAGGAATGGTAACTGCCCGGATAAAAAGGACAGAAGCCGGGGATGTTTGGTTATGGCAAAGGGGCAAAAAAGACGGGCCAGCAGCAGCAACCGCCGCGGGATGGCGGGGATCGCTGTGGTGGTGATGGTGCTGCTTACGGTATTGCTGTATCAGAGCAATGAACTGAAAATGAAAAATGCTGCCTACACGGATCAGATCGCTTCGCTGAATGACCAGATCGCGTTGGAGGAAGCCCGGGCCCGGGAACTGGAGAAGCTGCCGGAGATCGTGGAATCTGACGAGTATATCGAGAAAACCGCCAGAGAGAAATTCGGGCTGGTGTATGAGGATGAGATTATCTTCAAGGCAGCAGAGTAAGTCCGGGAGCTTTTGGATGGCCAAGCCGGTGTACTAGGCCGGATGAGCAGGATTTGCCGGACAGAAAGAGACGCGAAACGCCGTGGAATGTGAAAACGCATTCCGCGGCTTTTTGTGTCGATGAGTTTCTTCCTGTTCCTCCTTCAAAATGACAAAAACGGTGGGCTGTGCCATGTATAATGATGGATGGTTCTTAATGCGTTGGACCGGAAGGGGGATTTTATGGTGGAATTTGTGGCTGCAGCCTTGATTGTCAGCGGATTTTGGGTGATTTTGGAGATTGGGCGGGCGCTGCTTCGGGAGGCGCCCAGGGAGGAGGCTGCGGCCCAGGCCGCAGTCCTGCCGGGCCGGGAATATATGGAGCGCTATGCGCAGGCATTTTGGCAGCTGGCGGAGAGCTACCAGGCTATGCCGGGAAAAAAGGAGCACTTCGGGGATGAAGAGGTGGAGCATATTTTGGCGCAGGTGCGGGAACGCCAGTGCAGCCAGTGCCCCAAAGAGGAGGATTGCTGGGGAGAACGCTATTATGAATGCTGCCGCCAGCTCTATGGCTGCCTTCAGGCAGTGGAGGAGGGACGGGAGCCAGGCTCCCGGGAGCTTTTGGAATTTCAGGAATTTTGTGCCCGGGGGGAGGAGCTGATAGGAGCTATGAAGGAAGCCTTTCTCCGGGAACGGGTGGATCTGATGTGGAGCAACCGTTTGCTGGAGCAGCGGACGGCAGCGGGAGAGCAGATTCAGGACACGGCGGAGCTGTTAAAGCAGATGGCGGAGCGGCTATACCAGCTTCAGGGACTGCGGGAAAAGGATCTGCGGAAGCTGGAAAAGGAATTGAAATATGAGAAAATTCAGTGCAGGAATGCCTGGATATTCAGCCGGGACGAGGAGCATCCGGAGGTGTATGTGACAATGCGGGTGACGGATGGAAGCTCTGTTCAGGCGAAGGATGTGGGAGGCATCATTTCCGAGGTGCTGGGATTTCGGCTGGTGCCGGCCAGGGACTGCCGCCTCACCATCCGGCGGGAATACGACACCTTCCACTATGTGACAGATACCCGCTATCAGATGTTCTGCGGAATTGCCCGGATGACGAAGAAGGGGGAACTGGTATCGGGGGACAGCTTTGCCTTTTGGCAGGGGGACTGCGGTCAGGTGGTGATGAGCCTGGCGGACGGCATGGGAACCGGGGCGGAGGCCTGCCGGGAGAGCGAGAAGGTTATCGAGCTTCTGGAGCAGTTCCTGGATGCGGGCTTTTCCCGGGATACGGCCATGCGGATGATCAATTCCTCCATGATTTTGCAGGATCACATGCGGATTTTTTCCACTATTGATTTGTGTATGGTGGATTTATATAATGGAAGCTGCAGTATGGTAAAGGCCGGCGCCTGCGCCACCTGCCTGAAGCGGGGGGAGGAACTGGAGATGATTACCTGCACGGCGCTGCCTGCCGGAATGCTGCAGACGGCGGATTATGAGACCACGCAGCGGCAGCTGCTGGCGGGAGATGTGATTATTATGATGACGGACGGGGCGGCGGATGCCCTGCCTCAGGAGCAGCTGGAGGATTTGATCCGCCGGGTGGCGACGGATAATGCCCGGGAATATGCCAGAAGGCTGCTGGAACAGATCCTGATTCGCAGGCAGTTTGAGGCCCGGGATGATATGACGGTGCTGGTGGGCCGGATATGGGAGAAAAAAGGTGAAAACAATTGATAAATTTGCGGATAAGGTGAAAAATACCATTGAGAAATATAAAATGCTTCTGCCGGGGGATCATGTGATCGCCGGCGTATCCGGCGGAGCGGATTCTGTGTGTCTGTTGGCGGTGCTGCGCCTTTACCGGGGACAGTGCCCTTTTCGCATCACGGTGGTGCATGTGGAGCACGGCGTGCGGGGGGAAGCCAGTCTGGAGGACGCAGCCTTTGTGGAGCGAATCTGCAGGGAGTGGGAGGTTCCCTGCGTAATCCGGCAGGTGGATATGAAGGGGGAGGCGAAACGGACGGGAGAATCTCCGGAGGAGGCCGGACGGCGGCTGCGCTACCGTGTATTTGAGGCGTGCTGCCGGGAGCTTGGGGCCAACAAAATCGCGGTGGCCCACAATCAGAACGATCAGGCGGAGACGGTGCTGCTAAATTTAGCCCGCGGCAGCGGATTGCGGGGGCTGGGAGGAATACTTCCGGTGCGGGAAGCTTTGCCCGGGCCCCGGAGCAAAGGGGCGGGAGTACAGGTGATACGTCCGCTGCTTTTTGTCTCAAGGAGGGAGATCGAGGCATGGTTGGAGGAGCAGCAGCTTGCCTGGCGCATGGATGAGACGAACAGGGAGACAGAATATACCAGGAATAAAATCCGCCTGGAGATCCTGCCGAAGATGGAGCGGGAGGTTAACCAGGAGAGTGTAAAGCATATGGCCCAGGCGGCCCGGCATTTACAGAAGGCGGAGGCCTATCTGCGGGCGGAGGCGGAGCGCAAATACGCAGGATGCGTGAAGGAGTGGGAGCTGGGGCCGGTGGGGCAGCCCGCGGGCCGGGCGGCTGTCATCAGCCTTCCCCGCTTCCTGGCGGAGGAGGAGCTGATGCAGGAATATATCCTACGGCTGGCAGTGGAGCGCCTGCTGGCAGGCCGGGGACTGAAGGATTACATAGAAGCTCATTTTGAGGCCATGAAGCGGCTGGCAGGGATGCCCTGCGGCAGGCGGATGGATTTCCCCGGGGGCCTTCGGGGAGTGCGCCGGAGGGAGGAGCTGTGGCTGATGCTGCCGGGGGAAAAAGCGGCGGAGGAGAAAGCGCAAATCCCGATTTGCGGCAGCGGCGATTATGAATTTATGGGCTGCACCTTCCGGGTGGATTTCGTGAGCCGGACGGAAAATCTGCGTACTTTTCCGGAAAAAAAGTATACGAAATGGTTGGCTTATGATACAATAAAAGATAATGTCTGTTTAAGAACCAGGCGAACTGGGGATTATCTTATTGTGAATCGGGCAGGCGGAAAAAAGAAACTGAAGGATTATATGATCGACCAGAAAATCCCCAGGGAGGAGCGGGATCACGTCCTGCTTCTGGCGGAGGGCTCCCATATTTTGTGGGTGGTGGGCTGGCGCATCAGCGAAGGAGCCAAGGTGACGGAATACAGCGATAAGATAATAAAAATACAAATGATGGAGGGCAAGGCATGAAAGAACAGATTCACATTATGTTGTCAGAAGAAAAGGTAAACGCCAGAATTGCGGAGCTGGCAAAGCAGATTAGCCAGGATTACGCGGGACGTACCGTACATCTGGTATGTATCCTTAAGGGAAGTGTTTTTTTCACCTGTGAGTTGGCAAAACGGATTACGGTGCCGGTGACCATGGACTTCATGTCGGTCAGCAGCTACGGGGACGATACGAAATCCAGCGGCGTGGTAAGGCTGGTGAAGGATCTGGATGAGCCGCTGCAGGATAAGGATGTTCTGGTGATTGAGGATATCATTGATTCCGGACGCACACTGAGCTACCTGCTGGAGAACCTGAGCAACCGGAAGCCAGCCAGCCTGCGGCTGTGTACCCTGCTGGACAAACCGGAGCGCAGGGTGAAGGAGGTCAAGGTGGATTATACCGGATTTGAGATTCCGGATGAGTTTGTGGTGGGATATGGACTGGATTATGCGCAGAAATATCGCAATCTGCCCTATATTGGGGTGGTCACCTTTGAGGAAGAATAAATTTTCCTCAAATACAGCCTGGAATTATATTTTGGAAGGAGTTAGTAACCGTTGAATAAGAGTACAAGAGGCATGAGTTTTTACTTGCTGGCGGGCCTGATTTTTTTGGTGCTGGTGTTCAGCCTACGGCAAAATTTTGGCACCGGAGCGAACCGTACCTGGAAGGAATTCCAGCAGCTGCTGGATCAGGGCGAGGTCGTGAAGGTGGAGGTGATTCAGAATCAGGAGGTTCCCACGGGAAGCCTGGTGTTTACCATCAAGGACGGATCGGTGAATACGGTTAATGTATCGGATGTGCTGGAAGCCCAGGAGACGCTGGAGGCTTATAATCTGGATGTGGAAGTGCGGGATGTGGAGCGGGACAGCGTATTTCTTACCACCATGCTGCCGATTCTGCTGATGGGGGCGCTGCTGATCTTCTTTATGGCCATGATGAACCGGCAGGCCGGCGGCGGAAACACCAAGATGATGAATTTTGGCAAGAGCCGGGCCCGGATGATTACGCCGGATTCCAAGCGGATCCTGTTTAAGGATGTGGCCGGTCTCCAGGAGGAGAAGGAGGATCTGCAGGAGCTGGTGGAATTTTTAAAGGAGCCGGAAAAATTCCTGAAGGTGGGGGCCAGAATCCCCAAGGGAGTTATCCTGGTGGGGCCTCCCGGTACCGGAAAAACCCTGCTGGCCAAGGCGGTGGCAGGGGAAGCCGGGGTTCCGTTTTTCAGCATTTCAGGCTCCGATTTTGTGGAGATGTTTGTGGGCGTGGGGGCCTCCCGGGTCCGTGACCTGTTCGAGGATGCGAAGCGGCATCAGCCCTGCATTATTTTTATCGACGAGATCGACGCGGTGGCCAGACGGAGAGGCACCGGTATGGGCGGCGGACATGACGAGCGGGAACAGACGCTGAATCAGCTTCTGGTGGAGATGGACGGCTTTGGGGTCAATCAGGGGATTATTGTGATGGCGGCCACCAACCGTGTGGATATTCTGGATCCCGCCATTCTTCGTCCCGGCCGGTTTGACCGTCAGGTCGCTGTCGGACGTCCGGATATCCGGGGCAGGGAAGAGATCCTGAAGGTGCATTCCAATGGAAAGCCGCTGGGCGACGATGTGAATCTGGGGGAAATCGCCAGAACCACCGCCGGATTTACGGGGGCTGATCTGGAAAACCTGATGAATGAGGCGGCCATTATGGCGGCCAAGGATAAGAGAGCATATATTGTCCAAGAGGATATCAAGCGGGCCTTTATCAAGGTGGGAATTGGCGCGGAAAAAAAGAGCAGGATTATTTCCGAGAAGGAGAAAAGGATTACGGCATACCACGAGTCCGGCCACGCCATCCTGTTCCATCTCCTTCCCGATGTGGGACCGGTGCACACGATTTCCATCATTCCCACGGGCAGAGGGGCTGCTGGCTATACCATGCCGCTGCCGGAGAAGGATGAGATGTTCAACACGAAAAATCAGATGTTTCAGAATATTGTGGTCAGCCTGGGCGGACGGGTGGCAGAGGAGCTGGTGATCGGCGATGTGACCACCGGCGCTTCCCAGGATATCAAGCAGGCCACGGGCATCGCCCGGTCCATGGTGACCAAGTTCGGTATGTCCAAGAAGCTGGGGCTGATCAATTATGAGCAGGGCGATGACGAGATCTTTATCGGGCGGGATCTGGCTCACACCAGAGCCTACGGCGAACAGGTGGCGACGCAGATCGACGAGGAAGTGAAACGGATCATTGACGAGGCCTATCAGCAGGCAAGGACGCTGATTCAGGAGCATGAGGAGGTACTGCACCGGAGCGCGGCGCTTCTGATGGAAAAGGAAAAGGTTAGCCGGGAAGAGTTTGAGGCGCTTTTTGATACGAAGGAGTAAGAAAAGGGCCGGTGGAGTGGAGGATGAGTGATGAAAAGAAGAGGAAAACGATTTTTATGCCTGCTGTTTTTTGTAATGGTCCTGTTTTCGGTAAAAACATTTGCCTGGAATACGGGGGACGCTGTTTTAAGCATTGTATCGAATGATAATGGACTGAAGGACTTTGGCCACGCGTTTTTAGTTATAACAAATATGAGTTCAAAGAAAATAGAGGTAGGTCCCTATATCCTGAAGCCCAAGGAGCAGGTAACATTAGGTATGCGGGATGGATACAGGGGGGAGCTTGCCGCACAGGGAGGCGCTTATTATAACGTGGAGGGGGCATCTCCCAATGTTTATAAGAGCTTTGCCTATAAAACCATCTCCATTTCGGCCTCCGATGCGGCGGCGATTGGACGTTATTTTCAGAAAAACAGCTATTATGAAAAGCTGGGGGATTTGTTATTTCATAATTGTACCACCGCTGCCGTGCGGGCCTGGAACAGCGTTGCTTCCTCCGCAGACCAATTTTCAGAGGATGCGATTGATGAACCATGGAAGTTAAAGGAACGGATCCAAAAGGCAAAAGGCGGGAAAACAGGGACGAGTCTGGTGGGGACCGTACTGTCGAAGGCCATGAGCAGCGAGCAGGTGTATTATCTGAATCAAAATAGTCAGGTGATTCCCTATGATCCGGTGAAGCCGAAAGTGAAAGCGACCAAGGCATTAAATTGCAATCAGATCAAACTGACATGGGAAAGAGCCTACGATTCCCGGATTAAGGGCCAGGATATGGTTACCGGATATCGAATTTTTTACACAGCCAATCCGGATGGAGCTGCGAAGGTCATTGATGTGGGCAGAGACCGGACAGAGTATACCATAGGAAAGCTGGATTCCAATAAAAAATATTATTTTAAGATAGTATCCGTTTATAAAAAAAATGGATACCATATCATAGGTTCGGCTTCTGAAAGCAAGGCAACGACCAAAAAATGCCAGGTGCATTTGAACAGAACCAGCGCGACCCTTAATTTGCCGAAGAATAAAACACTTCGCCTGACGGCCAGCTCCAGTATCCCTCATTCAGGCAGCCTGAAAAAGGTAACGTGGACCTCCAGCAATGCGAAGGTAGCTTCTGTGAATGCCCGTGGTGTGGTTACAGGAAAAGAAAACGGAGTCGCCTACATTAAGGCAGTGATTCATGGAAAATCCGCCAAATGTAAGGTAACAGTAAATAAGCCTTCGATCAAGCTGAATGCTTCCTCCCTGGTTATTGAGGAGGGAAAAACAGAGACCCTGAAGGCTACTGTGAAAGGAAAGAGCAAGAAGGTTACCTGGAGCAGCAGCAATAAAGGCGTGGCAACGGTGAGCAGCAAAGGAAAAATCACTGCCAAAAAGAAGGGGAAGGCTGTCATTACTGCAAAAGCCAATGGAGTAACAGCCAAGTGTACGGTCACGGTAAAGGAGGTTGATTACAAGAGTCTGTACTATAAGTTCCTGAAAAAGGCGGAAACTTCCTTCTCCTATAAGGAGGGAAAATACACCATAACAGTAAAAGCAAAGTCCTTTTATCTCCTGCATTTAAATTCTGACAGTATTCCGGAACTGATTGTAAGCGCAAATACTGTTTACCCCGGCGGACCGGAAGCCTTTTGGGTATTTACCATCAAGGATAATAAGGTGGCTTACTGCGGCAACCTTTCTCAGAAAGGATTACCGGAGATTGGTTATAGTAAAAAGCATAAAGCTCTGTATAACAGCTGGTGGACGAATGGAATTGGCGGCGCGGGAGCTGCACTCTGGAAGGTAAACGGCACGAAACTGACTCAGTATAAATACATCTACGATTATTATGAAGGAAGCAAGAGGATTTATAAAACCGGTACCAACTCAGAGACAGCCAAAAAGGTAAGCGCTTCCAGCTCAGAAGCATTTGGTAAGACCTACTTTCAGAATATCGTTTATAACAAGCGGCTGCCCAATACAGAAGCTGTGCGGATAAAGCAATTCAAATAATAAATATGCTCCGCCTCCATAAAAAAATGGCATTTGATCAGCGTGAACCTTAAAAATGACGACCGTATTGGTAAAAGTCACAAATAATAATCGGCATAATACATAAAAACAAAACGCAAAATTTGTGAACTTTGTGCACACTTATTTTGATATTCATGCTATTATAATAACCGTAAAACCCCCCAATACATTATATAGTTTTTGCTACACCCCATAAGAGAAATACCTTCTCCGAAAGAGACAGCCATTTGGCTGTCTTTTTTCTTTTCCGGTATTTTGTTATGATTTTGTTAGATTTTGCTGATAGGATGAAAGCGTTACTGTTCAGGTAAATGTTCTTCGTGTTTTGTTAATTTGTAGGACGCAGGAAAAGACGGGGCCGGGCGGGCAGATGCCTCTGGAAAACTGCTCCGGATACAAGAAACGCTAGGACGGAGCCGCCCTTCGCTTCCGGGCACCGGGGCAGTTCGCCAGGAAATCCTGATGAT
>CAMNQN010000016.1 GCA_946549155.1 uncultured Lachnospiraceae bacterium | reverse complement strand
CCTGCCGTTCCGCCTCACCCTGCGTCCGGTTAATTAACAAAACACGAAGAACATTCACCTGAACAGTAACATCCAACTGTTTGAAGACAAGAAAATCCGTACTGCGTGGGATGTGGAACGGGAAGAATTGAGGAAACGATTGATCCGGAGCAGGCTGTTGACCGGGCCTTGGAAACCTATCTGAAAAAGGGTATTCCGAAGAATGGGTATACCAACGGCTTTTAGCGATTCGTATTCGCAATGAGCTGACAGAGGAATGGAAAAAACGCGGTGTGGAAAAGGGCAGGGAATACGCTATACTTACCGATGAGATCACCCGTGCCTGGACTGGAATGAGTACGGGGCAATATAAGCGGCTGAAGGGGTTGAAAAAAGAAAACCTCCGGGACAATATGAGCAATCTGGAATTGGTTTTGACGATGCTGGCGGAAGCCTCCACCATGGATATTTCCAGAGAAGAACAGCCGAAAGGCTTTTCCGAAAGTCGGCAGGTTGCCAGGCGCAGCGGCAGGGTTGCTGGGATTGCTCGCCAAGCGCTGGAAGCGGAAACTGGAAAACCTGTGATTACTTCCCAAAATGCGGCTAACTTTCGGCAACTTGTGACTGGCATTGTAGAGGATGCAGCGGCTTTGCCGGAGTATACCCGAAAAAGACTGGAGGAAGGGTGATGCTGGATGCTCCGGGGAATTGGAAGAAGCATTACCACGGAGATGAGAAGCAGCTTAAACTGGCCAGAAAATACAGCTTCTCCGACCGGGCCCGGTATTATATCGGGCAGCCGGAGGTGGTGGCAGCCATTGACAAGCTGTTCGATAACCTGAGAAGATATGAGATCCCCATGAATATGCTCCACCAGTATATGCCGCTGCAGTACCTGAAGGTGCGGGACAGCGTGATTGAGAAGGATCCCAAGGCGCTGGATGGGATTGTGGAGTTTATGCAGGACTATGAGTATGCGACGAAGTAAATAAACAGGACAGTTCCGGAAAAAAGATCGGGGAGCGTTCCAGACATCCGATGGGTATGTGCGGATGTCTGGGAATGCTCCCCGTTTTTTTTCTGGGAGATAACGATAAGCAACGGTGTCTAAATGCTGTCTATAAAATCTTTTATAAAACGAATCGCGGCTCCTGCAGCCGTTGCTTCTATTTTATGCTTGCAGGGAATCACATAGTCCTCCGCTTTCTCGTCAAAAAAGCTCGTGCTGTTGATTCTATCATATAGATCCGTCATATAGGGAGCGATGAAGGATCCCACATAGCCCCCCACAATGATATCAAAATCAAAGAGCAGATGAAGATTGTGGATAGCAAGGGCTAAATGATCAAGATATTGATTCCATACTTTTTCTACTTTACTGTCATGCTGTTCCAGAAGAAAGAAAAATCTTTCCAGATTTCCGTTTGTATGGGAGGCCAATATGTTGGCGTTGCACATGGTATCAAAGCAGCCAATTCTTCCACAGTAACATTTTTTTTGGGAATGCATACTCAACTTCATATGGCCGATTTCGCCGGCGCGGTTTGAATTTCCCGGGTAGATTTCTTTATTGAAAATGATACATCCGCCAATACTGTTATTCAGGCTGAGATAAAAGGCGTTATCGATATCAGGATTTGTCCACACCTCAGCAAAACCAGCCATATAGGAGTCATGGAAGAGCCGGTTATTGTAGGGAATATACTTTGTGATTTCTTTTCTGGTTTTGTTATTGAAATCCAAGGTAAGGCCGTAGATTATTTTTTCTCCATCCTCTGTTACCAGGCTGGGGACGGAAATTCCCACTCCCAGGAGCTGCTCATCGCTGATTTGCGCTTGCATTTTTACAGATTCCACTAAATTACCCAGGCATTTCAGGTATTTATCATCGGACAGATTGAATTTCATTCGTTTTCGTTGGAAATGCGTTACATTTCCGGATAAGTCCACACTGGCAACGGCGATGTGGTTGGCGGAGATGTATACGCCGATGGCTAACCGACAGTTATTTACCGTTACATAAGTGGAAGCGCTTCTTCCGCCGGTCAGTTTTTTTATTCCCGAGGGAGTTATGTAATTGTTCAGTTCCAAATACAGAAGGTTTTGCGTTACCGTAGGAATGCTGAGGCCAACGCCCACGACAATATCCCGTTTGGAAACGGGTCCGTGGTTTCTTATGTACTGATAAATCAGTTGACGATTTTGGTTTTTGATTATTGTTGGATTAATCGGATTCTTCATGTTAGCGATCCTCACAATATGTTTCTATATCTAAATAATAGTTGATTTATGGGGATTTTGCAATGCCTCCTTTGCAATTTGGGCATTTTTCTTATTTATTTCCGTATATTATAGTTTTGATATAGTATCAAAATAAGAGAATAAAACTTTAGTTTTCACAAATTTTAAAAGAAAAATAAAATTTTCTGTTTTATTTGATAAGTGTCCTTCTGTTTTATGTTTGGCACGATTTTTTACAGTGATTAAATTTTACATCAAAAAAGGAAAAAACTCTTATATTTTGGGCATTTTTTCGAAAATTTGTCATAACGTTGAATGTGAAAGAAGGAGACTATGGATAAATTGACTAATTCGAGAAAGAAAAGAATTGACAAATAGAAAATTATTGTATATAATAAAAACACTTAGTTAAAACAGTTTTATATAACGTATGTATAAAATATATTGTTATAATATGTATGCGTAATATGAAACTGAAAATAAGAATAAAATGAGAAGGAGAAGGAAAACATGAAGAAAAGAAGATTATTGGCGGCGGTTATGGGCGCAGTGATGGTGCTTGGGTGTGGCATGACAGCTATGGCGGAAGATACCGTTAAGGTAGGGTTTGCGCTGAAAACTCTGAATGGGCCTTATTTTGTGGCACTGGCAGACAGCGTAGAGAAGCTTTGCCAGGAAAAAGGCTGGGAATTGACGACTTTGATCGCGGATGAGGATATCACGAAAGAGGCCGAGAACATGGAAACCTTTATTGCACAGGGAATGGATATTGTTTTCCTGAATAGTATTGATCCGGACGCATGTATTCCGTCGGTAGATGCTGTTGCAGAAGCGGGTATTCCTTTGATTAATCTGGATTCTGATACAAATTCTGAGACCCATGTTACGACGGTTTATTCCAACAACCTTCAGAACGGACGTCTTTCCGGACTGGCTTATGTGGAATGGCTGAAGGCGCAGGGCAGAGAAGACGAGGGCATTACTGCCGTTCTTGTAAGTGGTGCTAAGGGTAACATCGCCGGTTACGAGCGTCGCGGCGGCCTTTTTGCAGGTATTGTGGAAGGTATGACCGGATGTACGGAAGAGGAAGCATGGGCAGCCCGTGATGACATTGAAAATCAGCTGATCGATAAGGGTACTGCAGAATACGCGGATGCGAACTTCAAGATCGTTGGTCAGGGCTGGGGAGCCTGGACGGTGGATGATGGTCTGGTAGCGGTAGAGGATTTCATCACTGCGAACCCGGATATCAACTGTGTACTTGGTGAGAATGACCAGATGCTGTTTGGCGCTATGACTGCTCTGGAAAACGCGGGACTGGAAGGCGTGGCTCTGGTAGCTGCTGCTGACGGCGCAAAGGAAGCTTTTGATCTGATTAAAGAGAATGACACTGCTGTAAATCCCTACATCGTTTCTGGCTTGAACAGCCCGAGCCTGGTGGCAGAAGGCGGTATTGATGTTGCTTCTCAGATTATCGATGGAGCATCCTGGGACAGCTTTGACAAGATTACCATGACAGTAGCGGTAGGCGTTACGAAGGACATCGTGGACGAGTGGTATGATTACGGTTTCTAAAGGCTTTGCTATTATAAGTGAAATCAAGGCCGCCGGCTTCGTCGGCGGCCTTGTAAATGAACAAAAATATTATTTGGGGGTGTAGGCATGGAGCAGTCGCAGTACAGGTTGGAAATGAAGCACATTTCAAAACGTTTCGGCGGCGTACAGGCACTGAATGATGTGTCACTACAGATTGAGCCGGGAGAAATTCATGCCCTGATCGGGGAAAATGGAGCAGGAAAGTCCACGCTGATGAAAATTTTGTCAGGAGCATATAAGAGAGACAGCGGAACCATACATATTGATGGCCGGGAGGTTACGATTAATAACCCGAAGGATGCCAAGGATTTGGGTGCAGCGATTATCTATCAGGAGTTTATGCTGGCTCCGGATCTGACAGTGGCGGAAAACATATACATCGATCAGCTATCTTCTGGAAAAACCCTGATTAACTGGAAAGAATTGAATACGAAAACAAAAGAACAGTTGACGAAGTTGGGGTTTGATGACATTTCACCCATGGCGAAGGTGGGAAGCCTCAGCGTGGCGTATCAGCAGGTGGTGGAGATTTGTAAGAATTTGACGCGCAATGCGAAAATTCTGGTATTGGATGAGCCGACGGCGGTGCTTACGTTTGCGGAGATACAGAAGCTTTTTGGTATTTTAAGAAAATTACGGGATGCTGGGGTGAGTATTATTTATATTTCCCATCGTCTGGAAGAGATATTTGAACTGAGCGATCATATTACCGTTTTAAAGGACGGCACCTTTGTGGATAGGGTTGAAACTTCTTCTATTAACAAGGAAAAGCTGGTAACTATGATGGTGGGGCGTGAAATGTCCCAGATGTTCCCGCCCAGAAATGCGAAGATTGGGGAAGAGGTTCTTCGGGTAGAGCACCTGAATGCAGGAAAGATGGTTCAGGATATCAGCTTTCATGTACGTTCCGGGGAGATCCTGGGATTCAGCGGATTGGTTGGAGCGGGCAGAACGGAGACCATGAAAGCCATTTTTGGAGCAGCGAAGAAGGAAAGCGGTGAGATTTATTATTTTGGTGAAAAGACGGACTTTAAGGATGCCAGTGATTCCATTAAGAAGGGATTTGGAATGCTTCCGGAGAACCGGAAGGAGGAAGGCCTGGTGTTGACACAAAGCATCCGCTCGAATTCCACTTTTACGATTTTGAATAATAAGATAGCCCCTAAACAGGTGATTAATCATAAAAAGGAAAAGGAATATGTCCGGAATTTGCTTGCGAGCATGTCTACAAAGTACAAGGATACGGAGGATAATGCCAACAGCCTAAGCGGCGGCAATCAGCAGAAGGTGGCCTTGGCCAAGTGGCTGGCGGCGGAGTGCAAATGCCTGGTATTTGATGAACCGACCCGAGGCGTGGATGTGGGAGCGAAGACAGAGATTTATAAGATCATGAACGATTTGGCGGAGAAGGGTGTTGCGATTATTATGATTTCCTCAGAGATGACGGAAATCATAGGGATGTGCGACCGTGCAATTGTCATGAGGCAGGGCAGAATTTCCGGAGAGTTTTCCAGAGCAGAGCTTGCGGAAGATAATCTGATTAAATCAGCGATGGGGGTATAGAGATGAAGAAGGAAACGAAAATAAAAAATATTTTAATTCAAAATAATACATATCTGATCTTTCTGGGTTTGGTGATTGTCTGCGCGCTGTTGTCCAATACATTTTTGACAACGATGAATATCCGGAACATTGCGCTGCAGCAGTCCGGGCCGATCTGTGTCGTGTTAGGTATGCTGTTTGTTATTCTGACAGGAGGCATTGACCTTTCTGTGGGGTCTGTTATGGCTCTTGGGGCGGCAGCGGCGGCCTATATGATTGTAAACTGGAATATGCATTTTATTTTAGCGATGCTGATCACGGTTCTGATCGGGCTGGTGGCAGGCGCTTTTACCGGTATTCTGGTAGCTTTTGCGAAGTTTCAGGGCTTTGTGGCATCGCTGGCCATGATGACCATGGCGAGAGGTCTTGCGCTGATGATTACCAGAGGAGCCCCGATCCGGATGGAGAAGGATACGCTGGGAACGCTGGTGAATAAGGAATATGCCTATCCGATGCTGTTTCTGGTTCTGATTGCGATTTTGATTTTTGTGTTTATCCAGAAGTATACGGCGTTTGGACGGATTGTAATTGCTATCGGAAGTAATATAAAGTCGGTGGAGCTGGCCGGTATCCATGTGAGACGATATCTGGTGGCGGTATATGCGATTTCCGGTTTTATGTCCGCACTGGCCGGCATTTTTATCGCGGCCCGGTCTTCCACAGGAAGCGCGACCATCGGCAACGCCCAGGAGCTGGATGCCATTGCAGCCTGCGTTATCGGCGGCGCCAGCCTGGCAGGCGGAAAGGGAAATGTGACAAAGGCGGTGGTGGGCGCGCTGGTGCTTGCGCTGATCAGCAATATTATGAACCTGTGTGCGGTGCCGGCTTATCCACAGGACGTGATTAAGGGTATTATTATTATCCTGGCGGTATTGCTTCAGCTTATGACGGATAAGTCAGATACTACAGTCTGATTATGATAGAAAAATTTACTACAGAGGATATTTAAGGAGGAAAAAAAGAATGAGTGAAACAGTAAAAGGGCGTATGATGGCGGCGTTTCTTCCGGGGAACAGCACGGCGGAGCTGAAGGAAGTGGATATTCCTACGCCGGGCCCGGGACAGGTATTGGTTAAGACCATGGCCTCTACGATTTGCGGCAGCGATATCCGGTGTATTTACCGGGAGCATGTGGGTAAGGGGCCGGAAGGCTACATTCCGGGAACCATCGCGGGACACGAGCCCTGCGGGATCATTGTTGAGGAAGGAACCGGCCTGAAGCGGTTCAAAAAAGGCGACAGAGTTATTATTTATCATATCTCCGGCTGCGGTATCTGCCATGACTGCCGGAAGGGATACGCGATTTCCTGTAAGAGCCCTCACCGTAAGGCATATGGCTGGCAGAGAGACGGGGGCATGGCGCCCTATATTCTGGCAGAGGAAAAGGATCTGATCTTTTTGCCGGACGAGCTGACCTATAAGGATGGAGCCCAGGTGGCCTGCGGCTTTGGAACGGTGTACGAAGCACTGGAGAAGATACAGGTTTCCGGGGACGACAGTATTGTGGTTACCGGCCTTGGACCGGTGGGTATGGCGGCCCTGATGCTGGCGAAGGCCATGGGCGCCAATAAGTTGATCGGTATTGAGATGAATGAGGAGAGAATCGCGCTGGCAAAGAAGCTGGGCCTGATTGATTATGGGTTCAAGCCGGATGAGGCCTATGACAGGGTGATGGAGCTGACCGGAGGCAAGGGCGTGGAGAAAGCGCTGGATGCCAGTGCCAATGATTCCGCCCGCCGTCTGGCAATCCGCTGCACGAGAGACTGGGGCAAGATCGCTTTTGTAGGGGAGGGTGGAACCTGTACCTTTGAACCCAGCCCGGATATCATTCACGGTCAGAAAACCATCTATGGCTCCTGGGTAACCTCCCTGTGGCGTATGGAGGATCTGGTGGAACGGCTGGTTCGCTGGGGCATCCATCCGGAGGATCTGATTACCCATGAGTTTCCGCTGGAGAAGGTGGATGAAGCTTACGCCCTGATGGCCAGTGGAAAATGCGGAAAGGTAGCGGTGGTATTTCCGGAGTAAGTGATACTTATTTCTGATAAACGATAGAGCAGGGACGGGTGTAAGGGTTCCTGCTCTATTTTAAAAAGAAAGGAATCGTGAGAGCGTGTCCAGTGGTGTAGTATTTGATATTAAGGAGATGGCGATATATGATGGCCCTGGTTTGCGGACAACGGTTTTTTTGAAGGGATGTCCGCTGCGCTGTATGTGGTGCCATAATCCGGAGGGTCTGTCTTATCAGCCGCAGCTTATGGTGGCAACGAGCAATTGTGTCCACTGTGGAAAATGTATGGAGAGCTGTCCGCGGCAGGGAAAGGACTGTGTAAGCTGCGGGACCTGTATCCGTCATTGCCCCCAGGGCATCCGGAAAATCTGCGGGAAGGTCTGGGAAGCATCGGATTTGGAAGGGCGGCTGCTGAAGGATGCGGACTATCTGAAACGAAATGGCGGCGGAGTCACCTTTTCGGGGGGAGAGCCCACGGGCCAGCCGGAGTTTCTCATCGAGATGCTGGACCGGACCGCGTCTATGCACCGGGCGGTGGAGACCTGCGGTTTCTGCAGGGAGGAGATTTTCAGGGCGGTACTGGAACGGGTGGATTACGTCATGATGGACATTAAAATGGTGGATCGGGAAAAGCATAAGCGGTACACAGGAGTTTCCAATGAGAAGATTCTCCGTAACCTGGAGCTTCTGAAGGCCGGAAACGTCCCTTTCCGAATCCGCATTCCGGTTATTCCGGGGGTAAATGACGATGATGAAAATTTTGAGAGGACAGCACAGCTTTTGAAAAATGCAGAGAATCTGGAAATGGTGGAGCTGCTGCCCTATCATGTGACCGCGGGTGCAAAGTATGAGATGGTAAACAGAGAATATCACCCGGATTTTGACGAGAGCAGGCAGCCCAGACTGAATTTGGAGATTTTTCAAAGCTACGGGATTCCCTGCAGCCATTTATAAAAGTGAGAGGAGAAGCCAGTATGAAAACAGACTTTATTAATGAACTGCTGGACTATTTTGTAGTTCAAAAGAAACATCACAGCTACAGAATGCCGGCGGAGGGGGAGTATGAGCTTGCAAAACAGTTTGCCCTGCAGGGGGATAACGATATGCAGCGCTCCGTAAAACGGCTGCGCTATGTGTTGGAAAAGGAACAGCCGGTGGTACTTGAGAAGGAACGCATCACGCTTTTGCGGACGGTGAGAACCATTCCCCGCATTCACACGGAGGAGGAAGACAAGGCTCTTCATGAGAAGCATGCCTTTCATGAAAACGGAGCGGTCTTTAATATGTGCCCGGATTATGCCATGCTGATGGAGGATGGCTTCAGGGTTAAGCGGGAAAAGATCCGGCGGCAGATGGAGCTGGCGGAAACGGAAAAGCAGAAGGAGTTTCTGCAGGCTATGCTGGAGGTTATGGATATTGTGGAGGAGTTCGCCGAACGGTACCGCCAGGAAGCGCTGCGGGTGGGAAATCTGTCGGTGGCAGAGACGCTGGCGTGGGTCCCGGCCAATAAACCCCGGACGCTTTTAGAGGCGCTGCAGTTTCTTCGGCTGATTCACTACAGTATGTGGTGCAACGGGAATTACCATAATACGCTGGGGCGTATTGACCAGTTTTTGTATCCCTACTATCAGCATGATATGCAGGAGGGGATTCTGGATAAGGACAGTGCGCTGGAGTTTTTGGAGGAGTTTTTTATTTCCTGCAACCGGGACAGCGACCTTTATATCGGTATTCAGCAGGGGGATAACGGGCAAACCATCGTTTTGGGCGGCAGCAATGTGGATGGGTCGGATGCGTATAACGACCTTTCGGAGCTGTGCCTTCTGGCCAGCAGGGATTTATGCCTGATCGACCCCAAGGTGAATCTGCGGGTACATAAAAATACCTCCATGGGGGTGTATGAGCTGGCCACCACGCTGACCAAAAAGGGGCTGGGGTTCCCGCAGTATACCAATGATGAGATCATTATTCCCTCGCTGCTGCGCTGCGGCTATGATCCGGAGGATGCCTGCAATTATACGCTGGCGGCCTGCTGGGAGATTCTGGTGGTAGGTTATATGGACCTTGTGAACTGGGACAGCATGAATTATCTGAGGGCGGTTCAGGAGGCGGTAGAACAGCTGGAAGCCTGCGACAGCTACGATGCCTTTGCCGGGCTGGTTCATCAGAACATTGACCGGCAGGCGGAGGAACTGATGGCGCTGACGAAGAATGTATACAAAGAGCCGTCGCCGCTGGTAAGCTTAATGTGTCCGGACTGCCTGGAAAAAATGCGGGATATCTCAGAACCGGGGAAATATAATACCTATGGTTTTCACGGGGATGGCCTCTCCTCCGCAGCCGATTCCATGGCGGCCATTAAAAAATATGTGTTTGAGGAGAAAACCTTCTCTGCTTCCCATATGATAGAGATGCTGAAAAATGATTTTAAGGATTATCCCACAGAGCAGAATATGCTTCGCTACGAGGCGCCCAAAATGGGAAATGACGATGACTATGTGGACCAGATCGCGGTGAAGCTGCTGGATTGGTATGCGGATGCCTTAGAAGGGAAAAGGAACGACCGGGGAGGCTGTTTCCGGGCGGGTACGGCCTCGGCCATGTATTATATCTGGCATTCCAAGGACGCGCCGGCCTCGGCGGATGGAAGAAACGCGGGAGAAGCATTGGCCTGCAACTACTCGCCGTCCCTTTTTGCCCGGTGTGAAGGGCCGATTTCCATTTTGAAATCTTTTTCCAAACCGAACCTGGTGCGGGTGGCCAATGGGGGGCCGCTGACCATTGAGCTTACGGATACCATGTTTAAGAACGAGGAGGCTATCCGCAAGTGCGCCATGTTTGTGAAAAGCTATATGGATCTGGGAGGCCATCAGCTGCAGATCAACGCGGTGAACCGGGACCGTATGCTGGATGCCCAGAAGCACCCGGAAAATTACAGAAATATGATCGTCCGGGTCTGGGGGTGGAGCGGATACTTTGTGGAGCTGAACGAGGTGTATCAGAACCATATTATTAAGAGAGCAGAAATGGCATTGTAGGATGGATTTGTATTGGAGGGAGGGATCTCGTTTGAAAGGGAAAATGAAGGTGGCCGTGATGACCGGCATACGCAAAATGGGGTATGAGGAGCGGGATATTCCTGTGCCGAAGGAAAATGAGGTGCTGGTAAAGCTGGAATATGTGGGAATCTGCGGAAGTGACCTGCATTATTATGAAACAGGGGCAATCGGGGACTGTGTGGCAAAACCCCCCTTCGTGCTGGGACATGAGCCAGGGGGAGTTGTGGTGGAAATCGGTTCCGCGGTAAAAGATTTGAAGGTGGGGGACCGGGTGGCCCTGGAACCAGGGACTACCTGCGGGGAATGTGAGTTCTGCCGCAGCGGAAGATATAATCTTTGCCCCAATGTACAATTCTATGCCGCCCCGCCGGTGGACGGCGTATTTCAGGAGTATGCCGCCCATGAGGCCGCTTTGTGCCATAAGCTTCCTCCGGAGCTGGATACGATGGAAGGCGCCCTGATTGAGCCTTTGGCTATCGGTTTTCATGCAGCCAATCAGGGACAGGCCCATATCGGCCAGACCGCTGTGGTGTTTGGCGCGGGATGTATCGGTCTGGTGAGTATGCTGGCGCTGAAGGCGGAGGGGGTCTCTCCGGTAATCATGGTGGATGTGGTGGAGAACCGCCTGGAGAAGGCGAAGGAATTGGGGGCGGATTTCGTCATTCATGGCGGGAAAGAGGATGCCGCAGCCCGTATTCTGGAGATTACCCATGGGAAGGGAGCCGACCTTGCCATTGAGACTGCCGGCACGGATATCACCACGAATCAGGCGATTCATTCCGTAAAAAAAGGTGCTGTGATTGTATTGGTGGGTTACAGCAAAACCGGAAAAATAACGATGGAAATGAGCCTTGCGCTGGATAAGGAGCTGACGTTTCGCACCATTTTCCGCTCCCGTCATCTCTTCGACACGGCCATCGAGGCGGTGCGCAGCGGGAAGGTAAATGTGAAAGGAATTGTCACCAATGTATTTGCATTTGACGATATGCAGACGGCTATGGACAGGAGCTGTGAGGAAAAGGCAGCTATCGTGAAGGCGGTGGTAAAGATTTCGTGATGAAAGGGTGAAAGAAGGGGGAAAGCATCCGGGGCAGTCTCTGATATTCAGAAACTGCCCCGGCTTTTGTATTATCTATTCCTTAGATCAGCGTGTATCCGCCGTCCACGATGATATCCGCTCCGGTGGTATATCCTGCCGCCGGGCTTACCAGATACAGAATCGCGGGGATCAGCTCCTCGGGCTTACCCATGCGGTGCATCGGGAACAGGGGCATCCAGGCATCCTTCAGCTCCTGAGGTACATCCGCCGCCATGGGGGTGGAGATGTATCCCGGGCTTAAGCTGTTTACACGGATGCCGTAGTCGATCCATTCCACTGCCAGGGATTTGGTCATGTGCATAACGCCTGCCTTGGAGGCGTTGTAGGAAGCCTGCCACTGGGGAATATTTACGACGCTGCCGGACATGGAGGCCATGTTTACGATGCTGCCCTTAATACCCAGATCCACCATGATCTTGCCCACAGCCCGGGCCATGATGTATTCGCCGGTCAGATTAATGTCGATCACGTTTCTCCACTCTTCAATCGTAGCGCTGAAGGTGTCCTTGTGAAGGCAGACGCCTGCGTTGTTAAACAGAATGTCGATTTTGCCGGAGCGTTTTACTACCTCTGCCAGTGCGGCGTCCACTTCTGCTTCCTTGGTTACGTCCGCTTTCAGATCATAGGCCTTTCCGCCTTCCTTCGTGATCATCTCTACCGTTTCCGGAGCTCCGCTTCTGCTGATGCTCACCACCTCAGCGCCGGCCTTTGCCAGTCCGCAGGCGACAACCTGTCCAATTCCTCTGCCGGCTCCCGTTACGATGGCAGTCTTTCCACTCAGACCGAACAGCTCTTCTAAGTACATAATGATTACCCCCCTTTACAATTTTGCGGCGGTATTTTCCGACGCAGTTTTTCTATTGTATTTTTATAATATCGTTGTTTTACAGAGATGTCAATTTAGAACACAATGATTCCCTTTTTGCTGATCTGCCGATCCAGCAGCTTCTGGTATGCTTCTACGGAATTTTCGAATTTAAAGTAATCCGAAATAAAGTCCTTGAGCACCAGTTTGCCGTCCCGAATCCATTCCATTACCTGCTCGTGGGCCGCGCCTTCTTCTTCCTTGCGGGGCATCTGCTGGTAGACCACGTTCCAGTTGTAGTCCGCCTTGCTGAAATCAATGGTGATCTGCTCCACAGGCGGTACGCCGTAGCAGAATACGGTGCCCCGGTCCTTGATCAGCGGCATAGCTGCATTCACCACGAAGGGAGCGCCGATGGCATCTACCACATAATTTACGCCCTGAGGATAAAGCGCGCGGATGGCTGCTGTAAGGTCGGTATCCTTACTGTTGATGATATGCTTCGCTCCGTTGGCCTTTACATGCTCCAGCTTTTCGTCGATGATATCCACGGCCACAATATCCTCCACGCCGTACAGGTTCAGGAATTTGATGAAGGTGGAACCTACGGGGCCGCAGCCGAATACTACGACACTCTCACCGGGCTTGATGCCGAAATAGCGGATATTGCTGAGCACCTCCCGGAAGGTTGCGATCATTACGGCATCCACCGGATCCAGATCCTCAGGAAGGACGAGCTGGGCGTAGGCACAGGCAGGAGCTTCTCCGGCAGGCCAGGCGGCGGCATCATTTACCACTGCGTACTCGCTGAGAGAACCCCAGGCGGAGCCCAGTCCCGGATAGAGCTCGGGATCCGGATCCACAAAGGGAAGAATTACTTTATCGCCTACATGGAAGGTGGTTACCTCGCTGCCTACTTCCACCACTTCACCCACGCCTTCATGTCCCAGCATCACGGGATACATGGACTCCGGGAAGCCTTTAAAGGCGCAGTGGAGCAGCTTTACATCTGTTCCGCACATGCCGCAGGCGATGGTCTTTACGAGAGCCTGCTTTGAACTGTACCGGGGCTTGGGGATTTCCCGGATTTCTGTGGAACCGTCTTTGTTTACCACAAATGTTTTCATGAAAATACCTCCTTAAGGCAGCGCCACAGATTGTATATCGTTATGACGCTATGTAATGACAAATAAGATAGAATAATTATACCATACCAGAGGGCAAAATACCAGACTTATTTTCGATTGTTTAGAGGACATTATTTAGACATTATTTAGAGGACGCAGGATGAGCCGGGGCCCCATGGCCATATCCATCTGGGAAACATCTCCGGATACCAAGAAAAACTAAGATGGAGACAGGCCCAAATTTCGGGCACCGAGGCAGTTCGCCGGGAAATCCTGATGGATTTCCCAGCTCAGTGCCTCTGAGCCGTCAGCCTTGAGGGCTGCCGGCTCTCCCGAAATTTGGGTCTGCCTCCATCCAAGTTTTTCTAGGGTATCCTTCGAATTGTTTTCCAGATGGATATGGCCCTGCGTGCCGCCTCTTCCTGCGTCCTGCTAATAAACAAAATAAGAAAAACATAAACATGTAAGGACAAAATGCACAAAAATAGAGGAGAATTTTTAGGAGAAGTGGCAAAAATAGATAAACTGATTGACAGTGTAGGAGAATGGGACTATAATATAGCATGTAGCTACATATTAATGTAATAACATAATGATTGGGAGGTAGGCACATGAAAATGAGAAAACTCGCAGCATTCGCACTGTCCACAGTGATGGCAGTCAGCACACTGGCGATGACCGCTATGGCATCCGACGACTGGAAGAGCTTTAAGATTGATCCGGCACAGATTCCGCAGGAGAAATTAGATACCACGCTCTCTGTAGCATGCTCTATCCGTGGACTGGAAAATCCGTACATTAATACGATTAAAGTTGGTATGGAAATGTTCTGTGAATATCTGGACAGCATCGGACAGAAATATGAGATGCAGGTTCTGGATTCCGGCGGATCCAATGATACTGAGATTAACAATATGAAGCAGTTTGCAGCGAAGGCAAATGGAAACGCCATCGCATATTCTGACCCCAACGAGTCCGCGATCTGTACCGCACTGGTAGAGGCTATGGCGGAGTCCGGCGGATACATCGGCACCGCATGGAACCGTGAGGAAGAGGATACCGTTACGGATTATGATCCGAACTGGGTCATCCACACCTCCCCCGATAACGTAGTAAACGGCGAAGCCATTGCCACCGCACTGTTTGATCAGATGGGCGGCAAGGGACAGATCTTCGTTCTGGAAGGCATGCTGGGCAACACCGCATCCAATGACCGTGTGGCTGGTCTGCAGAATGCTCTGGAGAAATATCCGGACATCGAAGTAGTGGCGCAGGACACCGCAAACTGGGCAACCGCAGAGGCTCTTACTCTGGTTGAGACCTGGCTGAGCCAGTATCCGGAAGTAGGCGGCATCTGGTGTGCAAACGACAACATGGCTACCGGCGCTCTGCAGGCTCTTGAGAATGCAGGACTGAAGGGTAAGGTTGGCGTTGTAGGTATCGACGCGAATACCGATATCGTAGAAGCGATCGCAGCAGGCGATGCTACCGCTACCGTATCTTCCAACGGATACCTTCAGGGTGGATATACTCTGGCTATCTGCTACGCAGCATGGGCTGGCCTGATTGATCCGGCTGAGCTTCCCATCGAGTACAGAGAGTTCGCTACTCCGGCAACAGTTATTACTTCGGAGAACGTAGAGCAGTACATTGCTGATTACATCGATGCGACTCCGGAATTTGATTTCTCTGAGATCTGGTGGTGCAAGGCTGACTAAGCCAGACGATACAGAAAAGTGAAAATCACAGGAATATCTTATGGGGATGGAGCTTTCCATCCCCATAATAGTAGGCGAAAAATGAGATGATTGGAGATAGAGTATGGCAAAAGAAAATCAGGCGGCCTTGACGATTCAGGAAGAATTTGCCAAAAAGATCAAGGCTGAAAATCGGAGAGAAAAAATAATCAAGTGGGCACCGGTGCTGGTATTGCTGGCACTTATTGTTGTGTTTACGATTGCGCGGGGTTCCGCGTTTGCGTCCGTCAGCAATCTGGTCGCGATTCTGAATCAGTGGGCGATTCCGCTGATCGTTGCCCTGGGCCTGACCTTTGTAATTATGCTGGGCGGTATTGATCTGTCCATTGACGGTACAGTGGGTATGGCCGGTTCCATTGCTTCCGTTTTGGTAATGAATACGTTGAATGATAATAACTTCGGCATTTTTGGAATCATCATTGCGATTCTGTGCAGTGTGGTGGTGGGCTTTTTTGTGGGCCTTTTTCATGTAAAGCTGAAAATTCCTTCCTTTATGGTATCTTTTGCGTTTATGAATATTTGTACCGGTATTGCGTACCTTTCCTACAGCGGTACCCCGGCTACGGTATCGGATCCTGTTTTAAAAGCGCTCCCGAAGGTGTCCTTCCTGGGGATTCCCTTTATCACCTGGGTGGCGCTTGTGATGCTGCTTCTGTGTATTTATATTCAGGAATATACTCCCTTTGGACGCTACATTTACGCGGTGGGCACCGATGAGACGATTCCCCGCTCGGTAGGCATCAATGTGGACCATGTGAAAATTAAGGTATTTACCCTGGCCGGCTTCCTTTTCGGCGTAGCGGGCGTGGTGGGACTGATCCGTCTGGGACAGGGACAGGCAGGTATCGGTAAGGATTTGATGTTCCCGGCGCAGGCGGCTGTGGTAATCGGAGGTACTTCTCTTTCCGGCGGTAAGGGCGGCGTGCTGAATACCGTTGTGGGTACTCTGATTATGACGGTGCTGATCAACGGACTTACCATGATGGGTGTGAACCCCAACATTAAGACCGGTATCCAGGGTATCATCATTCTGGTGGCGGTAATCCTGACAACAAAACGGGGAGCAACCGTTATTTCTAAATAAATGCGCTGGAGGACAAGATAAATGGAGAAAAAATTACTTTTTAGCGCCAAGAACATAACAAAATCATTTTATGGAACACAGGCTTTAAAAGGTGTTGATCTGGATATTTATGAGGGCGAGGTCGTGGGATTGATCGGGGAGAATGGCGCCGGAAAGTCCACGCTGCTGAAAATTATTATCGGCGTGCAGCCTCAGACCTCAGGAGAAATGACCATGCACGGCAGGCCTTTTGCGCCGGCGGATCCCATGGCGGCCAACAAAGAGGGCATTGGCATGGTATTCCAGGAGCAGTCCCTGATCGTGAATCTTTCCGTGGGACAGAATCTTTTCTTTGGACATGAGAAAGATTTTATGAGGATGGGCTTCGTCAACTGGAAGAAAATGTATGAGGAATCCAAAAAGGTTCTGGAGGAGGTTAACTGCGGCTATATCAATCCTAAGAAAAAGGTGATTGACCTGAACTTTGCCACCCGCCAGATGGTGGAGATCGCGAAGGTGGTAAATCTGACCAAGTCCGGGCACGATGACCAGAAATGTCTGATTCTGCTGGACGAGCCTACCTCCGTGCTGAATGAGGAAGAGGTGCAGAACCTGTTTAAGGAGGTGCGGAAGCTGACGGCCAAGGGCCATGCGGTGGTATTTGTGTCCCATCGTCTGGACGAGGTGCTGGAGATTTCCGACCGGATCTATGTATATAAGGACGGCGAAAACGCCGGAAATATGGATATCAAGGACGCCACGGAGGAGAAGCTGTATGCCGCTATGGTGGGCCGTGAGACCACCACGGAGTATTATCACCTGGCGGATCAGAAGCCGGCGGGAAAAGAGGTGGTGCTGGAGACGAAGGATCTGGGACTCTCCGGTGTGTTCAAGCACTGCAATATTAAGCTGCACAAGGGGGAAATCCTCGGCATCTGCGGCGTGGTGGGCTCCGGTAAGGAGGAGATTTGTTCTGTGATCTGCGGAGACGAGAAGCCTTCCTCCGGCGAGCTTTATGTAAATGGAAAGAAAGTGGATTATTCCAGCCCGGCAAACGCGCTGCATGACGGTATTCTGATGATCCCCAAGGAGCGTCACGCGGAGGGCATCGTGCGGAACCTGTCTGTGGCCGACAATATGGCCCTCTCCAACGCCACCCTGCTATCGGAGCATGGCGTGGTGTCGAAGAAGAAGGTGAATGATCAGGCGGATGAGTGGATTGAGAGACTGCGCATCAAAACCAGCGGGCGGGAGGCGGAGCTGATCTCCCTTTCCGGCGGGAATCAGCAGAAGGTGGTATTTGCGAGAGCTCTGGCTTCCCAGGCGGATATCATTATTCTGAATCATCCCACCCGGGGTGTGGATGTGGGCGCAAAGGAAGAGATTTATGCACTGACCCGTGAGGTGGTGGCTCAGGGTAAGTCGGTTATCCTGCTTGGCGATACCCTGGATGAATGTATTGGCATGAGCAACCGTGTTATCGTTATGAAGGACGGTCTGATCACCGGTGAATTCCAGGCGGACGCTGGGGAAAAACCCAGCCAGGTCAGCATAGTTTCGCTTATGATGTAGGGAGGATAACCATATGGAAAAGACAAACACTGTTTCAAAAGCAACATCCTGGAAGAAGGTGCTGTTGAAAAACTACAGTATCCTGGTTGTTGTTGTGATGATCGTTATATTTACCATTCTGGAGCCGAACTTCCTGAACTCCATGAATATCGTAAACCTGCTCAGCGACTCCGCTCCGCTGATGATCATGGCGGCGGGCATGACCCCCATTCTGATTTTGGGCTCCATCGACCTGTCCTTGGGCTCCATGTGCTCTGTGGCCAATGTAATGATGCTGGCCATTATGCTGAGCATGAAGGATACCGCGATGAATCCGTTCCTGATTTTTGCCATTGCATTGCTGGCAACGATGGCGGCAGGTATTTGCAGCGGTATTGTGCTGGGACTGATTCATGTGAAGCTGAAGGTGCCCTCCTTCATCGCTTCCCTGGCTTTTATGTCCGTGTGGGACTCCGCGGCGCTGATGATTACCAGCTCCCCGGTGAAGCTGCCCAAGGCGCTGAAGATGACGGCGGACTGGTACAAAATCCAGATCGGCCCGGTGGGGCTTCCACTGATTATGTCGGTTCTGGTGATCGTGGTGTATCACTTTATCATTACCAGACGCGCTTTCGGAAGAAGCATTTTCGCCATCGGCGGCAATGAGCGGGCAGCCAGAATCGCGGGCATTAAGGTGGACCTGTACAAGGTGATCGTGTTTGCTGTAAACGGGCTGTGTGCCGCCCTGGGAGCCATGTTCCTGCTGGTGAAGGCAAAGAGCTCCGCGCCCACCGTGGGCGAGTCCTTTACGCTGATGGTGATTTCCGCCGTGGTGGCGGGGGGTACTCCCAATACGGGCGGTTCCGGAAGCCTGTTAAAAACCATTATTGGTGTGTTCATTATTTCAATCATTAAAAACGGTATGAATATGGTTGGTGTAAATGTGTACTGGCAGAAGGTAGTATACGGCGCGATTATTTTGCTGGCGGTGGCGATTACGACGGACCGGTCGTCTAGGAGCCGGGTAGTAAAATAAGACAGTCAGGTATTTACAAATAGTTTAAAACTGGTAATATAGTATTGTACCAATATAGCATTATATCAATATGAGAGGAGTTAAAAATGCAGAAATCAGAATTATTTATGACTTTACCGGAGGAGTACGTGTGTACGCCGGATGGACTGGAGCCGGACGAGAGGGCGGGAGAATTGATTTTGGCCTGCCCTAATTTTGCGGACCCGTCCATGCCCAGCTGTATCTGCCGGATTGATAAGGACCGGAATATCCGGAAATGGTTTGATATGCCGCTGAATCCGGAGACGGGGGAAGCAAGAGCCATGGGCGTGGCCTTCGGGCCGGACGGCGATCTTTACATAGTGGATAACCAGTGCTGGTGGGAGGATCGGGCGGATCTGCAGTTCCAGGGACGGATTATCCGGGTGCGCATGAACGGTGACGAGATCGAGAAGGTGACCACTGTGGCCTGCGGAATGGAGCATCCCAACGGAATCCGTATTAAAGGGGATTATATGTATGTGACCCAGAGCTACCTGCATAAGGTACCCGGTCCTGACGGGAAGCTGATGAGCTGTGTGTACCGGTTCCATCTGAATGATGAAAATATCCGCGTAACCAATACGCTGGAGGATGAAAATATTGTGGCCACGTTTGTGACCCACAATCCCAAGTGCCAGTACGGTGTGGACGGCATTATTTTCGGGCCGGACGGAAATCTTTACATCGGTAACTTCGGCGACGGGGAGCTGTACAAGCTGACCATGGACGAGGAGGGCAATGTGGTGTCCAATGAGCCCTGGGCGAAAAATCCTTCCCAGTTAAAATCTACGGACGGCATGACCTTGGATAAGAACGGAAATATTTATATTGCCGATTTCAGCGCCAATGCCATCGGCAAGGTGGATCCCAAGGGAAATATTACCCGAATCGCAGTGAGCCCGGATTCCGACGGCCTGCACGGCGAGCTGGATCAGCCCGGCGAGCCCTGCGTATGGGGAGATACCATCGTAATCTCCTGCTTTGACCTGGTGACGGATGACGATAAGGTGAACACGGCCCACGAGATGCCGGCGACGCTGTGCATGCTGAAGGTGGAGGAGTAAAAAATGAAGAAGTATATACTGGCCCATGATCTGGGCACGTCGGGAAATAAGGCCAGCCTGTTTACTGTGGATGGTAAACTGGTGGGAAGCCAGGTGTTTGCTTATGACGTGAATTATTTTAACGGTACCTGGGCAGAGCAGGATGCGGAGGACTGGTGGAAAGCAGTCTGCGTGACCAGTAAGAATCTGATTGAGAGCACCGGAATCGTGCCGGAGGAGATCGGAGCGGTCAGCTTCAGCGGACAGATGATGGGATGTCTTTGCGTGGACCGGCAGGGAAATCCCCTGAGAAAGTCTATTATCTGGGCGGACCAGCGGGCGCAGAAGCAGGTGGCTCAGATTGAGGAGCATATCAGCCAGCAGGACTTTTATCACATTGTAGGGCATCGGAATACCGCTTCCTACGGTGTGCAGAAGCTGATGTGGGTGCGGGACAATGAACCCGAAATTTATGAGCAGACCTATAAGACGCTGAACGCAAAGGATTTTATCGTTTACCGTCTCACGGGAAAGTTTTACACGGAGTATTCCGACGCCAACAGTGTGGCTTGCTTTGACCTGAATAAGCTGCAGTGGTCGGAAGAGCTGATTTCCTACGCAGGGATCGACGGGGATAAGCTTCCGGAGGTGAAGCCCTCCACCTTTATGGCCGGCGGTGTGACGGAGGAGGCATCCAAAGCCACCGGATTGGCCGTGGGTACGCCGGTGGTGCTGGGAGGCGGAGACGGCGTGACTGCCAATGTGGGAGCGGGTTCTATCCGTCCCGGAAAGACCTACAGCTGTATGGGAACCTCTGCCTGGATTACCACCACGACAGAGAAGCCCATCTTTGATCCGCAGATGCGGTCCGTGACCTGGGCCCATGTAGTGCCGGGACTGTATGCGCCCAACGGAACCATGCAGACGGCGGGCGGGTGCTATAGCTGGCTGAAAAATACGATCTGTATGCTGGAGACTGTTCAGGCGAAGGAGCAGGGCAGATCTCCCTACGATCTGATCAATGAGGAGATCGAGAAGAGCCCGGCGGGCTCCAACGGCGTGCTGTTTCTTCCCTATCTGCTGGGAGAGCGTGCGCCCCGCTGGAATCCCGACGCCAAGGGATCTTTCTTAGGGCTGAAGGCGGAGACCACCCGGGCCGATCTGCTTCGAAGCGTTCTGGAGGGCGTGACCATGAATCTGGCCATCTGCCTGGACATTTTGAAAACCCAGGTGGATATTGACGAGATCATGGTGGTAGGCGGCGGAGCCAAGGGCCGTGTGTGGCGGCAGATCATGGCGGATGTCTATAACACAAGGATCGTGGTGCCCACCGTGCTGGAGGAGGCCGGCTCCATGGGAGCGGCGGTGATCGGCGGCGTGGGAGCAGGCATCTACAAGAGCTTTGACGCCATCGATAATTTCCTGGAAATTGCGGATGTGCAGGAACCGAATCCGGAGGCAGTGAAAGCCTATAAGCCGGTGCGGGAGCTGTTTGATGAGTGCTACTGCGCGCTGGAGAAGGTTTACAAAAAGATGAATTAAGCTTTTAGGGAATGCCCGGGGGAGCTGTTCTGGAATCGTCAGGACAGCTCCCCCGGGCTTATTTTTGTCATGATGGAGGATTGAATTTTTTCTGCCCCGCTGTATAATAGAGGAAGAAAATATGCAAGATAATAGGCAAGATAATAGGTAAGTGCAGGGAGGTGCTTTCGTGGGTGATTATAAACCGCCTTTTACAATCACAAATGAGATTCTGTCGTATGTGTCCTCTATTTCAGAAAAGATTGGATGTATTACTGCAACCAATAATTTGGAGGCGAAACCCCATCTGAGAAAAAACAATCGCATCAGGTCGATCCATTCTTCCCTGAAAATTGAGGCAAATTCCCTTTCCCTGGGGCAGGTTAGAGATGTGATCAATGGGAAAACGGTGCTGGGCGGGCAAAAAGAAATTCAGGAAGTGAAAAATGCGTATGCCGCTTATGAGCGTTTTTCTGAAATTGATCCCTACAGCATCAAAGACTTGAAACGGTTTCATGGGATTATGACAAAATATGTAGTAGAAGAGTCCGGTGATTTCCGGCGGGGGGAGGAGGGCGTATTTAACGGCGACCAGTGTATTTTTATGGCTCCGCCTGCGCGGCTTGTGCCGCAGTTGATGGAGGATCTTTTTACTTGGATGAAGGAAGCGCGTAACAGCGTTCATCCGCTGATTTTGGGCAGCGTATTTCATTATGAATTTCTCTTTATTCATCCGTTCTCTGATGGGAATGGCAGGATGGCCAGATTATGGCATACGGCGATTCTTGCAAAATGGAAATCAATATTTGCATATATTCCAATAGAGAGCCGCATTGAGAAGTTTCAGGAGGAGTATTATGATGCCATTGCCAGGTGCCATGGGGATGGAGCATCTACCATTTTTATCGAGTTCATGCTGTCGCAGATTGATAAGATTTTGGACGATACTTCTGTTCAAATCAGGGAGGATCAGGAACAGCTTTCCGAGTATGTCACAAAATTGCTTGGGGTTATGGAATACGATATCCCTTATACATGTAAGGCTTTGATGGAAAAGCTGGAATTGAAATCGAGGGAGGGTTTCCGTAGAAATTATCTGTGTCCGGCAATGGAGAGAAATTTGATCCGCATGACAATTCCGGATAAGCCGAACAGCAGAAATCAGAGATACGTTAAAACTTAAAACCTTATGCCTGCCGCAGGGGAGAAAGCGCCTGCGACGTGATTGCGGCGGTGATCCGGACGAAAGGGACGGGGAAGGATTTGATTCATCTGGAACTGTGCGATGCGGATGGTGAGTGCGCAGGGGGTTATGGCCTTTTTTGGGTGTCGATTTCGTGGATTTTGGCAAATAGTTCCTGAAAGTTTACTTTCCTGAAATCGGTTACGTCCACGGGGATGGTGGCGCCCAGGCGGATATCGTAGATTTTGCGGTCGATATCGGACCGGAACTGTTCGTAGGTCAGGACGGCGTCAGGGATGATGTCCTCCGGTGATACGGCCTGCTCAATGTGGTAGGTGTTGGTCAGATGGCCGGGGTGCCGGTTATCCTGCTTGTCCCGGTTCAGCCCCCGTTTGTAGATAACCTGCCAGTCTCCATACAGATAGACGGTGATGGCCTGGTACTGGTACTGATCGATCAGAGCGGCCAGCGCGTCTTTGTGGCGGTGATTGAAGGGATATTCAATCAGAATCGTCCTGCCCTCCCACATCATCTTCTGCAGGGTCAGATAAAATTCTTCCAGACAGAACTGATTCAGCCGTTTTTTCTGAGCGGCGTTGTCAAAACCGAATCGGTCCCATTCTTTTTCCTTCACGGAATCGTAGGACAGAATGTCCAGGTCTTCAATCTCTTCCTTTAATTGTTTCGCGGCGTAGCTTTTCCCCGTACCGGGGCCGCCGGTTACGATAATCAGAGTTTTTTTCTGCTGTAATTTCATCATGGTTGAGAGCCTTTCTTTTTAAAAGTTTTGAGGTGCGCTGTTTGCGTTCCTTTTCTCAGTATAAAAGAAAGGGGGCGGGAAATCAATCCTGATTTTGATTGAAGGACGCAGTTGCTCTTTTCGTGTTTGGTTAATTATCAGGACGCAGGAAGGGAAAGCGCGGAGCCGACCCTG
>CAMNQN010000015.1 GCA_946549155.1 uncultured Lachnospiraceae bacterium | reverse complement strand
ACTGAGCCGGGAAATCATCAGGATTTCCTGGCGAATTGCCCCGGTGCCCGAAATCAGAGGGCGGCTCCATTCTAGCGTTTCTTGTATCCGGAGCAGTTTTCCAGAGGGATCTGCCCGCCCGGCTCCGTCTTTTCCTGCGTCCTGCTAATTACCTAAACCCCAACATCCTCCGCCACCTTAGCTATGATCTCCTCAAATTTCCCCTCAAAAATTTTCATGGAGGACCCAAACATCAGGTTTGCCGGATAGTCAAAGTTTTCCACATTGCTTCCTGTCTGATCCCGGAATTCCTTATCTGCGCCCAGATGGGGAATCCTGTTAATCAGCTTGTCGGTATTGTCCATGTATCCGTAAAGTTTTTTGCCCAGCTGGAAGCCCATGCCGCACTCAAAGCCCACGTCATTATTGATCTCATACCCGCGGTAATCATTCAGGTTTGCCACAATAATATCGCAGTTGCGCACCTGCTGCTGCCAGTTGTCAAATTTATAGGCAGCCCATACATAGGGATTTTCCGTGGGCTTTTCCACAACCCCCGGTGCCGGATCCATGGGGGACACCGCATCCAGGCCATACCGGGCACAGAGCTCTTTCATCCGCCCAAAGAGTTCTTCCGCATCCGCTTCATAGCGCTCAAAGCCGGACAGATAAACCAGCGGCTTTGTGCCGCTCTTTTTGGCCGCACAGCGTCCGTTGTCTATTATTTTTTCTCTTCTTGCGCTGAACTTATATTCCTCTTCAATATCTGTCATCAGCATATGCAGGCAATCGTCAAAATCTCCCTCAATAATCTTGGTTGACCCGATAATGGTGGGAGAAAACGGCAGATTTGCATAGGGCATTTTATTTCCCCGCTCGTCGTACACCTGTCCGTCCTTCAGATAGGCCTGCTGATTTTTGGTGGCCAGGCTCCGTTTATCCCTGGTATATCCGTAGCAGCGGGCCCCCTTCGCATAGGCCATGCCCAGCTCGTAGACCGTACCGCTGTCCGGCTCCGCTCCACGATACGCCTCCAGATCCGCAATCACCACCGTGGTATCATACATAATCGTTTTCAGATCATTAAAAATGCTGTCCGCCCTTTTCTGCAAATCGGGATTGTCCAGATCCAGGGGATGATTGTTGGGGAGAGTCACCCCAAAGCCTAAGGATTCCGCTCTCACGCGCATAGCCGCCAGCATATCATACCCATGGGTATAAAAGCACTCCGGCCCCGCGATGTAGATTCCTTCTTTTTTAAATAAATCATACTGATATCGGTACATCGTTTCCTCCTTCCCCGGCGCTCCCTTTATGCCAGCACCAGTTCCATCAGAAGCTGCAGGAAACGGCCGCAGTCCGCCTTACGTCCCACATGCACCAGGGGAAGCTGCTCCCATACGTAGTGGTGGCGGCGGTCAATCACCGTCATGCCAAGGGTCAGTCCATCCTTCGTTTCAATGCCAACGCGGGCCTCCATGGTTTCCACCAGCGTGGGATCGATCACATAGGCCACCGCCATACAGTCAATCACCGTACAGTAAGCGGCATGGCCTTTGGAATTTACAAAACGGATGGCCTGTAACAGAAAAGCAGCCTCCTTCCGGTCACTCTCCGCCAGCTTCTGAATGTCCGCCTCTCCCAGATTTACGTCAAAGTAGGTGGCCACATCCAATCCCAGGGCAGTCAGCTTCACTCCGGAATTATACACAATATCCGCCGCCTCCGGATCCACATAGACATTCCACTCGCTCTGGGGCGTATCGCCGGTGGCGTTCAGGAAGGCATATTCATTTAATCCGAACATACCGGAGATCGCCACGATCTCCTGAATCATTTCCTTGATTTCCGGAGCCTTCATCATGGCCAGGGCTATATTGCTCATGGGGCCGGTGGAAACGAGGGTAACCTCTCCCGGATTTGCCTTCACAATATCAATGATCATATCAACGGCATCCCTGGAATCCAAAGGCATTACCGGATCCGGCAGGAAATTTTCCGCCTGTCCGTCTACTCCATGGGTAAAGGGATCCTTGGGAACATCACGGAACAAAGGCTTGGCCAGACCCTTGCCAACCGGAATATCCGTACGGCCGATCAGCTCCAGGGTCTTTCTCGCATTCACGCAGGTCACCTCTGACGGATAATTTCCATTCAGTGTCGTAACCGCCATCAGCTCAATTTCCGGTGATTTCGCCGCCATAACAATCGCCATGGAATCGTCCATTCCCGGATCACAGTCTAAAATAATTTTTCTCATGTTTTTTCTCCTCTCACAGTATGTTTTTTATTACCCTGTCAGGCTTCTCCCATCAATCCGCCTGAACCTTTACAAAAAATTCCCGTTTCCTCGGTCCGTCAAACTCCAGGAAATAAATGTGATGGGAGCCTCCCAGCAAAAGTTTCCCCTCATGTACGATCAAGCTCAGGGAAACACCCACAAGGGCAGACTTGATGTGGCCTGCAGCATCCTGAGGGGTGTCATGCTGATGTTTAAAATCAATCCTGGTGGGGACAAGCCGGCAGATTTCTTCTTTTAAATCGATAAATCCATCCGGATCCCAGGGGGAAAACGCAGTTACACCTGCCGTGGAGTGGGGATTGTACACAACGCAGGTCCCTTCCTGAACACCGCTTTTCGCCACGGCCTCCTTCACCTGCTCCGTAATGTCAATCACATCGTTGTATTTTGTCATAAGTTTATAATTTGCTAACATAATTTTCTCCTTTGTCTGCCTACCGCACAATGATCTCGCTGTTCTTTACGCCGGCGCCGCCCTCTGCAAAAGCCCAGGGGCCCTCGCATCCTCTGCCGTATTTCTCCCCGATCAGCACAGAAATGTAACCTGCCAGCAGGCATACCGGTGCAAAATGGGTCAGGGGCATACACACCGGATATTTGGGGGAGGGCACCCGGATATAAGTGGTTTCTTCTCCAAAATCCTCCGCTCCGCCATCCGTAATGACTACCATAGGCCTTCCCAGCTCCCTGGCGTAATGCACCAGCTCCTTTGTTCTGCTAAATCCGGGACTGGTGGTATTCCCCACCACCACCGTGCCAATCTCGTCCGCCTGTCTCGCAAAGAAATTCAGATGGAACCATTCCTCTGCGTTGATGTGCATCGCGAACTTCCCGGTAGCCTCCAGAATCTTTGCCTGGCCAAACCAGGCGGTGGCATAATCAAATCCGGAGCCAACAAAATCATAGCAGGGAAACTCCTTCCACTCCTCCGCCGTCTTTTCACAGACCGCGTCCATCTCCGGCAGCAGCTTTTCCAGAAGATCTCCCTGATTCTTCACATCATAGCGCATGTCCATGGCGTAATCCATGGTATATTTTCCGCGGACCTCGCCGAAACGAATCGCCAGAAGCAGCAATGCCATAACGCATACCATATAGCTCCTGGTTCCCGGAGCGCTCTCAAAGGCGGGAATATCCAGCTTAAGCACCTTGTGAGAATGCCGGGCCAGCGGTGATTCCAAATTTCCGGTCACTCCCAGGACAAGGCAGCCATGAAGTCTGGCTCTCTGAACTGCTTCTGACACTCTGGCCACGCCGCCGGAATTACTCACTGCGATCACCAGGGGATTCTGGCAGTCCACCCCTAAATGCTTCTCGCAGTAAAAACGGCTAAGTTCGATGGCCGGCACCACCTCCACCGGGATGCCGGTAAGCATCTCAAAGGCGTGCTTCGTAGCCATTCCAGCCGCATAAGAATCACCGCAGCCGGTCAAAATAATTCTCTGAATATTAAAAATTTCCTGGAAAGACAAAACCGTTCTCGTTTTTGGTTCCAGATCCTCGTACTGATCTCTGATTAATTGGGGCAGACTGTACACCTGTCTGCTCATCGGGTTCTCATATTTCCCCATAAATAGCCTCCATTCCACTACTGTTTCTTCTTTTTCCGTCAAAATTCCGCTTCCGGTACGACTGTATCGCAGCAGTTTCCCATTCCTGCTCCGCCGTGCCCGCTCACTCTCCCAGCTTCGGATACCAGTGGGCCTTTCCCGCCGCTTTCTTCTGCTGGTCCATGCGGTTTAAGACCGCACATCCCTCCAGCGCGATATCAATGGCAAAATTGTGGCCGCCTCCGGCCTGAAACGTCTCACCGGTACAGAGATTATCCGCAACAGAGCAGATAGAACCTCCCCTTCTTCCGAACAAAGCGGAAAGTGTAACGATAGCCGCCGATTCCCGGTCGCCGTTCAGGATGCCCGCCCGGTTGTAGATCCCTGCAATCTCTATATTCCAGGGCTGCATATATCCGCCCACACTGGGTCTGCCGCCGCCAAGGAAATCACTGTCCACAGACAGCGTCACCCCCACATGGTAGGGAGCCTGCAGTCCTTCCGCAGCCTGTACCATGGCATTCACCACCTCATAATGGGAGGCGGCCGGATATTCGGCGGGAATATACGCCTTTGTCATGCCTTCCCCCCGAACGACTCCGCTGGCGATCACCACATCCCCCGGATGTACCTCATCACCGATACCTCCGGATCCGCCCACCCGCAAAAAGGTACTGGCGTCCGTGTACTCCATAAAATCATACAGCAGCAGTTCTGTTTCCGGGGAGCCGCTGCCGCCGCTGACCACCGTAATTTTCGCTCCCTTATATGCTCCGGAATAGGTGGTAAACATGCCGGAGTTCCCGATCAGCTCCGCATTCTCCAACCGGTCCGCGATTTTTTTTGCGGGATCCTCATCGTATGCGCAGAGGGGATCCCGGACGGTAACCAGGACAAAGTCCCCTACCTTCTCATGATCGATCTGCGTCATCGCCGGCCGGCCATTAACAACGAGTCCCCGTTCCGGAACATTCCGGTAATATTCATATTCCTCATGTATTTTCTTAATGGATGGTTTCTGACGGATTCTGTCACTTAACATCTTTTCGTTCCTCCATTCTTCTTCTGGCCTCCTGCTGCATCTGACGGGAAATCACCGCCGGAACCCCATACTGGCTTAAACACATGAGCGCCGATAAATTTCCCATTTCCGCGCAGGCCTCCAGGCTTTGCTTTTCGCAAAATCCGCACAGGACCGCACCGGAGGAGCTGTTCCCGCCTCCTGTGGGATCCACGATATCCGCCTTCTTTTCGGTCGGCACGATCACATACTCCTTCGGAGTAATCATCACAGAACCCTGGGCGCCCCTGCGCAGAAAAACCAGGGGGATATTCCAGGACTGGTACTCCTCGATAATCTCCTCCAGTTTTTCCAATCCCAGAAGGGCCTTCGACTCAGTGAGATTAATGGAAAAAATATCCAGATGGGAAGCAATCTCCTTCACTGCGGCTTTATTGGACAGATAGGTGGCATCATTGGCAATCTCCCACATCACCTTTGCCGAAGACCCCATTTTATACTCCAGTATCTCCCTCCAGAAATCCGGATTGCTGTTTTTGAAAATATAGATTCCTTCTGCTTCCCCGAAATAGGGTTTCAGCTCCTCCGGCTGTATCTCAATTTTCTGAAAATGATCCAGGCCGTATTTCGGGGTCTCTTCCCTCTCTCCGTCCTCAAAATACTGAATAATCGTATAGGGAGTCCTTTCGTGCTTGACAATCAGTCCTTCCATGGAAAGCTGGTTTCTTCTGTACCAGTCTCCGTAAATCCCCTCATAATCGGAGCCGACTCCCGTGGCAATCAGCACATCATCATCCCAGAGCTTCATCCCGCAAAGCGCGTAGATACCCGCACCGCCGGCAACCTTCTCCACATGATTTCCGCCGGCAAACCGAATCTCATCCGTTACCGACACCGATGCGATCACATACTTCATTCCTTACACCCCTTCAATTATGATACTGTCGCAGGTCATTGTTCCCTTGGAGATGACAAATCCCGCGCCGCCTGCCTGATAGGCAGTATCCTCCGCTTCCAGAACTACCGAACCGTTGACCTCAAACGTAAGCTTTGTGCCTTTTGCCGTCAGCTTCAGATCATAGGGCAGATTCTCTTCATACGGAAACGCCGCCCTTCCAAGCTCTTTTCTCACGCCGTCCCTTTGCATATAAAGCACGGCGTCTTTATAGTTCTCCAGAACAGCGCCATAGTATCTTCGATGGCCCACGCTTCGGATCACCAGTCCCCCTGCTTCATGAAGGCTGTAAAATGCCCTGGAGGCAACACTGTAGTTCTCCCATTCCCTGCTTCCGATGGTCACCAGACCGTTTTCCTCCGTATGGGAAATGCAGTAGGTCCGTTTGAAATCCGCCGCAAACTGCGCCGCCGAGGATGCAAACCCGGCCAGCCAGAGCGGATTGGTATTCCAGATGGAATTCATCAGCATACCCTTCTGGGCAAAATACCGGGGAGCTCCCTTCCAGTCAATACTCTGAATCACGACCCTCCCGTCAAAACGCTTCCTGCTGCTCAGCTCATATCCCAATTTAAAAATGGACATCCCCTGCGTATCCGGGACTTCCCAGGAAAAGCTCATAAGTTCTTCGGACAGCTGTTTTTCCTCTCCGTAGAGGATCTGGGCCTCATTATCAATATCATAATATAAGATGTAGGGCCTGATAAACACTTCCCCCTCATCCAGCAGCCTGACAGAAGTCTCCACAACCTGGGAGGAGTACAAAGTCGGGGAAGCCACTGTGGAAAAGTTTTGCGCCAGCTTTGAAAAATCAATAAAGGTCTGGGTAGCCACTCTCGCCGTAATGCCGTCTGCCAGATGATTGCAGGAAATCATAAGGCCATTTTCCTCCGATATGGTATTCAGGTTATCCAGATTTCCCACCGCATTATAGTCCTCTCCGTACTCACAGGGATGGAAGCCCTGCAAGGATCCCGGAAATTCAAAGGTATAGCGTTTCTCTGACAGTTCCATTTCTTCTCCTGCCAGCTTCGCCGCCGTATGTATAATCCGTTTGCTTTCTATCACGGCATCTGTTACCACAGAACCGCCGTCAGAGGTAACCACATACATCAGGTCTGCCACCGGAGTCCTGAAATCCGCACCGGCATCGATTCCCTCCAGGCCTAAACGGATCCCGTTGAACGCTCCCACATTTCCCGCATTGCAGTCCGTATCCCAGGCAGCGGAGGAGGCAATGGAAATGGATTTCTGAAAATCATCCCCGCCTAAGAGGATCGATGCGATCACCATGGCATGGTTGGGAACCATATGGCAGCAGCCGGGGAAAACCTCATATCCGTATTTCGGATCCAGATAATCCCTTACTTTTCTCCAGTCGCTTTCCTTGCTGCAGATATCCCGCACATCCGCGACAATATCCCGCAAAAGCGGATTTGTGATATAGGCCCCCGCGCGGTCCAGAAGGGTATCGATATCCTTCTCCTCAAATGCCATGGCTTCCAGCGCCGCCAGGTGACAGGCCGCATCCACCGCGATTCCATCGTGGCTGACACTGGCCGCCTTTCTCACCAGCTCCACCGCAAGATCCGGATTCCCCGGACAGGCCATGGCGATGGCGTCAATAAATATCTGGGCTCCGATCTGCTCCGCCAGCGTCTGTCCGTTTACCTCGATGGAACCGCTCTTCGGCGCCGGAATCCCGTTCTTCAGATTCAAATATGCGGTGTGCTCCGTGGATCTTCCAAGACCGCCCCACCATAAAATGGTACGGTTCTCGATGATATAATTCAGCCAGGTGTTGCCGAAATCCTCTGCCGTCACATTTCTGCTGTTTCCGTTATCCTCGATGGCCCGGAAAAATCCAAACGTACCGGAAATATCATCGTCCGCCACGATCAGCGGCACCCCCACCTTATCATGAACGTAGTAGGTCACCTCTCCGAAGGTTTCCCTGATCTTCTCGTAACTCCAGCCTTCCACCGGCCTTCCAAGGTATACGCCCAGAATCTTTCCCAGAACTCCGGCATAGATCTTCTCTCTGTATCTGTTTATACTCATTGCATTCTCTCCTATACTGCCTTAACCTCAAACCTGTCTCCAAGAATTGCCCCGGAATCCACCACAAAGCCGGCCTGTCCCCGGGCGTAGGCAGAGTCTGTTCCCCTGACGATTTCCTTTCCATCCACACAGAGGATCAGATCAGAAGCCTTGACAACAAATTTTAATGTATAAGTATGATCAATTTCATATGCAAAGGGCTGCCGTGCGATGATCTTTCGTTTTTCATTCGCCTGCTTATAGATCAGCGCACATCCTTCCGTAAACACCGCGCCGTAATACTGCCTGTGTCCCTTGGCTCTCGCCACAAGCCCTGCGGCCTTCTGCTGGGAAAACGTAATGGTGGATTCCACGGAATAATCATCCCAATCGGCGGTTCCCGTGGTCACTACCCCGTTGTCAACCGCATGGCAGATGGAAAAGGTCACCGTGTAATCCGGATTAAAATGATCCGCAGAGGACACAAAGGTCTTTAACCATGCCGTCGTGGTTGTCCAGGGTGTCAGCGCCGGCGTCATTTCCATGGAGCGCCCCATTTTATAATCCGCGGGGGCATTGGACCAATCCAGGGTTTTTACCACAATGTAACCATCTAACCGGGATCTGCTTTCCAGAGTCATTCCCAGGCGGAAAATCGCATGGCCGCCCACATCCGGCACCGTCCATTCGATCCGGTTCTCTCCCTTTTTCAGCCTGCAGACCGGTCCGTCCGCCCTCCGCAGCTGATCATTTTCATCAAAATATTCGATGAAGAAATGAAAATCCGGGTTCTCTTCCGCCGGAGCAAAAAGACTGGCTTTCACCGTCTGGCTGCTGTACAGTGTGGGAGAACACAGTACGTCAAAATAGCTGGTTCCCTCCACTCCCTTGGGCTTCAGGTCAATAAAGGTGTCAATGGCCGCGGAGGCATGTACGCCGGCCCCCAGGC
The DNA here is from genome assembly GCA_946549155.1 of uncultured Lachnospiraceae bacterium. GTDB lineage: Bacteria > Bacillota > Clostridia > Lachnospirales > Lachnospiraceae > Merdiplasma. The sequence continues at coordinate 15,437 of CAMNQN010000015.1, read as the reverse complement.
CCCGGTATTCCAGCTTACACCCAAATTCCCCGGTGGTATCGTAAGCATTCTCTATGTTGGTAAGCACCTGCTCTTCCACATTTTTATCGTAGGGCATAACCCCCTGAACGGCTCCCGGATACTCAAAGGCAAAACGCTCCTTGGGAATCTCCACCGCCTCCCCGGCCAGAGCCGCGGCCGCCCGGTAAATCTTTCTGGTTTCCAGCACCGCGTCGGAAATACAGGAGCCGCTGTCGGCGGATACCACATACATGCGGTCCGCCACCGGTTTTCTCAGATCAGTTCCCCGTTGAAAGCCCTCCAGGCCCAGACGGATCCCATTCAGGCAGCCCACATTTCCTGAATTACAGTCCGTATCCCATCCTGCACTGACGGCAATCATAAGGGAACGGTTAAAATCATCGCCCCCCATGATAAACGCCATCAGAAGGACCAGATGGTTGGTAATCATGGGGCAGTTCCCCGGATATTTATCATATCCATGGCAATCCGCAATCCACTGCCGCACCTGATGCCAGTCATCCGCAGCGGCACAGCGTCGTCTTAACTCGGCCACCAGAGCCTTAAACTCCTCATTATCCACATACTCCAGGCCCTTGTCCAGAAGCGTATCCACATTTTTTTCATCAAAAGCCATGGCCTCCATCACCGCAAGATAGACCGCGGCATCGATGGCTACCCCGTCATGGCTGACACTGGCTGCCCGTCTTGCCATTTTCGCAGCCCTGTCCGGATTACCCGGATTGGCCAGAGCCCAGGTGTCAATAAAAATCTCCGATCCGATCTGCTCCGCCATACTCCGCCCATTCAGCTCCATGGAACCGCTCTTCGGCGCTTTGATCCCCTCTTTTAACCTCAGATATGCCGTATGCTCCGTGCTTCTGCATAAGCCTCCCCACCAGAGCACCGTTTCATTCTCCACCAGATAATTGAGCCACGCGTCTCCAATGGCCTGGGCCGTAAGCTCCGGATCATACTGGTTATCCTCCAGCGCCCGGAAAAAAACGAAGGTTCCGGAGATATCATCATCAGGGACAATCAGCGGCGCCCCTGTTTTGTGATTCTTATAATAATAAACTTCCCCGAAATGCTCCTGAATCTTTTCATAGGTCCAGCCTTCCACCGGGCGTCCTAAATAGACCCCAAGAATTTTCCCCAACACTCCGGCGTAAATATCATTTTTATACTGCCTGATGCTCTTCATCATTCACCTCGAACATTATTTATTTTATCAACCCTTTACCGCTCCGCTGACCATACCGTCAATAAACTGCTTCTGCATCAGAAGGAAGAAAATGATCACCGGACCGATCAAAACCATGGCTGCCGCCATTAAAACACCCATATTGGAACCGTAGCTTCCGTTCATGGACAGGAACCCCAATGTGGCGGTAAAATTCTTCTCACCCTGCAGGAAGGTGGAAGAAATCAGATATTCATTCCAGGACTGCAGTCCGATCAGAATCCCCACGGTAACCAGGCCGGGAGAAACCACCGGGCGCATCACATGCCACAGCACCTGGGAGGTATTCGCCCCGTCAATTCTTGCCGCTTCCTCCAGCTCCTTCGGAACACTGAGGAAAAAGGTCCGCATCAAAAATACGGCCAGCGGCATATAGGTAGCTGCCAGAATCAGGCTCGTAGCAGGTATATTCCCAATCAGCCCCAGGTTTGCATAAGCAAAATACAGGGGAAACAGGAACAGCTGAATCGGCACGGTCATGGCCATCATAAAATAGGTCAGCACAGCCCCGCTTCCTTTTATCCTTTTTCCTGACAGAACATAGCCTGCCAGCGTGGAACAGATCAACACGATAAGGATGGTACAGCCTGTCAGTTTTATACTGTTCAAAAATCCTTTGCCAAATTTACCTGTCGTCCATGCCTGTACATAGTTTTCAAAATGAAGCACGGTGGGGAGTGATAACGGGCTTCCCACAATCTCTGCATTCGACTTAAAACTGTTCGTAACCACCAGCAAAATAGGCGCTAGGCAGATAACAGCCAGAAGGATCAGCACAAAATGGGTCAACAAGCCGGTAATTATTCTGTTTTTTTTCGATGTTGCTGCCATAATGCCCTCCTATTCCATCTCTTCCGATTTGCTCAGCTTTGTATAGACTGCTGAAGCAATCAAACCGAAAAAGCTGATAAATAACCCGGCTGCCGCCGCTTTGCCCACCTTCATCTGGCTGAATGCCAGATTATAAGCGTAAGTACCAAGTACCTCCGTAGCATGGGCCGGTCCACCGCCGGTCAACAACTTAATGTAATCAAAGGCCAGGAACGAGCCGATGGTAATCATTACAAACATCAGCGTCACCGTGGACTTGATATTCGGCAGATAAATATACCGGAACAACTGCGGGGAGCTGCAGCCGTCTATCCTCGCAGCCTCCACCTGGTCTGTGGGAACCTGCCTTAAGGCAGCCAGGTAGATGACCGACAGATAACTCCAGTAATGCCAGATGTCAACGCCGGCACAGGCATAAATGGCTGTTTTCACATTGGACAGCGGCGAAGATAGGTTTATCCCAAAATTTCTCAATGCGGCAAACAAACCTGCGATGGGGCTGAAAATAACATTCAGCCAAAGCATGGCGTTCACTGCCGGAGCCAGAATATACGGGATCAAAAACGCCACCTGATAGATGCTTCTGGTTTTTTTCCGATTCAGCAGCAGACAGGCGGCAAGCATACCAATGCACACCGGAATCGTCAGGAACATGATCACCCAGATTACATTATTGGTAATCGCCCTGTAAAAAACCTTATCCTGAAATATTTCAGCAAAATTCTTCAGTCCGACAAAATTTATATTCGGTGACAATCCATTCCAATCCGTGAAGGAAAATACAAAGGTCATAATGCCGGGGACTAAAATAATCGCAATACTGATAAGCAAAGACGGAGCTATGAGGAAATAGTTCCAATTTATTTTCTTTTTTGCCTTCATCCGTCTCCTCCTTTCTTACAAGAATGGCGTGCTTTTAAAAAGCACGCCATAATATCATCCTTACAAATTATTCAGCTACTGCGGGCTGCGGGATCGGAGGAACAAGTCCTTTTTCAAACTCCACTTCAAATTCGGCCTGAATAGATGCCACATAATCTTCCACAGATACTGTGTCGTACCATACTTCATCAATATTTACGATTCTGTTCTGTGTAGCTGACGGGAAGAATACATTGTCATAGTATCCGAAATTGCCGGCATTTACTGCCTCGGAAACGCTCTGAACTACCTTTACAAATTCCTGGGACAGGTAGGGCATCTCACTGGTATCCACAGAACTGAGATCCTTCAGCGGAGTTCCCCAGTATCCGGGCCATGCAGCTGTCATATTCTGCATAAATTCCGCATTCATCATCATATCGATAATCTTCGCAGCCTCATCCTTATGCTCCTGGGAAGCATTCGCGTTGATGGACAGGGTGCAGGCCGCTCCAAGGGTATAGGTGGTATCCGGAACCTGCTCTGTGGCCGGGAACGGAATAAAGCCAAGGTTTTCTTCAATGTCTCCCGTGAAATAGGAAGCTGCCCACTGGTAAGCAATGCTGGGCCCGATAAAGAACGGGGACTGTTCTGCGGACAGAAGCTGTAAGGACTCTGAGAAGTTCAGGTTCGGATAATCAGAACCTGCAAGATATCCTTTGTCCCACCATTCCTTGGATTTTGTAACAGCGGCAATCACAGCCTCATTTTCCCAGCTCTCCTCACCGGTCAGTACCTTATACATGGTTTCCGGGCCGGCGATATGGGTCAGGAACAGAGAACCGTAGTTTTCATTTACCGGCTGCCATCCTTTATTACCGGTTACAGAAGCATACAGGCCCTTTTCCATAGCCGCATCCATAACAGCCTCCAGCTCCTCAATCGTAGTGGGAACCTCCCAGCCGTTATCAGCCAGAACCTTCTTATTATAAAATACGCCCATGGTGCTCACACCATTTACCAGGCTGTACAGCGTTCCGTTTACGGTACCGGACTCATAATAGGGAGTCAGGATCTTATCTGCCCATCCATACTGCTCAGAATAGGCATCCATGGGCTCCAGCTTTCCGGCCTCCACCAGAGGCATAACGAAGGACGGGCCGGATCCATAAACGATGTCCGGGCCTTCATTGGCCGCCAGGGCTGTCTGAATATCCGCGTCTACGCTGGGTCTGAATTCTACCACCAGATTATACTGGTCCTGAGATTCATTGTAGGGATTTACCAGAAGGTTAATCAATGCTTCCTGCGCATAAGGTTCTGCGCCCCAGAACCACATGGTAATGTCTTCACGATCACCATCAGCCAGAGCGGGAACAGCTGCTGCAGATGCCAGCATAGAAGCAGTTAACAGTGTTGCAATAAGTTTCTTGCCTTTCATTTTCTCTCCTCCTTATTTAGATAAAACAGTGGTTAATATTTGGTAAACAATTCGACATTTACCAGATAAAATTATTATATATACTATATCACTCAAGAGGTATTTGTCAATATTTTGTCGTTTTTTCTTTCATTTCTACCGTTTTTCGGCATTGTGCAGTATTTCCTCTTCTGCTTTTTGTGCATTTTAATACTTTTTGGTAAAATTATGCTAAATTTTTTACCGATTCTCTTTCTATCAGCACCGGGACATAATAATAATTCCGGTTTGCCCCGTCAACCTCCTTCTGAATCCTCTCCGCCAGCATATCACAGGCCTTTTTGCCCAGCATCTGACCCTCCTGTCTGATGCTGGTCAGCGACGGGGTGATCTCCGCGCACTCCGCGGAATAATCAAAGCCCACCACAGAAATATCCTCCCCGATTCTCAGCTTGTGCTCCTGGGCATACTGGTACACTCCCAGCGCCATCACATCATTCATGGCGAATATTGCATCAACACCTATGGAAGCAAAATATTCGGCTGCCAGATAACCGCTTTCTTTTTTCCAGTTTCCCGTATAAACCAGCCCATCGTCATAGTTCATCCCATGCAAATGAAGGGCGTCCCGATACCCCTCCAGTCTTTTTCTGGTTGTATAAACTCCCTGAAGCCCGGTTATAATACCTACCTTCTCATGGCCATTCTCAATCAGGTACTCCGTAGCCATACACGCTCCCGCCCGGTTATCTGAGGTCACAAAATCGCAGAAAACATTATTGATCGCCTGATCCAAAAGCAGGTAATCCATACCGCTGCTCTTCAGCGCGTTATCAAACAAAATATTATTCTCATTGGCATTCATATCCGCAGGAGGGATCAGAATAATCCCCAGCACTTCCATCCTTGCCAGTATTTTAATGTACTCCAGGCTTCTCTCCGTCGTATTTCTTCCATTGCAGGCAACAACGTCAAACCCATAAATCGATGCCTGTGTCTCAATTCCCTTCATACACTGGACATGTATAAAATTATCCAGCTCCTGATATATGACACCGATCATTTTTTCATCGCTTTTCTTTTTACTGTATCTCTTTCTGGGTACCTTATAGCCCTTCTCTATGGCTATATCCAAAATTCGTTTTTGCGTTTCCGGAGGGATTCTGCATGGTTTCTCATTCAGAACCAGCGAAACAGTTGCTTTTGAAACCTTTGCCGCCCGGGCAATATCTTCTAATGTTACCTTCATACCTGTTCTCCCCGCTGTTACTTGTTTTCCCAAAAATATCTGATTACTTTTGCTCCAGTATCGCCATGCATCGTATTTACTGCTATCCCAAGCACGGGAGTTTCCTGGCTTCCGCCAAGCTGCCTGTATTTGCTGTTTCCGGCAAGGCTCAGGCCATACTTCCGGTTTTCCCCCTCGCCCACGGCTTCGCCCTGCTCGTCCAGCGTTACAATCCGGCCCTGCTCCAGCGCTTCCCCGCATTTCAGCAGCAGCCCTGCATCCAGCGCTTCCTCCATCTCCATATAAAATCCATTCTGCGCATTCGCTGCGAAGGTGTCCGGATCAGACAGGATCAGATCCACCGCTCTCGCCCTCAGCCTTGTCAGGATAATCGCCTGATTCTGTTCCAGGTCCGTTCTCAGAAAGCTGAATGTGATATCCTGTTTGGGGGACGTAATACCCAGATACGTTTTCAGCTCTTCCTCCAGCGTATCGATATCAAACTCCTCGTTATCATTTAAAATCAAAACAGACAGAACGATTTCTTTTCGGTCGAAACAGATTGCCTTAACAAAATAAGCAACGACCAGCGTACAGACAATCCCTAAAATAAGATACACCAGATAGTAATCCATGATATATTTTATTTTTTTCTTCAAACAATCAATCCTCCCGCCTCAACCGGAATGAACGCAAACCTTGACACATCAAAAAGCCCCATATCTGTCATCTTGATTTCCGGAATTACCGGGAGAGCCATGAAACACAGGGTCATCAGAGGCTCCACATCCGGATTCACCTTCAGCTCCTCATAGGCAGCCTTATGGATATCCACCAATTTCGCATCCACCCAATCTGCTGTCTGATCACTCATGATTCCTCCAACCGGAAGAGGCATATCCGCCAAAATGCGTCCCTGATCCACGAGAACGACTCCTCCCTGCTGCTTTGCCAGCGTCTCTATGGCAAATGCGATGTCTTCATTCCTTGTACCTGCCGCAATGATATTATGGGAATCATGGTTAACGGTCAGCGCAACGGCGCCCTTCCTGATGCCGTACCCCTTCAGCAATCCCACCGATAAACAGCCGGTGTTATGATGCCGTTCCACAACCGCCAGCTTACAAATATCATGTTCCGGGTTATATACAAAATCTCCCTCCGAATCCAGCTCCACCGTCTCTGCCGTCTTCCTGGTAACAATCCCTCCCGGAAGCACTTCAATCACATTGACCCTGGGTGTCTTCAAATTCATTTTAAGCCGCTTCGCAGAAAAGTCTTTTATGGTCACGCTTCCGGCCACCGCCGATATATCCTTTCGCTTTACCTCGGGAAGATACTCCCCCTTCCGGGCCACTAACCGGCCCTGAATCCACACAGCCTGCACCGAAAAATCCTCCAGATTATCCACCAGAATAAGATCCGCCCTTCTTCCTGGTGCAATCGCCCCTCTGTCCCACAGGTGATAACACTCCGCGGCATTTATGGTCGCCATCTGAATCGCAGTCACCGGATCAATTCCTTCCTTCACACATAACCGCAGATGCCCGTCAAGATGTCCCTCCTCAAAAATCGTTTTCGGCTGCCGGTCGTCGGAGCACAAAACACATCTCCGGCTGTTCACAGGCGTTATTCCTTTTATAAGCTTTCGCAGATCATGGCAGGCAGAGCCCTGACGGATCTGGACATACATCCCGTTATTAATCCGTTCCTCCATCTCCTCCAGAGTCGAACACTCGTGATCCGTTCCCACCCCCGCCATCGTATAAGCGTTCAGCGCCTTCCCGCTTACCCCCGGGCAGTGGCCGTCAATAAATTTCCCGGCATTAAGAGCCACCAGCAACTTATCCAGCTCCCCATCATTTCCATTTATTACCCCATTAAAATTCATAAACTCGCCCAGCCCCAGAATGCGCTCATCCAATATGGGCTTTTCCATATCCGCAGCATCTATTACGGCCCCCGAATGCTCATACGGAGTAGACGGAACACAGGAGGGAAGCATAAATTTTATATCAAGGGCTGTATTTTCCGCCGCGTCCAACATATAATTCAGTCCCCGAATGCCTGCTACATTCACAATTTCATGGGGATCCGCGATGATCGTCGTCGTCCCATGAGGCACCAGCAGTCTTCCCACCTCTTCCGGAGTCACAAAAGAGGATTCAATATGTATATGGCTTTCCATCAATCCCGGCAGCACATAGCATCCATGGGCATCCACCACTTCCTCGCCCTCATAATCGCCCACCCCGGCAATCACACCATCACAGACCGCAACACTCAATTCCTGTATTTTCCCGGAAAAAACGTTCACTACCTTTCCATTTTTTATAACCACATCGGCTTTTATTCTTCCGGCGGAAACATCCAGCCTCCGTTTTAATCCTTCTTTATCCAAGAGTATTCCTTCCTCCTTTCCAGATAACAAATGGTAAATTTTATTGATTATAACATATCTGGTAAACATTTCAACATTTTTTAGTAAACTTTTTATCAACGCAGTGTACCCGGAGCTGTTATGGATTGGGATATTTGTGTTTGGGTAATTGGCGGGACGCAGGAAAAGGCGTCCTTTAAATAAATCAAATCACCCCTTTACCGCCCCTTCTGTCATACCGGCCAGCATATATTTGCTGAGAAAGAAGTACAGAATAAAAGTGGGCAGGATGGTCAGCGTTATGGTGGTGAAGGTTCGCCCCCAGTCAGTGGCCCCGTACATTCCCACAAAATCCCGCAGCCCCAGCGTTACGGTCTGTAGCTTTTTCGAGCTGGTAAAGGTATAGGCGAATACAAATTCGTTCCAGCAGAAAATACCGTTCATGGTGGCCAGGGTAAGGAATACATTTTTTGCCATGGGAACTACGACAACGGAATACATTTTAAAAGGAGAACATCCGTCCAGAACGCAGGATTCCAGAACCTCATTCGGCAAAAACTTGAAAAAGTTTGTAAACAGGTAAATCGTATACGGAAAGTCAAATGCGATCTGTGGCAGGATTACCCCCAGCATATTGTCCGTAAGGTGGAGCTTTCCAAAGGTCAGGTAAAGCGGAATCAGACATACCTGAAGCGGGATCATAAGACCCATAAGGAAATAGGAAAGCATGAGACGCTGCCCTTTAAATTTCAGCTTACATATGGCAAAGGCGGCCATTGAGCCAAATAGCAGTACCGGTATTAATACGCATACCAGAATAATCAGACTGTTAAGAAAATATCTGGGATTGTCTGATTCCAGCAGGACATATTTTATATTTCCAAGATAGAAGCCAGCCGGGAGGGCATATTGGGGCTTTGATACAAATTCCTCCGGCGTCTTAAACGCTGACATAGCGGTATAAAAAAACGGGTATACCATTATAAGAAGTACCAGGATAGCCAGACAATATAAAAGGAATGTGGAAATCCTGCGCTTTTTCAATCTGCTGCTCTGCTGCATTTCTCAGTCCTCCCTCTCAAATATTCTTCTGAAAACAGTTGCAAAGACAAGACTGATCAATACAATCATAACGGCAACTGCACTGCCATATCCATATTTCATAGAGCTGAAAGCCTGCTTATACATATAAGGGGACAATAGCTGGGCACAGTTCCCCGGTCCTCCTCCGGTGAGCAGATAAGGAATGTCGTAAGCGCGCAGAGAACCGTTCAGCACCAGCACACAGTTGGCCACAATGACGTGACGGATATAAGGAATCTTTACATTCCATGCAATGCGGAATCCATTTGCCCCGTCAATTTTGGCCGCCTCTGTCAGATCATCGGGGACGCTCAGCAGCGCGGCGTAAAAAATTACCATATACATGGCCATATATTTGTAGCCTTCCACAAAAGCCGCGCTGCCCAGGCAGAGGTTTACATCCGTCAGCCATTTTATATCATACCAGGCCGGATTGATGGCGCCCAGAATGGAATTTATCAGTCCAAGGGGCTGCAGGGACATCAGTTTTTCAAAAATCTGGCAAATAGCCACCGATGAGATCACCACCGGCACATAGTATAATGTCTGAAAAAATGATCTTAATTTCGGGATACTGGACAATAAAAACGCAAGAAGCAGACCAACAAACACCTGCAGCACAATCTGGGCCACTGTATAGATAACCGTATGCCCCAGCGCCGGTAGGAACTCCCTGTCTCTTGTAAATAATCTGACAAAATTATTGAACCCAACGAATTTCATGCTGCCGATTCCGTTCCAGTCAAACAGGCTGTAAACGGATGACCAGATAATCGGAATAAATACAATCAGAGTATAGATTATCAAAGCCGGCGCGGTAAAGAACAGTACGGTTTTGAAATTATTTTTTCCTATTTTCATATGTTCCCCCTATATGTATTTTTGCAGTTGCCTATTCCCAGTGCCTTTCCGCCCGGGAGCACCCACGGGAAATTCCGGCGCAATGCACTGGAGAAGCAAAAGGGCTGCTGCATTTTCCTCAATGGACAGATCCATCTCTTCGCGGAATGTCTCCGGATCAATCAGCGCCTGTGACAATTCAATTCCCAGCTCGCCGCTTGTTGTGATGGTAGCCGGATCCAGCTTATCATCCCAGGATACCCATCCCTTCTCTACCTTTTCCAGATATTCCAGGACATCCATCATAACTTTAGGCATATTAGAGGAATCCCCCTCTTCATCCAGGGGAGAGTACACGCCCCTTGCCATGGAATACTGGGTATGGTGCTTTACGAAAAATTCAAAGAATCTCTGCAGCTCCTCATCGTAGGATTCCTGATTGATGCCCCAGGCTTTACCGGTATGTACCGGAATATTCATCTGGTCATCTTCCATTCCGTCCACATAGGGTACCGGGAAGAAGCCAATTTCGCCGTTCTCATATTTGGCCTGCATATCCTCACTCAGATCATTGGGGCCAAAGTAAGAAATGGATGCCGCATGATTTGCAAAGTTATTAATATTGTCCGCGTAGTTGGTGCTTTCGTAGCCCTTTACAAAATATTCGTTGCTTGCCAGCGTGTAAAGAAGCTCCGTTCCCTTTACCGCCACTTCATCTTCCTCATATTTTATTTCACCGGTCTTTAACTTGTTGATAAATTCCCCGCCGCTTGTCACCCAGGGCATGAAAGATACATAACGCAGTGACTGCCAGGATTCGCTTCCCGCCATGGCGATGGGTTCCTTGCCCGCTTCCTTCAGAGCAGCACAGCAGTCCACAAACTCATTCCAGGTGGTGGGGGCTTCCAGTCCCAGTTCCTTAAAATCATCTGTCCAGTACCAGAACAGCTCTGCGAAGCGTCCGTCCGGGAACAGATACAGGCTTCCATCGTCAAATTTCAGGAAATCAAGGCAGCCTCCGTTATAAGCGTCATACATATCCATTGCTTTCAGTTCTTCCCCGATATTTACCATTTTTCCGTCCCCGGCCAGCTGCACGGAAAGGACTCCGTTGGGTATCTGATAAATATCCGGCATGTTCCCCCCTGCAATGTAAAGCTTCAGCTTGTCCAGATACTGATCGTGATCCGGGACAACCTCTCTGCAGACTCCTGCTCATCCGGTATACCATCTTGCTCTTATCGCTGTACTCCGTAACAACCAGATACCACCAATCACCGATCCGGAACAAATCCGGCATCTCATGCATGGTAAAAAGATCCGGGGCCCAGAAATCCCCCTGAAACTCCCAGGTTTTCAAATCCTTGCTGGTAAAATGTACGGTACAGCCGTTCTGCAGTTTTTTCCCGTCAAGCTTTCTCGCACCAAGGATCAGAAGGTATTCCTGCTTCTCCTCGTTCCACAGAACAAAAGGATCTCTCCAGTCATCCTTATCATACCCTGGCTGAGGGGCAAGAAGCAGCTTATCTTCTGATTTATCCCAATGGATCAGGTCTTTGCTGGTGGCATGCATTAATACCTGGGACGCCTTTCCCAGAGCCGCGTACTCTCTGTTAAACCCGGTATAAAAGGCGTGATATTCTCCTTCCGCCTCAAACACACTCCCCGCATAAATGTATTGATCCTGCGCCTCGTATGCGCCCTTTTGAAGCGTTTCGCCGAAATCTTTATAATTTACAAAATCAGATGTGGTGGCCAAAGCCCATCCAAAGGGCTGTCCTTTTTCCAAAGGCGCCGGATTCCTGGTATCCCGCTGGTGAAACAGATAAAACTCACCATCTTTTCCGAAGGGCATGCAGTCACCGAACCAATGCCCTTCCGGCTGATAATATAATTTGTGCATCTCTCGAAACTCCTTTCGTTTTGCTAAGGCTATTATACCCAATACCAGGACACGGATAAATCTAAAAAATCGACCCAGTTTCAGAAGGCCAAAATGTAATTATTTTGACTGTTTCATACCAATATTTTGTTCATTCCGGTTTGAGAAATTGACTTTCTGCCGACAATTTCGTACTATTTAGATAGTTTTTTTACATTTTACACAAATCTATGGGCTTATTCAAAAGGGGGATAGCAGAATGAGACGCAATTTCAGAGATCTTTCTATTCGTACGAAAATCCTGTTTTATTTTATCGGCCTTCTTTTCCTTACCGTACTGTTTGTATTCATTCCTATCTACCAGAAAACCCGTTCCATCATTCACAGCTATATTGAAGAGCAGGCCACAAATACTGTGACTCAGGCCGGGGTGGCATTGGATAATATCCTTGATAATTTTATCTATATGGCGGATTTTATCGCCTACAACACAGATACCCAGAATACCCTCCATGTCCATCTGGACAGGCCCTATGATAATTACGAGGATATCCCTTACTCCTATACGGCAGCCATGGAACGCATTCTTATTACAAATTACTCATCGCTGATTCTGAACCGAATCGACATTTTCGGCGATAACGGGATGATCTTTGAAGTACCAAATTCAAAGCCCAGCTACACCTCCGCAGAACAACTGCTGGCAAGAACGCTGGCCCACAGGGAGGAAGGGCGCAGCACCTGGTGCTATTTCAGGCCAAGGGAATACAGCTTACTGAAAGAAATCCGGAGTGTATCCACGACCCGCAAAATGGGCTGTCTCATTATTTCGGTAAAACAGGATTATCTAAATAAAAATCTGAATTCTTCCTTTATGTCAGGCAGGGGATCCGTCATTGTCCTGGACACAGAGGGAAATTATGTCTGCGGAAAAGCCTGCGATTCTGATTTATACGAAACGCTGCAGCAGATGGATGCATCCACCTCTGATTTTCAAAAGATCACATACAAAAAAGAAACCTTTCTGGTCACCGACCGTAAGTTGGAGGAAAAGGGGCTGGTCCTGTACGGAATCATCTCCTCAAAGGCCATGTATGAGGATGCCACAAATCTTTTCCAATGGATCATCCTCTTGGTTTTTGCAATATTGTTTGTGATCCTGGAATTTGCCATGAAATTCTCCGGTTCCATTACCCGCCCATTGCGGGAGATGGCGGAGGCCATGGACACCGCCCCCGGCAATAAATTTTCCAACCGCCTGACCATAAAAAGCAAGAACGAAGTAGGCCAGCTGGCCCAGCACTTCAATGAAATGCAGGCGGAAATCCAGGATCTGATCGACAATGTATACCAGCAGAAGCTCCTGCAAAAGGAAGCGGAGTTTCAAATGCTGCAGGCCCAGATCAATCCCCACTTTATCTATAATGTCCTTGATTCCATCAGCTGGACAGCCCGCTCCCATCAGCTGAATGAGATCGCGGATATGGTGTCCTCCTTCAGTAAGCTGCTTCGCAGCAGCATCAGCAGGCGCACCGCCATCACAGTCCGGGAAGAGCTGGATTGTATCCAAAACTATCTGTTCATCCAGAAAATCCGCTACAAGGACCGCATCACTGCCCTGATTGACGTGGATCCTGCCTTACAGGATCTTATCATCCCGAAATTGATTCTGGAACCCCTGGTGGAAAACGCGGTGATCCATGGATTGGAAAACAAAAAAGAGAAAGGTATGATACTGCTCATCGGAGAAGTGGAAAACCATATGGTAACTTTTACAATCAAAGATAATGGGGTAGGTATTCCGGATGACCGCATCCAGGAAATCATGCAGCAGCAGACGCAGACCGACAGTATCCATACCGGACTTGGTATCATGACGGTACATCAGCGGATACAGCATGTATATGGAACAGAATATGGGATTTCCATAGAATCCACTGTCGGGGTGGGCACGAAGATCTATATTCGGTTCCCCTATCAAAATTATAAAGAGGATACGGAAAAATGTTAAAAGTATTAATTGTGGATGACGAAGAAATTATCCGGGAAGGGATGCGTACCTTCCCGTGGCAGGAGCACGACTGTCAGATTGTGGGAACGGCAGAGGATGGGGAAGAAGCCATCCTCCTGACCCGTCTGCATAACCCGGATATTGTAATCAGCGATATCCGGATGCCCGGCATGGACGGACTGTCCTTAGCCAGACAGCTGAAGCGGGAATTTCCTTTCATTACCATTATTCTTCTGACCGGTTTCGATGAGATGGACTATATGCGTCAGGCGCTTCATCTGCATGTAGATGATTACCTGATGAAACCCGCGAATTTTCAGGAACTGGCCGCCACCATTGACCGCATCTCAAGAGCAATCCGGATTCGGAAAAACAGAGAAAGCAATTACCAGAAAATAAACCAGCAAATAGAGGCGGCGCTTCCGGTGCTGCAGGCAGGACTCTTCCTCCAGCTAATTAACGGACAGTTCGAATCAGAGGAGGATGCCGCGGGATCCCTGGAGTTATTCGACATTCCCTCCGGCAGTTATGTGGTAATCGGGGCACGCTGCCAGACGGCTGAAAACACCTCCGCCGGAAGCGTAAAGGAAAACTGGATGCTGTCCCTCTCTGTAGCGGAAACCTGCCAGGAAATTTTTTCTAAATACACCTCGGCGATGCTGACCCTGAACAATCAGTCCACCTTATTTTTCCTGTTGATTTTTTCGCGTCCCATACGGGAAAGCGACTGCATGAATGCCATTCAGCTATCCACCCATAAAATCAAACGCACACTCCAGAATGATCTGGGAATTGACCTGAATTTCGGAGTAAGCAACATGGATTCCCTGCTGCTTCATATCCCCGAGCTGTATTTCCAGGCGAACCAGGCACTGACCCAGTGCTATTTCTTCAATGACTGTCCGACCCTGTATTACAACGATATCCGAGAGGTTACGGTGTCCGAATTTTTCGTGCCGGAGGCGAAAAGAGAAATCTTTTTTAACGGCATGCGGACCGGAAACAAGCAGTCCATAGAACAATACGTCAATTATCTGCTGGACACGGCCTCTGGTACCTGTCCGGATATTACCTATTACAAGCATCTGCTGGTATCTGAGATATTTTACGCGGTTCAGATGACCCAAGGTCCCCATTTCTCCAGAATATTAGAGGAGGGCAGATATATGGATTACGCATCTGCCATTTTAAAATGCCACACAAAAAAGGAGTTAAATGAACAGGCCCTTGAAACCATTTTTACCCTTATGTCAAGCCAGAAAAACTATGCGACCCATTATGATTCCGCCGCCGAAAAAATCATCCAGTTTATCAAAGAGCATTATGCGGAAAACCTCTCCCTGGATATCCTCTCAGAGGAATTTCATTTCAGCCCAACCTATATTTCCCGGCTGATCAGAAGGTCCCAGGGCGTTAATTTCACAGAAATCGTAACAAACACCAGGCTTTCCGAAGCGAAAAAACTGTTGGCCAATCCAATGCTTAAGGTAGAGGATATCCGGCGTATGGTGGGCTATAATGATACCAGCTATTTTATTCAGTCCTTTAAGCAGAAATACGAAATGACACCAAATGAATACCGGAATATGATTGTCTTCTGATATGTTCGTGTTTTGTTAATTAGCAGGACGCAGGAAAAGACGGGGCCGGGCGGGCAG
>CAMNQN010000014.1 GCA_946549155.1 uncultured Lachnospiraceae bacterium | reverse complement strand
CATCCCACCCACCCCCCCCCCCCCCCCCCCGGGCCCGGCTGCATCCTGGCTTTTCTAAGTATCCTGCGAAATGTTCCCAGTGTTTACAGTTTCACAGCCCCTCTCCGCCCCGGCATCTGCCACTACGTTGTTGTCCTGCAGAATGTGAAAATATTTGTTATCGGCAGTTTTTTCAGCTGTGATGACTTAACAGTAGCATTCCGATGCGTCTCTTACTGCGCTATTCTGCTGATTTGCGCAGTTCAGATATTCATCGCTTATGTATGTCACTTTGGCTTATATTATTGAAAGCCGGCCAGAAAACAGCAGGATGGAGCGGGCCGCATATTATACGCAAACAATTCAGGAACGCTTTTAGCGGAAGCGAGATAACCAGTTACGGAGACTTGGCGCGACGGCTCTCCGGAGCGGCATTAGTCGCAGTTACTGGTTAGCTCACTGGAGCGTTGTTCCGTTTGCGTATAATATGCGGCCCGCTTCATCCTGCGTCCTCTTACCTATTTTGATATTATCTAAAAATAGCTATCTGTACTATAAATAAACAGAAAATAAGAAAAATCTGAAAAAACAAGTTGACAAAATGCGGATATGGTGGTAGTATACAGATAACAACAAAACACCTCAGTGATTTAACTAAAGCAAATGTTAAAGAACCGGAAGTACAGGTGGTGTTGATTACAATAGATTTTCATTTTAACATTTGAAAATCAAAGGAACGGAGGCTGATACCAGTGGACAATAATGAATTTGGTAATCAGTATAACGGTGGTAGAGTAAAAGGTTCCTGCCAGTAAAACTTCTGTATCAGATTTCTAAAGCGTGATCGAAGAAGAACGATAATCGGAGCGGAAAATCAGAAAGACGGAAAAGAAGTACCTTTACTTGTTATATTGATTGGGATACCACAGAAAATGTCTATTATCGAAAAATATTATAAAATGGATTTCAGATGTCTGTTCGGTAAAACGGATGTCAAAGAATTGGAAGTAATATAGAATAAGAAAATATATCGGGAGAAACGGGAAGATAAGAAAGACATCAAAAGGAAAAGATGCCGAAGGAAAAGTAGGAAAAGAAAGGTATTAGAAAACGATACAGCTGTGATCCGGATATATTAAGAATAGATATAGCAGGAAAGAAAAACCCTCCGATTGTAACATATAAAATACTTAACTGAATAAAGAAAAATAAAAATCATAGAAGAAAAAAGGCTGTGAAGAAATGGGGCAGGAAGCCCCGGGATTTCACAGCCTCTTTTTTGTTTTGTATTCTTATACCTGGTCTAAAAATTGTCTGATGTAGTGGAGTGCGGCTCCGGTAGCTTCTGCGTAGTCGTTGGTAGTGCTTTTGCTCATCAGATAAGAATTAAAAAATTCAAATGCGGATTTTTCCAGTACATATTTTCGCAGAGTTTCGATATCTTCCGGCTGAATGAAAGAGCTGAGCAATCCACCCAATATTATATCACAATTTACCACCATCAGAATGTTGTTGATGGCGAGGGCCAGATGGTGAAGATAGGTGTCCCAGATTTCTGCCTCGCGTTTCTGCCCGGAGCGGACCGCCTGGAAAAAGGCATCCAGAGGCATTCCTGCTTCGCTGGCAAGGCTGTCGGCGGAGCAATAGGATTCCACACAGCCGTGCTGACCGCAGTAGCAGAGCTTTCCGTGGGGAACCAGACACATATGTTCAAAGATACCGCTTGTAAGGATGGGCCCGGTATGAATGGAGCCGTTCAAAATCAGAGAGCCTCCCAGATTCCGGTTTAGCAGGATAAAGGCGGCGTCTTTGATGCCCGACTGTTTCCAGAGCTCGTAGTCGGCGGCAGCCTCCGCGTCATGGAGAAGAATACAGGGGTAATCAAGATAGCGGGTAAAGTGCTCCAGTACAACGTCTGAGTTGTGAAGAATTTTACCGAAAATCATCCGGTCGCCGCTGCGGGAAACAAGGCCCTGCATGGCAATGCCAATGCCGAGAATGCGGGAACGGTCATAATTGCAGGAAACAATAAATTTCTCAATCGCTTCACAGATCTGCTGGAAATAAGAAGGAACATTTTCAAAAGAAATATTGTGCTGTTCCCGGAATAAAATAGTCCCGTTTAAATCCACACTCACAATCTGTACGGTATTTTTCAGAATGGAAACACCAAAGGCGATTTGAGCGTCAGCGATACAGCGATAGAGCTGAGGCTTACGGCCGCCGGTGGAAGGGGAGATTCCCCCTATTTCAACCAGCTTTTCCTCCTGAAGCTCCGTCAGGTTCTGGCTTACCGTCGGAAGGCTTAGATGCAGCAGATGGCTGATCTCCTGCTTGGAGATTTGTCCGTTGTGATAGATGGCTTTATAAATCTGGCTTTTATTATACAGACGTATTTCTGCAGTGGTCAGTACATTTTTCTTCATTTTGAACTCCTTGTGGCAGTCGGCAGCTGCTCGCTCATCAGATGCTTTTGAACCTGCCGACCCTTCAATCATTATATAGAAGCGGGTGACAATAATCAAGCCGCATTTTGGGATTGTGCAATTTATATAAAAAATTAATTTAATAAATAGTAAATTTGTCAATTGAAATCAGAAAGAAATGCTGATAAGATATAAATACTTTTGAAAAAGTTGTTTGAAAAAGTTATTTTGAAAAGTGGTTTATCAATGAAAAGGAGGAAAAGAAAATGAAGAAACTTTTAGCGGCAGCATCAATGGCAGCAGCGTGTATGGGACTGATGGCGGGAAGCGCCTGGGCGGAAGACGCGGATTATTCGGTAGGGGTTATCTTCCAGGATATCACCAATCCCATCTTTGCGGAGGTTTCCGATGTCCTTCAGACACGCGGCGCAGAAGAGGGATGGGATATCACCGTGCTGGACTGCAAGAGCAATGCCACGGAGGAGATCGCCCAGGTTGAGAACTTCATCGAAAAGGCTGTGGATGTGCTGGTAATCTACCCGGTGGATGAAGCGGCACTGGAACCGGTCTGCCAGCAGGCGGCGGATGCCGGCATTAAAGTGTTCTCCTGGGATTTTAACCTGGAGTGTGCGGAAATGGCTTACCTGGTAGACAACTACACCGTTGGAAAAGCCATCGGCGAACAGGCAGCCAACTGGATTAATGAAAATTATGACGGCAAATGTGAGGTGGCGGTTCTTGACTACGCCTCCCTCCCGGTAATCGTGGAACGTGCCAACGGCATCATTGACGGGATTAAGGAAGGCGCCCCGGAGGCAGAGATTGTGGCCCAGGACAGCGCGGTTGACGCGGCAACAGGAATGACAGTTGCGGAAAATATGCTGCAGGCCCATCCGGATATCAAAGTGTTCGCATGTATCGGTGACGGCGGTGCGGTTGGCGCCAACGAAGCCCTGAAGGCATCCGGGGCCAACCTTGAGGAATATGGCATCTTCGGATGTGACGCTTCTGACGAAGCCTGTGCGGCTATCGTAAATAACGAAGCGGTCAGAATGTCCATCAGCCTTGGGACGGCAGCCGAGATGGCGGATAAGGTATTCGAGTGCGTACAGCTGATGCTGGAGGGCGGCGAATATGAAAAGGAAGTATACAAGGTGGCAAATCCCATTAACGCAGAAAATGTGGAGGAGTATTTAGCAGCTCAGAAATAAAGTCTGTATCCGGAAGCAGGGCTGTCCGCAGAGATAGTCCTGCTTCCGTTTTGAAAAAACAGAATAAATGAGGTGACCAGATGTCGGAAGTTATACTGCAATTAAAAAATATCACGAAACGCTTCCCGGGAGTGGTGGCGCTGAACAATGTGTCTTTTGATGTCAGGGCCGGGGAGGTCCACGCATTATGCGGGGAAAACGGCGCCGGGAAATCTACCCTGATCAAGACCTGTACCGGTGCGGTGATACCGGATGAGGGGGAGATTGTCATTGACGGGCAGTCGTTTAAGCAGATGACGCCCCAGCTTGCGGATAAATATGGGATAGCGGTGATTTATCAGGAGCTGAATTCCGTAGGGGATCTGAGCGCGTCGGAGAACGTGTTTCTGGGCAATGAAATCCGCAGGGGCGTCCTTGTGGATAAAAAAGAGATGGCCAGAAGGTCTGCGGAAGTGTTTGAAAGCCTGAATATAAAAATAAACCCTTATGAGCTGGTAAAGAACCTGACGGTGGGGTACCGCCAGATGATCGAGATCGCGAAGGCCGTATCCCACAACGCAAGGGTGCTGATTATGGATGAGCCCTCCGCCCCGCTGACCAACAATGAGACAGAGAACATGTTTGCGCTGGTGGAACAGCTGAAGAAAAAAGGAGTGGCCATCGTCTATATCTCCCACCGTATGCCGGAGATTTTCCGGCTGTCCGACCGCATTACGGTAATGCGGGACGGCCAGTACATACAGACGTTACATACCCAGGAGACATCCAACGAGGAGCTGATTAAGCTGATGGTGGGACGGGAGCTGAGCGCAACCTTTCCGCCCAGAAAGACGATGGTGTCGGAGGAAGTGCTGCTGAAGGCAGAGAACCTTGCAGGAAACGGGGTAAAAAATATTTCCTTTGAACTGAAAAAGGGAGAGATCCTGGGATTTGCAGGACTGATCGGGGCAGGGCGTACCGAGCTGGCGGAGCTGATTTTCGGGGTAAAGGAAATAGAGAGCGGGACGCTGACCTGGAAGGGAAAGGAAGTGAAATTCCACTGCCCGCAGGAGGCGATTGCCGCAGGCATCGTGCTTTGCCCGGAGGACCGGAAAAACCAGGGGCTGTGCCTGCCGATGAATATCCGGGACAATATTTCCCTGTCCTCCGCCAGGCGGCTGTCGCGGTTTTGTGTGCTGGACTGGAAAAAGGTGGATGAAATATCAAATTCCTACAAAGAAAAGCTGCAGATAAAAACGCCGGGCCTGTTCCAGCAGGCGAAGAACCTGTCGGGAGGGAACCAGCAGAAGGTGGTGCTGGCCAAAGGGCTGGCCACGTCCCCGGAGCTGGTGATTTTTGATGAGCCGACCCGTGGGATCGACGTGGGGGCGAAATATGAAATCTACAAGCTGCTCAACAGTCTGATCGAGGAGGGGAAAACGATTATCATGATTTCCTCCGAGATGGAGGAGCTGATTGGCATGGCGGACCGGATTATTGTGCTGGCGGAAGGGCATTACGGCGGGGAAATCCGGAAGGAAGAATTCAGCCAGCAGCTGATTATGGAATATGCATCAAAATCTTACTGATGAAGGAGAGGAACAATGAAAACACTTAATGTAAAACAGTTTGTAAAGAAATATGCCATTTATCTGGTGCTGCTTGCGCTGATTATCATTTTTTCCATTGCTTCCCCGCAGTTTTTGAGAGTAAGCAATATCGTAAATGTGGTACGGCAGGCCTCCATGCTGGGAATCGCTTCCGTTGGAATGATTTTTGTTATGATTATCGGCGGGATCGACCTTTCTGTTGGGTCCGTGGTAACCTTTGTGAATATCATTGTTGCGTATTTTATGGTAAACATGGGGATGAATCCGGTGCTGGCGTCCCTGGTGGGCATTGGGGCCTCCACCCTGATCGGGTTTTTTAATGGCTGGGTGGTTGCCAACATCAAGATACCGCCCCTGATTGTGACCCTGGCTACGCAGATTATATTTGAGGGCTGGGCGTACATTATTGCCGGCGGCATGCCGATCTTTGGCTTCCCCAAGTCCTTTGCGGTGCTGGGACAGGGATATGTGGGGATTATCCCCATACCGGTTATTCTGATGGTGATCTGCCTGATCGCGGGATCCTTTATCTTAAACAAGACATTCTTCGGACGTCATTTTTATGCGGTGGGGAGCAATGCGGAAGCCTCGGAATTATCCGGCGTACGGGTAAAGAGAGTCCACTATCTGGCCTATTCCCTGTGCGGATTTTTCGCGGGCCTTTCAGGTGTGGTGATGCTCTCAAGGACCAATTCGGGGCAGGTGACGGCAGGACAGGGCTTTGAATTTGATGTGATCAGTGCGCTGGTACTTGGCGGAGTGAGCGTTACCGGAGGAGCGGGAAGCATCAGCTGCGCGGTGGCAGGTATTCTGATCATGCAGATCTTAAGCAACGGCTTTGTGCTGTGCGGTATCAGCACCTACCTGCAGATGGTCATCAAGGGCTGCGTGCTGCTGGTGGCAGTGGGATTTGATATGCTGCAGAGGATGAAAGAGAGTACGGTAAAGAAAGCATAACGGATGATGGGAGGAGCACATGAAAAAAGTAATACAGGTGCCGGGGGATGAAGAGGTAATTACTCTTGCATCGAATATTGTATATGGCCAGCGACAGGAATGGTGCCATGCAAAATATCGCCAGCTTTGTATGTCGCTGATGAAGCCGCGGTGTAATTATCCTTATGATGAAGATAAAACCTATCCGCTGATCGTCTGGCTTTGCGGCGGTTCTTTTGCAGAGGTGGACAGGAATGTCTGGATACCGGAGCTGGTTTATTTTGCGAAACAGGGATTTGCAGTGGCGGCGGTGGATTACAGTGTAATTCAACTGACACGGTACCCGGATCAACTGGAGGATATTAAAGAAGCGATTCGCTATATCAGAGCTCATGCGGAGGAATTTCATATTAACCCTGACCGCATCGCAGTTATGGGGGAATCGGCGGGCGGATATTTAAGCGTCCTGGCAGGAATAACCGGGCCGGAGAGGATATATGATAAGAGAACTTATCAGGAATATTCCAGTGAAGTGCAGGCTGTGGTGGCCTGGTATCCCTGTGTAGAGATGGAGTGGCTTATCCCGGGACGAAAAGAAGTGAATATGTCGGAGGATGTGGAGAATTATCCGAATCTGTCGGATATGGTCAGAGAGCAAATGCCGCCCTGTCTGCTTTTGCACGGAACAGCAGACAGCCTGGTTCCCGCAAAGCACAGTGAAGTCTTGTACAGAGCACTGGAAGAGAAGGGGAATACGGTAGATTTGTATCTGGTGGAAGGGGCGAACCACGCTGACCGGCCATTTATAAAAACAGAAGTAAAACAGATCATTGTGGACTTTTTGAATAAGCATATGTGAGAACACGGGAAATGTTTTGCGGATAAATGTAACAAAAATATTATGGAAAGGGATCAATTATGAATCTGACACATGAAGGAATAAAAGCGGAAAAACTGTGGAAAGAGGCTGGAATTGCACTTCCTTCCTACAATGTAGAAGAGGTAGCGGAAAAAACAAGAAACTCTCCGTTATGGGTACATTTTGGAATTGGAAATATTTTCCGGGTATTTATTGGAGATATTGCAGACCGGCTGCTTTCGGAAGGGGAGATGGACCGGGGAATCATCTGTGCGGAAACCTTTGACTATGATGTGGTGGATAAGATTTATGAACCGTATGATAATCTGGCAATTAGTGTGATCCTGAACGGAGACGGAACACAGGAAAAAAGAGTGCTGGGGTCTTTGGCGGAAGCTGTCAAGGCAAAATCATCCGACGAAAAACAGTGGGGACGCATGAAGGAAGTCTTCCGGGATTGCGGATTGCAGATGGTATCCTTCACAATTACAGAAAAGGGTTATGCATTGACGGGGACAGATGGGACATACGCTCCGTTTGTTCTGGAGGATATAAAAAACGGTCCGGAAAAGCCTGTGGGCGCGATGGCGGTGGTTGCCGCTTTGCTGCTGGAACGTTTCCGCGGGGGAGCATTTCCTCTGGCGTTGGTTTCCATGGATAACTGTGCCCAAAATGGAAGCAGACTGCGCAGCTCTGTGCTGACCATGGCAAAAGAGTGGGAAAAGAGAGGATTTGTTGATCAGGCCTTCGTGGAGTATATCAGCGATGAAAGGAAGATATCTTTTCCATGGACGATGATTGACAAGATTACACCACGTCCCAGTGAAAAAATTGCGGGGGAGCTGGAGCAGGCAGGTGTGGAAGGCATGCAGCCCGTTATTACCTCGAAAAAGACCTACATTGCTCCGTTTATGAATGCGGAAGGGCCGCAGTATCTGGTGATTGAGGACCGCTTTCCCAATGGCCGCCCTGCCCTGGAAAAGGCAGGCGTTTATATGACGGACAGGGAAACGGTAAAGAAATCGGAACGTATGAAGGTTACCGTTTGCCTGAACCCGATTCATTCCGCGCTGGCGCCCTATGGATGTGTGTTGGGATATACTCTTTTTTCCGATACCATAAGGGATGCGAAGCTGCTGAAGCTGGCACATCTTGTGGGCGAAGAGGGAATGAAGGTGGTGCCCGATCCGGGTATTATTTCTCCGCGGGCTTTTCTGAATGAATGTCTGGAAGAGCGGTTTCCCAATCCCTACCTTGGGGATACCGTGCAGCGTATTGTGACGGATATTTCCCAGGGCGTGGGGGTACGGTTTGGAGAAACCGTGAAAGCTTATGTGGAGAAGGAGGGCACGGCTGCCGCATTAAAGGGTATTCCGATGGCAATTGCGGGATGGCTCCGCTATCTGCTGGCGGTGGATGATGAAGGAACCCCCTTTGAGCTCTCGCCGGATCCGCTGAATGAGGAACTGCAGGGAAGGATGAGTACGGTGGTGTTTGGCAATCCTGACAGCCTGAAAGGTCAGGTAAAGGGAATCCTGTCAAATGAAAATATTTTTGGAGTTGATCTGTATCAGGCGGGGATCGGCCAGGAAATAGAGGAGATTTTAAGAGAGGAAATACAGGGTCCCGGCGCTGTCAGAGCGACGTTGAAAAAATATCTGGGACAGACCGCTTAACAGGAGCTGTTTTAAGGGGCTGCCGCAAAATGGCAGGGGAAAATTGCTGATATCCCGCCATTTTGCGGCAGCCCCCGATATTATGGTCTGCTGTTGTGATAAGAGCAGGTCAGCACATATTCTTTTGACGGGGTATCCGGGTTTCTGGTGCATTCCAGCAGGCGTCTTGCGGCAAGACGGCCCACATCACGTGTCGGCATAGAGATTGTTCTTAGAAAAGGAAGCCAGGTATACCAGTCGCCGTAGCTGTAACCAAGAATATGAAAGCCCTTTTTCTGAGAAAACTCCTGCTTCAGTGAGAGATCAACGAGATCCATTGTAATAATATCATTTCCGGCAACGATAGCGGTGCATCCCTGGCTGATCAGGCCGTCCGCAAGTCGGGCAGTGGAAATGGATGGGGCAGAGTATTTTACAAGCGATCCATCGAAAGTCAGCCCATTTGTTTCAAGAGCGTTCTGATATTCGATAATTCGCTGATTGGTTGTATAGACATTTTCCAGCCATGCAATAAAGCCGATTTTTTTGTGTCCGCAGGCGGCCAGATCAGAGATGCCCTGGCACATGGCAGTTTCACTTGAAATCAGAACCTGATCTGCTTTGCAGTTTGAGATGCCGCGGTCAATCAAAACTACGGGAAAATGTTCCGGTATCAGGTCTTCAATCTGCTGATAATCAGAAAGTGTGGACGCGATAATGAGGCCATCCACGAGTCCGTTGGATAAAGAAGCAATCTGCCGTATTTCATTGGCCGGCGTTTCCTTTGTGTTGGCAATAATCAGATTGATGCCCTTTGCGGCGAGAATCGTTTCGATCTCCTCAATGATTACCGAAAAACTGATGTTGGCAATATCCGGAACAATAAAACCGATGGAGTTTTTTTTGCCGTTTTTAAAATTGCGGGCAAGCTGGTTTGGGTGATAGGAGAGTGCCTCTATCGCTTTTTCCACTTTCTGCCTTGATTTTTCCGAAACACTTCTGGAACCATTGATGATGTAGGAAACGGTCGCAGTGGAGACGCCTGCCAGCTCTGCCACATCTTTCAGTGTGGGATTTTTCATAATAAGTACCTGCTTTTATCGTTGAATTATCAGATAATGATATTTTAACCGCTTCCTGTTAAAATGTCAAGAAATGCGTTAAACGTTTAGAAAAACGACTCGTGAGATATGCGAAATAGAATGGAATAACACAGCGTTATGCACAAAAAAATAAAAGAATAATTGTAAAAAATAGACTATTTACAAAAATAAGGAAGAGAGTTAATCTAATTACAGATGTTAAACGTGTAACATAATTCAGAACAAACGGCAGAGAACTGCCAGACGAAGGAAGGAACAAAAATGTATTGGAAAGAGGCATATAAAATCCGTGAAAAGGCTTCCTATGATGGCTATGCAACGATTTATAATAACGAACCGCGGCTGAAGTTTCCGGAATTGCTGGATTACATGGAGGAATTTACAGAGGTCTGCAAAGCCTGTAAGGAGGAGCACCCGGCGATCCGCGAGGCCAGATGCCTGGATGCTCAGTTTCCGCAAATTATGCTGGGAATCATGCCAAATGATCTGTTTTGCGGAAGAGAGGACATTTTCCCGCTTGGCATGAACGCCCAGTATATTAACAGCGAGTGGGGCTTTGCCATGAATTTTGACTGGTTTGACGAAAAGATTGCGGATGAGACCATATCGAAGGCAGACCGCAGGCGTCTTGCCGCGCTGAGAG
This sequence comes from uncultured Lachnospiraceae bacterium, assembly GCA_946549155.1. Lineage (GTDB taxonomy): Bacteria > Bacillota > Clostridia > Lachnospirales > Lachnospiraceae > Merdiplasma. The sequence continues at coordinate 14,023 of CAMNQN010000014.1, read as the reverse complement.
AATACTGGAAGGATCATACGTCAACCAAAAAATTTCTTACAGAGATGGATCCGGTAGATAAGATCTATATGATTACCGGAGGAGTATCCGATGGAACGGTGCTCGATCTTGCACATTTTCCCCATGCGGCAACTGCGCTTCAGAGGGTCGCCGGAATTTTCCTTGATTATCATAAGCTGCTGGATTATGGCCTTCCCGGCCTTCTGGGTCTTATCGATGAAAAACAGGCGGAGCATCCGGAAAATGATCCGAACTTTTACGAGGGTATGCGGATGGCTATCGGCACGATCAAAAAGACGCTGCTCTGGTATGCGGAGGAAGCGGATAAGCTTCTGGAGACGGAAACGGATAAGCGCAGGCGGGCGGATCTTGAAGAAATGGCGCGCATTAACCGGAAGCTTACGGTGGAGAAGCCCTCCACATTCCGGGAAGCGATCCAGCTTGTTATTATTTATAACATGGTGGACGGGGCGCGCGAATGGGGCAGGATGGATGACTATCTGGCGCTTTATTATAAGCGCGATTTGGAAAGCGGCCTTATTGACGAAGAGGAGGCGATCCGTCTGCTCACCAGCTTCTGGCAGCTGATGATTGTTAAGGAACAGGTTACCGATGACCGCGTGATTGTCGGTGGCTTAGGGAGAAAATATCCGAAGGAGGCAGATGAACTGGCACTGGTGATTATGGAGGTGTCCAGGAGGGTACATGATATTGTCCCTCAGCTTACGCTGCGGATGTATAAGGGAATGGATCAGCGCCTCTATGATAAGGCGATGGATGTCATCGGTGAGGGATGCACCTTTCCGATGCTGTATCAGGATGAAAATATTATTCCGGGTGTCAGGAAGGTATTTGGCATCAGCTATGAGGAAGCACTGGGGTGGATGCCCCTTGGATGCGGGGAGTTTACGATTGACCACAGAATTATAGTCAGTCCCAACTCTGTCCTGAATATGGCAAATGTGCTTTGGGGTACCATCAATGGAGGATATGATTCGACGGGAAAATACCGGCTTACACCCAACGATACCTTTCTTACGGATTACAAAAATTTTGATGAGCTCTGGCAGGTTTACTGCGACAATGTGGAGTATCTGACAGATGTGAGCGCGAGAAACCATTCCAGGGGATATGAGATTATTGCCAGAGATATGGCGCTTAACCTGCACAATATTCTCTACGACGGATGCATGGATGCGGGAAAGGGCGTTATCGCAGGGGGCTGTGTGAAATGCGGCGGCAGTGATGAAATATACGGTATTGTCACCTGTTCGGATTCGCTGTATGTACTTAAAAAACTCGTATTTGAGGATAAGGTGATTTCAGCAGAGACGATGCTGAAGGCGCTTCGGGCAGATTTTTCCGGTTATGAAGCGGAACGGGCGATGATGCTTTCAGCCGATAAATTTGGCAATGACCTGGAAGAGGTGGACAATATGATGAAAGCCGTCCACGAGATGGTCTGCGAAAAAATGCTGGCGATTTCAGGGAAGTATTACGGGCTCGACTGCTTCGGGATGGTCAATATCAATAACCGCGACAATACCACTTACGGCCGTAATACAGGCGCCACGCCGGATGGAAGGAGGGCGTCGGCTTCTCTGACAAACGCAAATAATCCGACCGCGGGAATGGACAGAAATGGCGTGACAGCATTTATCAATTCCCTGCTGAAAGCAAGAAATGATATTCATTTTGGCGTTGTTCAGAATATGAAATTTTCCAAAGAAACGTTTAACGGGCAGCGAAAAAGTATTATTTATCCATTGATGGATTCCTATTTCGGCAGGGGCGGAACGCAGGCCATGATCAATGTGGTTGGGCGTGAGGATCTGGAAAATGCAAGGCGCGAACCGGATAAATACGCGAATCTTATTGTCAGGGTCGGCGGTTTTAGCGCCAGATATGTGGAACTGGCAGATGATGTGCAGCTGGATATTTTGAACCGGACATTGAACTAGGGAAACACGGATTCATTCCGCGTATGAGAGGAGGCGGCATGGCAAATTTAAGAGTTTTTGATTTACAGAGATTTGCGTTGCATGATGGCCCCGGAATCCGGACAACCGTATTTTTGAAGGGCTGTCCCCTGGACTGCGTCTGGTGCCATAATCCGGAGTCGAAAAGGTATTCTCGCCAACTGGGATATCTTGAAAAAACGTGTATCCGCTGCGGAAGGTGTGAGGAAATCTGTCCTCAGAAGGTGCACCATATTTCGGAGGACGGCGTGCATACGGTAAATTTTTCAGCCTGTCTGCAGTGTGGGAAATGTGTGGATGCCTGCCCCGGGCGTGCACTGAAAATATTTGGAAAGGATCTGCCGCACGAAGAGATTTTAAAAATAATTCTTCGCGACCGGGATTTTTACCAGCGAAGCGGCGGGGGAATGACCGTGAGCGGCGGAGAACCCATGATGCAGTTTGAGGGCCTTTGGGAGCTTTTAAGAGCGGCAAAGCAGGAAGGAATCCACGTCTGTCTTGACACGTCGGGACAGGCAGACCCGGAGAAGTACAGACAGATTGCGGATCTGGTTGATATTTTTCTGTTTGATTATAAAATCACGGATGCAAAGCTGCATCGTCAATATATTGGGACAGACAACCGCCGGATTTTGGATAATCTTGATCTGCTTTGCGGGCTGAAAAAAGATATTTTCCTGAGATGTCCGATTATTCCGGGAATCAATGATACGGAAGAGCATTACCGCGCAATCGCAAAGCTGTCTGGAAAATATGATGCGATCAGACAGGTGAATGTGATGGCGTATCATGATATGGCAAAAGGAAAGGCAGAGCAGATTGGCATGCCCTATATTCTGGCAGAGAAGAAAACCGTAGAGCGCGATGAGAAAAGACAGATTTATGAAAAATTAAAGGAATATGGGTGTCTGCATTTACAGGAAAGTTAAAGGCTTATGATTAAAAAGGAGGATGGGATATGAGAGCAGCAGTTTTTTATGAACCAGGTGTGATTCGGGTAGAGGAAAGAGAAATCCGGGAACCGGATCAGGACGAGGTGCTGATTCGTGTTATGGCGGCGGGGGTATGCGGAACAGATATGCATATCTTTGCCGGAGCCAAAGGAGCTTCCGAATGTTTCCCGCCGGTGGTGCTGGGACACGAGTTTTGCGGAATTGTGGAAAGGATTGGGAAGAATGTAACAAAGGTAAAGCCGGGAGATCATGTTACGGTGGATCCCAGCATTATGTGCGGAAAATGCTATAGCTGCCAGATTGGAGAACCGCATTTTTGTGACGATTATTCTGCCACGGGTGTGACCTATGACGGCGGATTTGCAGAGTTCTGTACGGTGAATGAGAAACAACTGTATCTGCTCAGGCCGGAGGTGTCGTTCGAAGAGGGCGCGATGTGTGAACCGCTTGGCTGCTGCCTTCATGGAATCGACAGGGCAGGGATACGGACAGGGGATACGGTGCTGGTGATCGGCGGAGGCGCGATTGGCCTGATCATGCTTCAGCTTGCAGCTCTTTCGGGGGCGACAACCGTAATGCTGGCTGAACCTGTTGAGAAAAAGCGAAAGCTGGCTCTGGAATTAGGCGCAGATATTGTGTATGATCCGCTGACGGAAAACGCGGATGACGTATGCAGAAAACATGGGATACGAAAGATTAATGTTGTGATCGAATGTGTGGGAAGCAAGGCTACCATGATGGATGCCTTCCGCTATTGCGGGAAAGAGGGGCGCATTCTTTTATTCGGCCTTACAGAACCGGATTGTGAGATTCCGGTAAAACCATATGAGATTTTTCAACGCGAGCTTACCGTTACGGCGTCTTATGTGAATCCTTATACCCATGGCAGAGCGGCAGATCTGATCAATTCCGGAAAACTGCGGCTGAAGGAGCTTATCTCTGACCGCATACCGCTGGATGAAATTAACCGCGCCTTTGAAATCCGGGGCAAAAACGGAAAAATGATGGTATTTCCGGCAAAACAGGGTAACTAAAAAATTATATAAAAAAGAAGCTTAACAAAAGGAGGAAAAAAGAATGAAGAAACTTTTAGCGGTAGCATCAATGGCAGCAGCGTGTATGGGACTGATGGCGGGAAGCGCCTGGGCGGAAGACGCGGATTATTCGGTAGGGGTTATCTTCCAGGATATCACCAATCCCATCTTTGCGGAGGTTTCCGATGTCCTTCAGACACGCGGCGCAGAAGAGGGATGGGATATCACCGTGCTGGACTGCAAGAGCAATGCCACGGAGGAGATCGCCCAGGTTGAGAACTTCATCGAAAAGGCTGTGGATGTGCTGGTAATCTACCCGGTGGATGAAGCGGCACTGGAACCGGTCTGCCAGCAGGCGGCGGATGCCGGCATTAAAGTGTTCTCCTGGGATTTTAACCTGGAGTGTGCGGAAATGGCTTACCTGGTAGACAACTACACCGTTGGAAAAGCCATCGGCGAACAGGCAGCCAACTGGATTAATGAAAATTATGACGGCAAATGTGAGGTGGCGGTTCTTGACTACGCCTCCCTCCCGGTAATCGTGGAACGTGCCAACGGCATCATTGACGGGATTAAGGAAGGCGCCCCGGAGGCAGAGATTGTGGCCCAGGACAGCGCGGTTGACGCGGCAACAGGAATGACAGTTGCGGAAAATATGCTGCAGGCCCATCCGGATATCAAAGTGTTCGCATGTATCGGTGACGGCGGTGCGGTTGGCGCCAACGAAGCCCTGAAGGCATCCGGGGCCAACCTTGAGGAATATGGCATCTTCGGATGTGACGCTTCTGACGAAGCCTGTGCGGCTATCGTAAATAACGAAGCGGTCAGAATGTCCATCAGCCTTGGGACGGCAGCCGAGATGGCGGATAAGGTATTCGAGTGCGTACAGCTGATGCTGGAGGGCGGCGAATATGAAAAGGAAGTATACAAGGTGGCAAATCCCATTAACGCAGAAAATGTGGAGGAGTATTTAGCAGCTCAGAAATAAAGTCTGTATCCGGAAGCAGGGCTGTCCGCAGAGATAGTCCTGCTTCCGTTTTGAAAAAACAGAATAAATGAGGTGACCAGATGTCGGAAGTTATACTGCAATTAAAAAATATCACGAAACGCTTCCCGGGAGTGGTGGCGCTGAACAATGTGTCTTTTGATGTCAGGGCCGGGGAGGTCCACGCATTATGCGGGGAAAACGGCGCCGGGAAATCTACCCTGATCAAGACCTGTACCGGTGCGGTGATACCGGATGAGGGGGAGATTGTCATTGACGGGCAGTCGTTTAAGCAGATGACGCCCCAGCTTGCGGATAAATATGGGATAGCGGTGATTTATCAGGAGCTGAATTCCGTAGGGGATCTGAGCGCGTCGGAGAACGTGTTTCTGGGCAATGAAATCCGCAGGGGCGTCCTTGTGGATAAAAAAGAGATGGCCAGAAGGTCTGCGGAAGTGTTTGAAAGCCTGAATATAAAAATAAACCCTTATGAGCTGGTAAAGAACCTGACGGTGGGGTACCGCCAGATGATCGAGATCGCGAAGGCCGTATCCCACAACGCAAGGGTGCTGATTATGGATGAGCCCTCCGCCCCGCTGACCAACAATGAGACAGAGAACATGTTTGCGCTGGTGGAACAGCTGAAGAAAAAAGGAGTGGCCATCGTCTATATCTCCCACCGTATGCCGGAGATTTTCCGGCTGTCCGACCGCATTACGGTAATGCGGGACGGCCAGTACATACAGACGTTACATACCCAGGAGACATCCAACGAGGAGCTGATTAAGCTGATGGTGGGACGGGAGCTGAGCGCAACCTTTCCGCCCAGAAAGACGATGGTGTCGGAGGAAGTGCTGCTGAAGGCAGAGAACCTTGCAGGAAACGGGGTAAAAAATATTTCCTTTGAACTGAAAAAGGGAGAGATCCTGGGATTTGCAGGACTGATCGGGGCAGGGCGTACCGAGCTGGCGGAGCTGATTTTCGGGGTAAAGGAAATAGAGAGCGGGACGCTGACCTGGAAGGGAAAGGAAGTGAAATTCCACTGCCCGCAGGAGGCGATTGCCGCAGGCATCGTGCTTTGCCCGGAGGACCGGAAAAACCAGGGGCTGTGCCTGCCGATGAATATCCGGGACAATATTTCCCTGTCCTCCGCCAGGCGGCTGTCGCGGTTTTGTGTGCTGGACTGGAAAAAGGTGGATGAAATATCAAATTCCTACAAAGAAAAGCTGCAGATAAAAACGCCGGGCCTGTTCCAGCAGGCGAAGAACCTGTCGGGAGGGAACCAGCAGAAGGTGGTGCTGGCCAAAGGGCTGGCCACGTCCCCGGAGCTGGTGATTTTTGATGAGCCGACCCGTGGGATCGACGTGGGGGCGAAATATGAAATCTACAAGCTGCTCAACAGTCTGATCGAGGAGGGGAAAACGATTATCATGATTTCCTCCGAGATGGAGGAGCTGATTGGCATGGCGGACCGGATTATTGTGCTGGCGGAAGGGCATTACGGCGGGGAAATCCGGAAGGAAGAATTCAGCCAGCAGCTGATTATGGAATATGCATCAAAATCTTACTGATGAAGGAGAGGAACAATGAAAACACTTAATGTAAAACAGTTTGTAAAGAAATATGCCATTTATCTGGTGCTGCTTGCGCTGATTATCATTTTTTCCATTGCTTCCCCGCAGTTTTTGAGAGTAAGCAATATCGTAAATGTGGTACGGCAGGCCTCCATGCTGGGAATCGCTTCCGTTGGAATGATTTTTGTTATGATTATCGGCGGGATCGACCTTTCTGTTGGGTCCGTGGTAACCTTTGTGAATATCATTGTTGCGTATTTTATGGTAAACATGGGGATGAATCCGGTGCTGGCGTCCCTGGTGGGCATTGGGGCCTCCACCCTGATCGGGTTTTTTAATGGCTGGGTGGTTGCCAACATCAAGATACCGCCCCTGATTGTGACCCTGGCTACGCAGATTATATTTGAGGGCTGGGCGTACATTATTGCCGGCGGCATGCCGATCTTTGGCTTCCCCAAGTCCTTTGCGGTGCTGGGACAGGGATATGTGGGGATTATCCCCATACCGGTTATTCTGATGGTGATCTGCCTGATCGCGGGATCCTTTATCTTAAACAAGACATTCTTCGGACGTCATTTTTATGCGGTGGGGAGCAATGCGGAAGCCTCGGAATTATCCGGCGTACGGGTAAAGAGAGTCCACTATCTGGCCTATTCCCTGTGCGGATTTTTCGCGGGCCTTTCAGGTGTGGTGATGCTCTCAAGGACCAATTCGGGGCAGGTGACGGCAGGACAGGGCTTTGAATTTGATGTGATCAGTGCGCTGGTACTTGGCGGAGTGAGCGTTACCGGAGGAGCGGGAAGCATCAGCTGCGCGGTGGCAGGTATTCTGATCATGCAGATCTTAAGCAACGGCTTTGTGCTGTGCGGTATCAGCACCTACCTGCAGATGGTCATCAAGGGCTGCGTGCTGCTGGTGGCAGTAGGATTTGATATGCTGCAGAGGATGAAAGAGAATACAGGAAAGAAAGCCTGAAGGCTATTTGCCAAAAAAGAAAAAGGGCTGTGAAGCTTTGGGAATCTCTACCCATTTCTTCACAACCCTTTTTCAGTGTTTTTAAAGGGATTCCTTCACGGTGATGGTGATGGGAATGTCAATCTGCGGGGGAGGCGTGATGCCCTTCATGCAGTATTCAAACAGGACCTTTACCAGCTGGTATCCCTGTTCCTCCGGATTTTGTCCCAGGATAAAGTCCACCACGTCATTTTCCAGCAGATTTCGGCTGTCCGGAGTCAGATCGTGGCAGATAATATGTACCTTTTTCGCTAACCCTGCGATATCCAGAGCACTTCCCACGCCGGAGACTCCGCCGCTGGTGATATAGATGGCGTCCAGATCCGGATATTTATTACAGTATTCCAGAGTGATGCGGAAAGCGTCCTCTTTCCGGTCCTGGTTTTCCTGTACGTCCACAATCAGGCCGGGGCAGGCCTCTTCCTGCATGCGGTCTGTAAATCCCTGCAGCCGGTCCTGATGGCAGGACAGCTTCCGGGAACTGACGATGACCCCGATTTTTTTCTGGCCGGGAATCAACTTCCGCATAAGGTCGGCGGCTGTGCGGCCGCCTTTATAGTGATCCTGTCCCACAAAGCAGAGGCTGTTGATATCGCTTACCCTGGAATTGAAGGTGACGATGGCGGTATGATTCTGCGCAAGCTCATTAATCCGGGAGATAATCTGGGGGTCGTCGATGGGAAACACCGCCAGCCCGTTTACATTCTGATTCATCAGATCATTTATGATGCCAAGCTGCTCCGCAGGTTCGATGGTGGTCAGCATTTTTGGAATGATCTCCAGCCCGAAGGGCTCAAATTCGTTCCGGGCCTTTTGGATTCCCGATAAAAGCTCCTGGATGAAGGGATTATAATCAGCGGTCAGGATAATGCCAAATTTCAGCGGCGTTTTGTTCTGAACCAGCGCCTTGCCCAGAAGATTGGGATGATAATTCAATTCTTTTGCAATTCGCAGAACTTTTTCCTGGGTGGCAGGCTTTACTCCGGGACGGTTATTTAAAACCTTGTCCACAGTACCCCGGGACACGTTCGCCAGTTCTGCAATCTGTTTTATTGTCACGGCCATATCAGGTAAAACTCCCTCTTTCAATTTAGTAAACTGCGTATGCTTCGATTATATCATTCCTGCATACTAATGTCTATAAAAATATGTACGAGCACAATATGAAAATGTACAAAAATGGAAAATAACAGGGGATTTGGGCATATTATAGCATAATTGCACAAAATATAGGCTGTAATATTGTGAAAATAAAACTATTTACTATGAGTATGTAATGGAAGTATAATGTAAAACACAAACGAGCTCGAGCACAAAAATAGGAATATTGGAGGAAATAGGAAAATGATGAAATTCGGATGCAACTATTCTTATTGGCAGAATAGCTGGAAGTTTAGCATCGAGGAATATCTGGGAATGGTAAATAAGCTGGCGGATATCGGATTTGATGTCCTGGAAATTAGCGCGGATCACCTGTATCATATGTCGGACGAGGAAATTGGCAGGCTGAGGGCGGAAGGCGAGAAGAGAAATATGGAGTTTTCTACAAATTCCGGCCCTGCGAAGGAGTATGATCTGGCTTCCTCCAAGGAAGAGGTTCGCAGAAACGGTATCGCTTATTTTGAAAAGATTTTTGAAAATATGCAGAAATTAGGATCGAAGGTATTGGTGGGAGCGATTTATTCCTTCTGGCCCACGGATTTTGTGGAGACAGATAAGGAAGCAGCCTGGGAGAGAAGCATTGCCTGTCTGCAGGAGCTGAGCAAGAAGGCGGAGGCGTGTGACGTCACCTGTGCTCTGGAGGTACTGAACCGGAATGAGACCTACATCCTGACGGACTGTGCGGAGGCCATCGAGTATGTGAAGCGGGTGGGCAGCGATCATGTGAACATTCTGCTGGATACCTACCATATGAATATCGAGGAAGACAATATGTACGACGCTCTCCGCAAAGCAGGAAAGCTGCTGGGCCATGTGCATGTGGGCGAGTGCAACCGGAAGCTTCCCGGTATGAATAACAGCATTGACTGGCCGGCGATTGGACAGGCGCTGCGGGATATTAATTATGATCACTATGTGGTGATGGAGCCCTTCCTCTTAAAGGGCGGAGAAGTAGGCCGTGACGTCCGGGTATTCCGGGATTTAAGCGGAGGAGCCGACGAAGAGCAGATGACCGGATATATTAAGACCTCTCTGGAATATCTGAAAAAGTGTTGTCTTGGTTAGAGAAAGGGCGAGGAACATGGAACAGTACCGTCTTGAAGTAAAAAATCTGCATAAGCGGTTTCCGGGCGTGTACGCGGTGAAGGGTGTCAGTTTTTCCATTGCACCCGGAGAGGTACACGCGCTGGTGGGAGAAAACGGAGCGGGCAAATCTACCCTGATGAAGATGATCACCGGAGAATATATCCCGGATGAGGGGGAGGTTTATCATAACGGTGCCCTGGTGAAGGCAAAATCCGTGGCGGACTCCCAGAAAAACGGAATTGCCATGATCCATCAGGAGCTGGCGCCGCTGCCGGATATGACCATTTCGGAGAATATTTTCCTGGGTCAGGAGATCATGAAGGGAAAATTCTTAAATCACCGGGAAATGGACCGTCGGACTGCAGAGATTTTAAAGGAATACGGAATGGAGTTTGATCCGAGAACAAAGGTGAGAAAGTTAAGCGTGGCTCAGATTCAGATGCTTGAGATTATCAAGGCTGTCCGGAGAAACGCGGATGTGATTATCATGGATGAGCCTACCTCTTCCCTGGCGGACGAGGAGACGAAGAAGCTGTTTGAGATCATAGCGGATCTGAAGGCGAAGCAGGTGGCTATCATCTATATTTCCCACCGGCTGGAGGAGATTCTGAAGATCACGGACCGCATTACGGTGCTTCGGGACGGTGAATACATAAAAACGGTTCCGGCCTCCGGGGTTACCCAGGGAGAGCTGATCGAAATGATGGTGGGAAGGACGCTGGACAACCGCTATCCGAAGGAGGAGGTTCCTGTTGGCAGACCGGTTTTTGAGGTAAGGAACCTGTGCCGGAAGGGCGTTTTTGAGGATATCAGCTTTACGGTAAAGGCAGGCGAGATCCTGGGCTTCTGCGGCCTGGTGGGAGCTGGCCGCAGCGAAATCATGAACGCGATTTTCGGCCTGGATAAGCTGGATTCCGGACAGATTTTTGTGGATGGCAGGGAGATAAAGGTAAAGGGGCCCCAGGATGCCATCGCGAATAAAATTGCCATGGTAAGTGAGGACCGGAAAATATACGGCCTGGTTCTGAACCGTTCCATCAAGGAAAATATTTCTCTGCCCAATCTTGCGGAGCACCACAAAAGCCTTTTTATCAATAAGGCGAAAGAGGTAAGGGAAGTAAAAGAATATGAGGCCGCGCTGAATATCAAATGCGCCAATATTGACGTGGCGGCGGGAACCTTAAGCGGCGGTAATCAGCAAAAGGTGGTTCTGGCCAAGTGGCTTTTATCACAGCCAAAGGTTTTGATTTTGGATGAGCCTACCCGGGGCATCGATGTGGGGGCAAAATTTGAGATTTATAAGATGATGGGTGAACTGGCGAAGAAGGGAATGGCGATTATCATGATTTCCTCCGAGCTGCCGGAGGTAATGGGGATGAGCGACCGAATCCTGTGCGTGTCAGGCGGAAAGATCACCGGCGAGTATAACCGGGGCGACATCCTTTCGGGTAAGGTGACGCAGGAGTCGCTGCTGCACAGTGCTTTGCAGGAAGTTTAGGAGGAGAAGAATGAAACAGAGTAAAGTGGAATTTTTTAGAAAATATGGCATCTTGCTGGTTCTGGTAGCCATGTGGGTGATCCTGCTGTGTGTGTCTCCTACGTTTCGTACGGTGAACAATGCGGTAAATATTTTACGGCAGGTGTCCGTGAATGGAATTCTTGCGATTGCCATGACGTTCGTGATTATGACCGGCGGAATTGACCTGACGGTCGGATCTTTGGTGGCGGTGGCCGGCGTGATTGGCGGCAGTATTATTGTGGCGAACCCGGGCAACTGGATTTTGGGAATCGCAGCAGCTTTGATTGTATGCGCGCTGTTCGGCGCAATGAATGGATTTTTCGTGGCGTTTCTGGATGTCCCGGCCTTTGTGGCTACGCTGGCAGGGCAGACCATTGCCCGTGGCTTTGCCTATGTGTATTCCGATGGCAAGCCCTACACCATGGCTTCCAAGACCTTCAGCGCTATCGGAAAGGGAATGACGCCTATCATTATTTTCCTGATTATTTTTGTGCTCTGCCATATCCTTTTGTCCATGACGAAGTTCGGACGTTATATCTATGCTACCGGCGGAAACAGCAAAGCAGCGGCGGCATCCGGTATCCGCGTAAGACAGGTCCTTATGAAGGTGTATGTGATGGCGGGCTTACTGTCCGGCATCGCGGGAATTGTTCTGGCAGCCCGTACCAATTCCGGACAGCCGGCGGTGGGAACCGGGTTTGAGACAGACGCCATCGCGGCGGCAGTGATCGGAGGAACCAGTATGACCGGAGGTATCGGTACGATCCCGGGGACTCTGGTGGGTATTCTGATTATCGGAACACTGAATAACGGTTTGAATCTGCTGAATGTTTCCTCTTATTGGCAGCAGATTATTAAGGGTATCATTATATTAGGTGCTGTATGCTTTGATATTTCCTCAAAGAAATTGTCAAAGTAGAAAATAAAAAACTAAAATGCTTTACAGCAAAGAAAGGAAGGTATTACGATGAAAAAACTTTTAGCGATGTTGATGACGGGAACAATGGCACTGTCCATGGGCGCAGCAGCTTTCGGTGAGGAAGCGGCTCCGGAGGATCTGGTAAAGGCTGCGGCTGACTCAGAAGTGACCATCGGTGTGCTGATGAAAACCATGTCCGATACGTATTCCAATAAGCTGGGCGAGGCGATTCAGTCCTATGCGGCAGAAAATTATGCCAATGCGGAGATCCTGCTGATGGATGGCCAGGCAGATATCGCAAAACAGATTTCCCAGGCAGAGGATCTGATTGCGAAGCAGGTAGATGTAATTATCCTGAACCCGCAGGATGCGGATGGTTCCGCACAGGTGCTGGATCTGGCGGCTGAGGCCGGCATCCCGGTGGTGGAAGTAAATACGGAAACGACCCGTACCGACTATGTTTCCTATGTAGGCTCCAATGATGCGGAGGCCGGTGAAATGATGGGCAATTTTGTGATGGAGCAGTTAGGCGAAGGCGGTCAGTACGGAATTCTGGAAGGCGAGATGGGACAGAGCGCGCAGCTGCTGCGTTACGAAGGTCTGGAGAACACCATCCTGGCAAATGACGCTTATGAATGTGTAGCTACCCTGTCTGCCAGCTGGCAGAGAGATCAGGCAATGTCCACCACAGAGGACTGGCTGAGCAAATATCCGGATCTGAAGGCTGTGATCTGTGAGAACGATGATATGTCCATGGGCGCTCTGCAGGCGGCAGAGGCCAATGAGAGAGAGCTGGTTATCATCGGTGTGGATGGTATTTCCGATGCTGTTTCCGCAGTAAGCGAAGGCCGTCTGTCCGCAAGTGTACTGCAGGATGCCAATGGACAGGCCAGCACGGTGGTAGATGTGGCTGTGAAGGTTGGCGTTGGCGAGGAGGTTGCTCCCAGATACAAAGTACCGTTCCAGCTGATTACCGCTGAAAATGCGGCGGATTTTATGGAGTAATTTTTATTCCGCGTTAAAAATTTATTTGTAACTGTGGAAAGCGCAGTTATATTTGATCTCACAGAGGGGGGCTGCCGCGAAACGAAAGAAAGGGGCGCCCCTTTTCTTAGCAGGAATCGTTTAAATTTGTTTGGATAAGATGGAGGAAACAATTATGGCAGAGATTATGATTATGGGTGAGCTTTTGGTGGAGATTATGCGCCCCCACGAGGATATCCCTCTTTATGACAGCGATTATTTCAGAGGGCCCTTCCCCAGCGGAGCGCCGGGCATCTTTATCAGCACCGCGGCCCGTCTGGGACATTCCACGGCGATCATCAGCGGCGTGGGGGACGATGATTTCGGCGAGAATATTATGCGCCGGCTGAAGAAGGACGGCGTGGACGTGAGCCGGGTGCTGGTCAGCGACCAGGGCCACACCGGTATCGCCTTTGTGACCTACTTTGCTGACGGCGAGCGGAAGTTTTTGTTCTACATGGACAATTCCCCCTGCGTGATGGCGAAGGCTCCGGAGACGCTGGAGGGTCTGGAGGATACGAAGTACATGCACATCATGGGCTGCTCCCTGATGTCGGATGTGGGCTTTGCCAATGAGATCGTAAAGACGGTGAATATGATGAAGAAGCAGGGCGCGAAGATCAGCTTCGACCCCAATGTCCGTCTGGAAATGATGCGGGACCCGGTGGTGCTGCAGATTTTGCATCAGGTGGCTGACAGCGCCAATATTCTGATGCCGGGCGTGGCGGAGCTGAAGATGCTGGCCGGCGAGGAGGATCTGGATAAGGCGATTGCCA
>CAMNQN010000013.1 GCA_946549155.1 uncultured Lachnospiraceae bacterium | reverse complement strand
AATGAAAGATGTGTTCTTTCTGGGACAAAAGTCAGAACCTGCTACAAAGGCAGATCTGCAGGTGGGAAAGGATCTACAGGACACCTTACAGGCAAATCGTGCCGGTTGTGTAGGCATGGCTGCAAATATCCGCGAAGGTAAAGTGAGAATGAGTCATGCTGGTATGTAAGCATGCGAGCGCGCCCGCGACTGAGTGCGTAGTGCGAAGTGTACGGTGTGAAAAAGAGAGTGATCATTGTAAATATAGGATTCGTAGATATCGTGATGTTTAATCCAGTTCTGCTGAGCAAGGATATTCCATATGAAACAGAAGAAGGATGTCTGTCTCTCTCCGGTGTGAGGAAAACAACACGATATGAGAATATCGAAGTAGAATATTATGATATGAACTGGAAAAAACAGCGACAGAAGCTCAGCGGCTGGCCGGCACAGATCTGTCAGCATGAGCTGGATCATCTGGAAGGAATTTTGATTTAAAGTTTTTTGAAATTATGGGAGTGACTGCTTATGGCATCGGAACGAACCGATGAATTATATAAAGTTTTACTGAACAGAGGATATCCAAAAAAGTTCTGTGCAGAAATAGCTTATAAGAATATGAATACAGATTATACTGCCACCCGGATGCTGGAATATCTTTTATAGGCACAACTTTAGTCCAGATATAGATACGCAAGAACTGCTTGCGTCGATATTTTGCGGATGCAAGAGTCACTTTCTTGATAAATGATCCTTTGACACATAGACTATGGTTACGGAGGTGCGAAATACATGGATTTTGGAGAACAGATTAAAAGTATTCGAAAGAAGGAAAATTTAACACAAGAGCAGTTTGCTATGAAACTGAATGTCAGCAGACAGGCGGTTTCCAATTGGGAGAATAATAAAAATCTTCCGGATATAGGAATGTTGATTCTAATGTCAAATGTATTTCAGATATCTCTGGATCAATTAATTAAAGGAGATAATCATATGAACAACATGACAGAAAAAGTAATTAAAGATGGAAGCGAAACAAGAAGAGCGAAATACAACATGATATCCTCAGCGATAGGCGGAATTCTTCTTCTGATAGGGGTTATGCTATTGGTGATAAAGGGTATGTCAGTAGAGTATATTGATGCAGAGGGAATACTACATGAAAACTTCTTTCTGTTACCATCAGGATTTCTATGCATATTCTGTGGCTTGATATCTTTTATGACAGTGGGAATCAGAGCTATTATTAATAAAGTGAAAAGCAGAAATTGCTAATTTTATTCCTATTTTCTTTACACAAAGAAATTAGAAAATTCCAGTCTTTATATTTCTAAAAAAGTATTGTTTTACATTTTTTCAATAGCATAATGTATGTATTACCTTCGTGTGATTCTATTCATACGGAGGTTTCTTTTATAAAAACATGGAAAGGATATCCATATTTATCGAATTGTGATGTCATCACAGAAAGAAAAGAAGAAATCCTGTATACTGCAATTATAAAGACAAGGAGGAACTATAATGAGAAGATGGCTTCCCTTTTTATTGCTTTTATTATTTCTGGCAGGCTGCACAGCATCCAATGAACAGGAAAACAGTTATCGTCAGATCAGTATGGATGAGGCTGTAACCATGATGGAAGAAGAAAGTGGTTATATTATCCTGGATGTTCGGACACCGGAAGAATTTCGTGAAAGACATATTCCCAATGCAATTAATATTCCAAACGAAACGATTGGTTCGGAGGATATTCAGGAACTGCCGGACAAGGATCAGCTGATTCTGGTGTACTGCCGCAGTGGAAACCGAAGCAAACAGGCTTCTGGAAAACTGGCAGAATTGGGATATACGAATATTGTAGAAATTGGCGGCATTAATGACTGGACAGGAGATACTGTTTCAGAACCGTAACATCATCACAGAAGATTAAAAATGATTTTGATATAGTAAGATCATAAAAGAAAAAGGAGGATGATCATATGTCTGTTATCAATATCACTAGAAACAATTTTCAGAATGAAATTATAAATTCCGACAAACCGGTACTTTTGGATTTCTGGGCTCCGTGGTGTGGCCCCTGCCGTATGGTAGGTCCAATCCTGGAAGAGATCGCAGGGGAACGCTCTGATATCAAAATTGGAAAAATCAATGTAGATGAGCAGCCGGAGCTTGCAAGCCAGTTTCGCGTTATGAGCATTCCTACACTGATTGTTATCAAAGATGGAAAAATTGTCAATCAATCTATGGGAGCAAAACCCAAGAACGCAATTCTTGCGATGCTGTAAGGAGGGTCATAAATATGGGATTTTTTGATCTGTTCAAACAAAAAGATATCAATGAGGGCATAAAAGAGTATCAATCTGTTTCAGGAGCTGTTTTACTGGATGTGCGTACACCCCAGGAATATAAAGAAGGACATGTTCCGAAAAGTAAAAATGTACCACTGCAGATGATAGATAAGGTTACATCAGTGGTCACAACAAAAGAGACACCTTTATTTGTCTATTGCTATTCTGGTTCCCGAAGCAGCCAGGCAGTAAATACGTTGAAACGTATGGGATATTCAAACGTAACTAACATTGGAGGAATTTCTTCCTATATAGGAAAGGTGGAACGATAAGATGAAGGTATTAATTGTAGGCGGTGTGGCAGGTGGTGCAACCGCAGCTGCACGCATCCGCAGATTAGATGAAACTGCAGAAATCACGGTATTTGAACGTTCGGGATATATATCCTACGCAAATTGTGGACTGCCGTATTATATTGGAGGTGTGATTACAGATCCGGAGGAGCTGACACTTCAGACACCGGAAAGTTTCTTTTCCCGCTTCCGAATCAATATGAAAGTCCACCATGAGGTGACTGCGATCCATCCGGATCAAAAAACAATTTCGGTAAGGAATTTGGAAACCGGTGAAGAATTTGAGGAATCCTATGATAAATTGATCCTCTCTCCGGGTGCGAAACCAACACAGCCACGGCTTCCGGGTGTAGGAATTGAAAAAGTATTTACCCTCCGTACGGTAGAGGATACCTTCCATATCAAAGAGTATATCAACAAGAATCAGCCAAAGTCTGCCGTATTAGCCGGTGGTGGTTTCATCGGCTTGGAACTGGCAGAAAACTTAAAGGAACTTGGCATGGATGTGACCATTGTCCAGCGTCCAAAACAGCTTATGAATCCTTTTGATGCAGATATGGCTTCTTTTATCCACAGTGAGATGCGGAAACATGGAGTGAAGCTTGCTTTGGGACATACGGTAGAAGGATTTGAAGAAAAAGATGGCGGAATAGATATTTTGTTGAAAGATGAGATGCCGCTGCATGCAGATATGGTAGTTCTGGCAATTGGCGTTACCCCGGATACACATTTTGCAAAAGACGCAGGACTGGAATTGGGAATCAAAGGCAGTATTGTCGTAAATGACCGGATGGAAACTTCTGCACCGGATATTTTTGCTGCCGGCGATGCAGTACAGGTGAAACATTATGTGACCGGGCAGGAAGCATTGATCTCTCTGGCAGGACCTGCCAATAAACAGGGACGCATCATTGCGGACAATATTTGTGGTGGTGACAGCAGATATCCGGGCAGTCAGGGCAGTTCTGTCATTAAAGTATTTGATATGACAGCAGCGACTACAGGAATCAATGAAACCAATGCAAGGAAAGCCGGTCTCGATGTAGATACGGTAATCCTTTCACCTATGAGCCATGCCGGTTATTATCCGGGAGGCAAGGTGATGACCATGAAAGTTGTTTTTGAAAAAGAAACATATCGTCTTCTGGGGGCTCAGATTGTTGGCTACGAAGGGGTGGACAAACGGATCGATGTACTGGCTACAGCGATTCATGCGGGAATGAAAGCTACGGAGCTTAAAGACCTGGATCTGGCCTATGCTCCACCGTATTCTTCTGCCAAGGATCCTGTGAATATGGCTGGTTTTATGATAGACAATATTTCGAAAGGCATATTGAAACAATGGCATCTGGAGGATGTTGATCTTTTACCTCGGGATGGAAGTGTGACTCTTTTAGACGTGAGAACTGTCAGAGAATATGGCAATGGTCATATCGAAGGATTCAAAAATATTCCGGTAGATGAACTTCGGGAACGTCTGGATGAGATTGAAAAAGATAAACCCGTTTATGTGATCTGTCAAAGTGGACTTAGAAGCTATATCGGAACACGTATATTGGAAGGAAACGGATATAAAGCCTATAACTTCTCAGGAGGATTCCGTTTTTACGATGCGGTGATGCATGACCGGTGTCTCATTGAAACAGCAACTGCCTGCGGAATGGATCAGTAAAATATATGCCCATCTTCAATGTTTAAAGGTTGAAGATGGGCATTCGTTTATATATTTTGTAAATGTTCTAATTTTTCTTTATTCAGAATCGTTACGGTACCACGAGACAGTTTGACCATGCCTTCGCTTTGAAAATAGCGGAGCATTCGTGTAATGACTTCCCGGTGTGTACCCAGATGATTGGAAATGGCTTCATGAGTCAGTTTCAATTTATCACTTTCTTCAATCGAAGATTCTTCCAGAAGAAAAGATGCAACCCTTTTATCAAGGCTTTTCCACATGATCTGCTCGATCAGCCACATGACATCAGAAAAACGGGCAGCCATCAGTTCATTGGTATAATTTGCCACGGGTGCGGATTCTTCCATAATGCTTTTATAGATTTCGGTCGGAATGATCCAAAACTCGGTATCCTTTTCTGCCTCAATGGTCACGTCAAACTGAATGGAACGCATCATGCAGGAGGCGGAAAACAGGCACATATCTCTATCAAACAGGCGATAAATGGTAATCTCACGCCCCTCATCAGAGAGAATATATGCACGAAGCTGTCCGGACTTGACAAGAAGAAGACCGGTACAGTCCATGTTTCCATTATGAATGATGGTTCCTTTCTCGACTTTTCGTGTAATAAGCCCTTTCTGGGTACGATTTTTCTGATCTGCAGTCAGTTGATACCATATGGGAAAATAGTTTTCAAATTTCATGTTCCATTCCTCCTTGCATTGTTTATTATTATATCTTTGTTTTGGGCATATGTCAAATATATTATCGACATATGCCCGAAAACGGCTTATACTGTGAGAAAAGGTTTTCCAAAGGGGGAGTTTTATGCCAAGACCTATGAAATGCAGAAAAGTCTGCCACTTTCCACAGATATTGGAGTTTTCGCCCGTTGATATTAAAACAGAAAGAGAACCGGTCATTTTGGCTGTGGATGAGTATGAAACGATTCGTCTGATTGATAAACAAGGTTTCAGTCAGGAACAATGTGCGGCTTTTATGCAGATCGCAAGAACAACGGTACAGAGAATCTACGAAAGTGCGAGGAAAAAGCTGGCAGATGCTATTGTAGATGGACGTCCGCTTCGGATCGAAGGCGGAGATTTCTGGCTTTGCAACGGACAGAGTGCGAATTGCAGTCAGCATGGCTGTTTCAAACAGATGGTTTATCAGCAATATAAAATAGAAAAAGGAGAACATATTATGAGAGTAGCAGTGACTTATGAGAATGGACAGATTTTCCAGCACTTCGGTCATACCGAACAGTTCAAGGTCTATGACGTGCAGGAAGGAAAGATCATCGATTCAAAGATTGTAGATACGAATGGCAGCGGCCATGGTGCATTGGCTGACATACTGACTGCGCTGAATGCAGATGTTCTGATCTGCGGTGGTATCGGTGGAGGTGCCAAGGCAGCTCTGGAAGCAGCAAATATCAAGCTTTATGGAGGTGTGTCCGGAAATTCAGACGATGCAGTTGCCGCTCTCCTTGACGGAAATCTTGCATATAACCCGAACATAATGTGTAATCACCATAATCAGCATCATGGAGAGAATCATAATTGTGGAGAGCATGGCTGCGGCGAACATCATTGTGGAGAGTAACACTAATTTGGTGATAACATCACGGAAGAAAATATGTGGTTTGTTATAATCAAATAAGGAGGTGTGATAACAGATGAAACAAATGGTATGTTCTGTTTGCTCGTATACATATGACGAAGCAAAAGGTATTCCGGAGGCGGGAATTGCCCCTGGAACAAAATGGGAAGAACTTCCGGAAAACTGGAAGTGTCCATGGTGCGGCGCAGGAAAAGAAGCTTTTCGTGAGAAAAAGGACGAGGGTCAGACTGTAACTCAGGAGAAATTAGAAAAACCACATGTGGAAAAAGAATTATCTGCAATGAAAATGAGTATTATATGTTCTAATTTGTCCAGAGGATGTGAAAAACAGTATCTTCAGGATCAGGCTGACGCATTTAAAAAACTTGCTGACTTTTTTAAATCCAAGGCGGAACCGGTGGGAGAAGCAAATGTTCAGAAATTATTGGAGCTGATCGAAACGGATCTTGCGGTAGGATATCCTTATGGCAATTCTGTTTCTTCCGAAAAACCGGACAGAGGAGCGTTGAGATGCCAGGTGTGGAGCGAAAAAGTAACTCGCATGCTCAAATCCCTTTTATCCCGTTATGAAGCAGAAGGTGAGAAGATAAGAACTCCATTACCCAAATCATAAAACAGGTCAAAACAATTGTGAGTTAATTCCATTCCTCTGCCAACAGGAAATCGCGGATACTGTCATACGCGCCGAACTCACGCTGGATGGTCTCATCGGATGCCAGCAGATAAGCAACCTGAACATACAGCTTCTCTCTGCGCTTGTCGCATGCAAAGTCAATCTTTTTGTCTCCGGCGCAACGGTTCGCTTCTCGTTTTTGAGGAACTTCGCCAGAGAAGTAGCGGAGAAGGTCGTACCTACATTCGCAATCACATAAGCGATGATGCGTTCCAGCAAGTCCACGTCACGGATCTTGTTCCGTTTTACAATATCCTTGAGCTGGACAGAGTTGAACAGATCATGAAGATACAGCCTGGAAGGAGCATCCTCGTAGCGGATGTTGGCAAGGTACGGCATACCGCCGGATAAAAGATACTTCTGAAAACATTTCTGGATCGGTTCATCCGGTGTGATGGGACGGTACAGTTCCAGAAATTCTGCGAAGGAGAACGGGTAAATGATGAACTCCATATAGCGTCCGCCGGGATAGGTGGAAAGCTCACCGGACAGGAGAAATAGTAGCCCTGGATCATGTCCACACCCCATTCCCGGAGCTTTTCTTCCTCTTCCTCTGTCTCTACACCTTCTGAGACAATCTGATAGTTCATTTCGTGGAGCATGGAGATGATGCTCCGGTAGAAAAAGGCCACCTGCGGTTCCTCGTTAAGGCCCTTCAGCAGAGAGCGGTCCAGCTTGATGCAGGAGAAGGGCAGTTTCAAAACAGTGTTCATATTGGCGTATCCGGAACCGAAATCATCCAGGCAGAGGCTGATCCCCACATTCAGAAGCTGGTCCACAATCTCGTAGAGCTGAGCACTGTATTCGGTTGCCACCGTCTCTGTGATTTCAAATTGAAAATAGGAAAACGGGAGGCCGTTTTTCTGGATGATATCGATCAGATTCTGTACGTGCCCGGGTTCCAGAATTTCCACGGGAGACAGATTAAATTTAATATTTTTAATCTGCTTCATGATCGTTTCATTTTCTTTGACAAAGCGGCAGATGCGCTGAAACTGGAGCTGTCCGATTTTAAGGATCTGCCCGTTTCTTTCTGCCAGTGTAATAAATACGTCGGGCGGTACATAGCCAAAGGTCGGGTGCCAAAGGCGGCTCAGGGCCTCCAGTGTGACATAACCATTGGTTTTGATGGAATATACCGGCTGATAATAGACGTCAAACAGATCCTTCTCTACCGCTTCATTCAAAAACCGTTCAATTTCCTGCTCATAAATGAAGCCATTCATGGTCTTTTCGTCTGACTGTATCAATACGGTTTCGTTCGAATCGTTCACCAGGGAGATCATATAATCTACATAGGCAATGAAGGTATTTTCCTGCAGCTTCTCCCCGTGGATAATACCGCAGATAATTGCAGGAAAGGAAATAAAGTTTTCGTTTACCTCAAAATTCTTCCGGAAAAGCTTCAGAATCTTCTCCCGGGCCTGCTCGTAATCGGAGAGGGTCTGCATTACAAGAAAGAATTTTTTCCCGGATATCCGAAATACCTGCACGGTGGGACTGATTTCCTGAAGCGCTTCGGTGATGCGCAGCAGAAGCTGGTTTCCAACGTTATTCCCGTAAATTTTGTTGATATGTTTCAGGCGGGTGACATTGATGGAAATTACGTGGATGGGTTTTCGCCTTGTCTGCTGCTCCAGAAACCATTTATCGAAATAAATTTTGTCCAGGGCGCCTGTCATATGATCCATATAAGTGCCGGGATTCCCAATGGTCAGATACAGTACGGTAATACCGACGCTGATGCCAAAGCCGGTCATCAGATACGTTCCGAATAATGCCTGTATGATTACGCAGCCGGCTTCAATGAACATGAACTCCCATAGGACAGCCGTATTTTTTCCGCCCAGATCCCTGCGATGGACGATGGTTATAAAGGCAAGAATCCCAGCGTATAAAAGGGCATACTCATACATCATCATATAAAGAGGACCATGGCAGTAGATTCCCTGGCGGTCGATGTAAAACAGCAGCCCGTTCCAGTAGTTGGAAATCACCAGAAAAAGCATAAGGACCGGAAGAATCAACCAGACGGTCATAATTTTTTTGATTTTTTGAATTGAGGTTTCCCGCAATGTCTGGGCATAGTATACAAGGGCAACCGGAAGAATGAGCTGCAGGATATAAAAAACGGTCAGAGTTCCTTTTGTAATGGAGGCAAGGGCCGCATTCTCGGACATAATAAGAAGCGTGCTTAAAATATCAAAGCTTACATCTGCCAGCGCCGTTGTGATAAAGGCCTGGAAAATACGGTTATTCGTATTATCCGGTTTTTTCTGTTTTTCAAAATGATACAGGACTAAAAGAAGCAGGGTAAGACCCGCAATCAAAAAATCCAGGTTATATGTTTTCATATCCGTTTGCTTTCTATTTTATTTTTGTGCAGTTTGTAGTTGGCATCATATTTCCAGTCACTTATTGTTTTTAGAATACCGTCCCTTCCATAAAGATTACTCCATCCTCTGGCAATGGACAGATGGTAGCGGCTGTTTCTGTTGTATTTTTGGATTTCATGGTCGAAGCGGCGGAACCATTCCTCCTCCGTTGTCTGAGGATTCTGCATGACCACGCCGAACTCGTCTCCTTCGAGACGGTAACACCGTCCTGCCTTTCCAAAGGTTTCCGAGATACATTTTGCTGCTCCCAGGACAAGCTCATCTCCCGCTGCATGGCCGGATTCGTCATTGGTCAGCTTCAGCCGATTTACGTTAAGGAAGATCAGGGCGGCGTCCCTGTAATGGGCAGGGCTTTTCTGAATCTCCGCCAGGTAGTCGTCAAAGGGCTTCCGGTTTTCCATGCCGGTCATCCAGTCTTCCCGCTGCATACGCTGGTATACCTGCATTTCTGTCTTGTAATGAATATTTTCAGCCATAATCATCACAATGTTTGAAATGATAATAAGGACAAAGAACAGGATTCCGATCTCAAAGATGGTGCCGTAATACGGTATTTCCAGAATCCAGTACAATATCAGCGACAGGAGACCGCTGGAGCCCAGTACAATAAAGGCGGTCAGAATCATTCCGATTTCCCTGGTTTTGCATTTTTTGTATTCTTTTATGAGCAGTGTGCCGGCGATTCCCACTCCAGCCACAAGCAGCAGGTGTGTTGCGATCAGCATATCCCGGAATTCGATCTTCAATACCTGGTGAATCACTCCCTGCAGGATGGCATTGAGATAAAAAAACCGGATTAACCAGTCCAGCACCTTATATTTCTCCAGATCGGACGTATGCTTTATGAAATACAGCATAGGTATGGACAGAAGCATAAAGGCATAAAAGGAGGTGATACAGATGGCGGCAGTATTTTTAAAATGCGACTGAGCGAAGGAGGAATCTGTGACAAACCAGATACTGCAAATAAATAAAAACGCCGCGGTATCAAAGAAACGCCTACCATCAATTCGGGTGAAATGAAGGTAAATGGAAATCCCCGTGGCAATCACACTCAGTATGACGAACAGGAAAGCGATACTGGAGGTCACAGCGGCATGGGTAAGGTGATACCACATGACAGCCTGGCCATTTCCGATATAAAACGGATAAAGCTTAAATTCTCCGGATTTTGCTTTTTCGTAGGTTACCTCAAGGACACCCACTGAAATATCCGCCGGAATCTGTATGTTGCAGTCATATTTTGATTTCATCTGATCGTTTCTGGGAAAACCATCATCTGAATAATGGTAGAGAATGTGATCATTCATAGAAATCTGAAGTCCATGTTGTACGCCCCTTGTGGTAAGCGTCTTACCTGCCGCCTCCTGCGTGAGGCTGTCATTGTACAGGATAAGCGGCCCTTCTTCCTCTTGAAGAATGGTGGCCGGAAGCTGTATCTCTGTTTTTACTCCGTCCCTGCTGTAATACCAGCCGTCGTCAAGAAGCATTACCTGATTTTCTTTTCCTGCACTGACTGAAGCAGGAGGAAGAGACCTTATCAATAAGGAAAAGACGGCGGCTGCCATCAGAATCAGGAGCAGAGTTTCTTTTTTAATCTTTTGCAAAATAGAAAATCCCCCTTTTTCATTATGTAATTTTAATACGATATCACTTTGTGTTTATGTAAGTATAGCATAAGTTCCGCGATTCAACTATAGAGATTCCGGTTTTTGTGCTTAAATTGTAATAATTAAGCAGATGGATTTTGCGAATGCGACTGCTGTGTGACCAATGAAGATGTTTTTTTAGGGAACCATTCGGAAATTTCTTTGTGTTTAATTTATTGGAGGACGCAGGAAGGGGAAGCGCGGAGCCGGCCCCGTCTTTTCCTGCGTCCTTTCGCTGAACAAGATACAAAGAATATTAACATCTGAACAGAAATAAACTGATGATAAATATTATAAATACAACATAATATCTATTTACAAACAATAGGTTATCTGTTATAATGCAGGAAAGCATAACTTTTCTTAATATTCTAGCATACAAAGTATTTTCGGAAAAATGGATGGATGATTCATTTTCCAGGTATACTTTGGATATCAGAAATCTTATCCCATACGGAGTGCAGGCTCTGTTTCTTTTAGAAAATTCATGCTTTGTTTCCAAAAACGGCAGGAGTTTTCCAAAAGAATCCTCCTGAAAAACAAAAAAGGAGGAATGTGCATGGGAGCAACGCTGCTGACAGCGAAAACATTACAGTGGCATCCGGCTTTTTACGCGGGGATGCAGATTGATCTGGAAAAGGATCGGGAAAATATGGTATTTGAAAATGAGCATATGTTAAGCAAGAAGCCAATGGAAATCGATATTCTGATTATTAAAAAAGAAAAGGATGTGCAGGCCAGAAAGAATATCGGCAGAATTTTCCGGAAGTACAATGTGATTGAGTATAAAAGCCCTACGGATTATCTGAGCATTGACGATTTCTATAAGGTATACGGGTATGCCTGTTTTTATAAGGCAGATACAGGAAGAACGGATGAGATTTTGGCGGAGGAGCTGACCATCACACTGGTATCGGAGAGTTATCCGACGAAGCTGTGCCAATATCTGTGCGGGAAGCGGGGCTATGTGATAGAAAAAGCGGATTCCGGAATCTATTATGTAAAAGGGGACTACATCCCGATCCAGATCATCGTCACGTCGAGGCTGAGTGAGAAGAAGAATTTATGGCTGAAAAATCTGACGGGTCATATGGACGGGACGGCCAGTGCGAGAAGACTGGTGGAGGAATATGAGAAGCATAGCGATGAGAACCTGTATAAGGCGGTTATGGATGTGATTGTACGTGCGAATAAGGAAGTATTTAAGGAGGTAAACGAGATGTGCGATGCGTTGAAGGAATTGATGAAGGATGAGATAGAAGCGGGACGGCAGAGGGGGATGCAGGAAGGGATGCAAAAAGGGATGCAAAAGGGGATGCAGAAAGGGATACAGAACGGAATACAGATTCTCATAGAGAGCTGTCGGGAATTTCTGCTGCCCCGGGATCAGACGGCGGCCAAGGTTGCTTTAAAATACGCCCTTTCTGCTGATATGGTGGAGAAGTATATGCAGAAATTCTGGTAGTGTGAGCCGGGAAAACAGAAAGTTTCCATTTCAAACCTTGCACATTTGCGGAAATTAAATTAATATAGGATATGAAAATTTGGATTATTTCAGTGCAGGGAGGAGATCATGAATAATTTTCAGTATTTTGCACCTACAAAAGTGGTATTTGGAAAAGGTACAGAAAATGAAGCAGGCAGTTTGGTGAGGGAGCAGGGCGGCACAAAGGTGTTGGTTCACTTTGGAAGCGGCAGTGCGGTGAAATCCGGTCTGGTGGATCGGGTGTGCAGGTCACTGGAGGAAGCCGGTATTGCCTATGTGACGTTAGGCGGTGTAAAGCCGAATCCCCGTCTGAGTCTTGCAAGAGAGGGGATTGAGCTGTGCAGGAAGGAAGGCGTGGATTTCCTTTTAGCTATCGGCGGCGGCAGTGTTATCGATTCAGCCAAGTGCATCGGCTATGGATTGGCCAACGACGGGGATGTATGGGATTTCTACTCGAAGAAGCGTCAGGCTAAGGCCTGTATACCAGTGGGAGCGATACTGACGATTGCGGCGGCGGGCAGTGAAATGAGCGATTCCTCTGTGATTACCAATGAGGAGGGCTGGATTAAGCGGGGGTACAGCAGTGACTACTGCCGGTGTAAGTTTGCGGTGATGAATCCGGAGCTTACCTATACGCTTCCGGATTATCAGACAGCCAGCGGCTGCGTGGATATTCTGATGCATACGCTGGAACGGTATTTTTCACCTACGGAAGACAGTATGCTGGTGGACGGTATCGCGGAGGCAATGATGAAGACGGTGATTCATTATGCGAAGGTGCTGGCTGAGAACCCCACGGATTATAATGCCAGAGCACAGATTATGTGGGCCGGCAGCCTGTCTCACAATGGCCTTACCGGCTGCGGGCTTGTGAGAGACTTCGCCAGTCACCAGCTGGAGCATGAACTGAGCGCCATGTTTGATGTGGCGCATGGAGCGGGGCTGGCAGCGGTCTGGGGAAGCTGGGCCCGGTATGTTTATATGGAAAAGCCTCAGCGGTTTGCGCAGTATGCGGCCAATGTGCTGGGCCTGCAGGTGGATTACAGCCATCCGGAGCGGACTGCTCTGGAAGCGATCAAGGAGACGGAGAGCTTCTTTCAATCCATTCATATGCCAACCAGTATTCATGAGATGGGCATTGACCTGACGGAGGAACAGATTCAGGAGCTGGCAAGAAAATGCAGTGACAATGACGGCAGAACCATTGGCGGCTTTAAGGTGCTGAACCGGGAGGATATGGTTCAGATTTATCGGATGGCGAAATAGCGGCGGAGGTCTATGATGGAAAAGGAATGCAAAAGCACGATCTATGCCTGTTTTACCAGCTACATAGTGCAGGCGCTACTTAACAGTTTTCTTCCGCTTTTATTCGTTACGCTGAGCAGTCAGTATCAAATTTCACTGTCCCGGCTGACACTGATGATTGCTGTTAATTTTACGGTACAGCTTATGGTGGATATGCTGTCCGCGCTGTTTATGGATCGGATTGGTTATCGGGTCTGCGGGGTGGCTGCCCATATTTTTGCGGCTGCCGGATTGATTTTGCTGACCATTCTGCCGGAGGTTTTTCCGGATCCATTAGTGGGCTTGATGTTGTCTACGGCAGTTTGTGCTATTGGCGGCGGCCTTCTGGAGGTGATGGTTAGTCCATTGGTGGAGGCCTGTCCCACGAAAAATAAGGAGTCTATGATGAGCCTGCTCCATTCCTTCTTTTGCTGGGGATGTATCGGAGTGGTGCTTTTGTCCACACTGTTCTTTGTGACAGTGGGGATTTCCCATTGGAAGCTTCTGGCTCTTCTGTGGGCGCTGCTGCCCATTGGCAATGCCGTCGCGTTTGCCAGAGTTCCTATCTATCATCTTATAGAGGATGGGGAGAAGGGGATGACGCCAGGAGAGCTGTCTGGAAGCAGAATGTTTTGGATTCTGATGCTGCTGATGTTCTGTGCCGGAGCCTGTGAGCAGTGTGTAAGCCAGTGGGCTTCCACCTTTGCAGAAAAGAGCCTGGGAGTCAGTAAGACAGTGGGAGATCTGGCAGGGCCGCTGTGCTTTTCCGCATTTATGGGGCTGTCCCGTGTTTTTTACAGTAGATACGGGGAGAAAATCCAACTGGAACGGTTTATTTTGGGCAGCGGGATTCTTTGCGTTATTTCCTATCTGATGATTTCCTGTACCCCCTGGCCTGTGGTAGGGCTGCTGGGCTGCAGTGTCTGCGGGCTGTCGGTGGGTATTCTTTGGCCGGGAATTTTCAGTATTGGTTCTGTGGCGATTCGAAATGGCGGAACTGCCATGTTTGCGCTGTTTGCCCTGGCGGGGGATTTTGGGTGCAGCTGCGGACCTATTATGGTGGGGACGGTGTCAGGATATTTCGGAGATAACCTGAAACTGGGAATCCTTGTGTCTGTGGTATTTCCGGTGGCCTTTGTGATCGGATGTCTGGTGAAGAGAAGGATGACGGCTGCTGCGGAGTGAACAGGAGAGCTGCATTATAAAAGCGGGCTGAGGTTAAAATAACTTCGCCCGCTTTTTGACGTTACGGTTTGCTAACATTAAGATCGTCCGGACAGATAAATCTGATACTCATACCGGTCGGAGATAATATGTGTGGAGGCATATTCCAGGGGCCCCCGGTCTGTGTAGGTAAGCCTGGTGCTGTGCAGCAGAGGAGAGTTGGTGGGTACTCCTAAAATCTGGGCTTCCAGGAAGGAGGCGCCCACTGCTGAGATGTGCTCAACAGCATCTTTCAGGGTAATCCCATACTCTTTTTCCAGGCATTCATACAGGCTGACACTTCCGTTTACTTTTTCGGACAGAACAAAATTCGGGATCATATCCGCAATGAGATAATTTTCTATGATACAGATGGGACGTCCGTCTGCACACTGTACCCGCTGGATATGATAGACGTTGTCCCCCTCATCCAGAGAAAGAATTTCACGGATAAAGGTGGGAGCAGGTATCTTTTCTATGTTCAATCCCTGGGTGGTAACGGTATAACCTCTTCGCTTCAGGGTCTCGGTCAGAGAGGTAATTGTGTTCAGGTGCTGGGAGGTAGAAATATCCTGTACCTGTGTTCCACGTCCCTGTGTAACCAGTAAATAACCTTCGTTGGTAAGCATACTGATCGCCTTGCGAACCGTTGTCCTGCTGACATGATATTCTTCGCACATTACCGTTTCAGTAGGGAGAAATGTGCCTGGCTTATATGTTCCATTTTTAATTGACTGCTTTAAATCGGTGTACAGTTGTTTATATGCTGGTATTCGTACCATTTTTTCCTCACTCTTCCAAAACAAGAACTCATTACATGTTAGATATTATATCAAATATTTAATGCAATGAATAGTGCAAAATTTGAAATATTTGGTAGCAATCATGTCATAAAAAACAGATCGGTGTACTTTCCAAATCTGTGCGGGGGTTAGTGAATCGTATATCCTCCGTCTACCACAAGATTTGATCCGGTAATCATATTGGAGGCCTCCGTAGCCAGGAAAAAGGCGGCTGCGGCGATTTCCTCCGGTTTGCAGAAGCGCCCTGCCGGGGTGCCTTCAATCGCCTTTTTGTGAACCTCGCCCACATCCCAGTATCCTACAATGATGGGCGTTTCCGTGGCGGTGGGGGAGATGGCGTTTACCTGGATGCCGTACTGTCCCCACTCATAGGCCAAAGATTTCACGATGGAGATGATGGCCGCTTTGCTGGCACTGTAGGCCACGTGCTTGTCGATGGCCACGATACCGGCCTGAGAGGCCATGCAGATGATCTTTCCGCCGTTTCCCGCCTCGATCATCTTTTTGCCCACGGCCTGGGCCATATAGAAGGAACCGCTCAAATTCACATTGATGACTTTATTCCAGGTCTTTTCATCAAAATCCTTTGCCCATTCGATATCTCCGATACCGGCGCAGTGCACCAGAACATCGATGGGAGCCACCTCCCGGGTGATGCGGTCCACAGTTTCATTTACACCGCTGTAATCCGACACATCCACAAAGTAGGCGTGGGAGCCGGGAATATCATTGCCAGCCTGTCTGGCTGCGTCCAGATTCCGGTCCAGAAGGCAGACCCGGGCACCTTTCTCCGCGAATAATTTTGCTGTAGCATATCCAATACCGGAAGCTGCGCCGGTGATTACAGCAGTTTTTCCTTCGAGTGTAAAATCCGTAGAGTATGGTTTGCTTATCATATAGAATATATCCTTTCTTATTTGATGGCCGGTCATATCCCTGAAAAAGGGGAAGCCGACATAATTTGAGATTTCTTTCGCTATGAGCAGTTATCGTGCAGGTAATCCCCCAGGTCTGCCAGTACATCACAGATATGCACAAAGGCAGGCTGCAGCTTAGCGTACTGGGCAGAGCGCTTCGGATCGGGCCGGCTGATATTTTCCACATGGTGGAGAGAGGAGATCTGCCGGTAATCCGACCAGAGTCCGGAGGCCCTGGCGGCGATGGCTGCTGCGCCTAAGGAAGCGGCGTCCTGGTCGATGTTCGTCTTGACAATATTGCAGTTAAAAACATCCGCGAACATCTGCATCCAGAACCGGCTTTTGCTTCCGCCGCCGCAGAACAAAATTTCATCGGAGGCGCTGGTTTTTTGCTGAAGATAAGTGATAGATTCCTTTAAATTCATGCAGATTCCTTCCATGGCAGCGCGAACCATGGCTTCCCGGGTGGTTCCCAGGTGGAGCCCTACAAAAGCTCCACGGATATGGATGCTTTTATCCTGGGAAGTGCCTCCGGCAAGGCTGGGATTAAAAAAGATTCCACCGGAACCGATGGGCACCTGGGCAGCCATCTCGCTCATGCGGTCATAGGCATCCTCAGTAATATCCCTGCACAGAACGTCTTTCGCCCAGGCGAAGGAACTTCCGCCGGCAAAAATGGAAAAGGCGGAGGTGAACATATTTTCCTCAATGTGGGCAAACACATAAGGCTTTTTCTGGAAATCAAGGATCGGGATCCGGGAATTTACAGGAACCCAGCTGGAGGAGCCAAGAGAGGTATAAATCCGTCCCTCCTCCGGACCTACGGCCCCCAGGGCCATGCAGGCATTGTCGACGCCGCCGCAGGCCACGAGCGTATGGGGGGAGAGGCCGGTTTCCTTCGCGATTTCCGGCAGTACAGTCC
Organism: uncultured Lachnospiraceae bacterium; assembly: GCA_946549155.1. Classification (GTDB taxonomy): domain Bacteria; phylum Bacillota; class Clostridia; order Lachnospirales; family Lachnospiraceae; genus Merdiplasma. The sequence continues at coordinate 7,410 of CAMNQN010000013.1, read as the reverse complement.
CGATCACAGTGTGGGAGGGCGTCAGCTCCGAAAAAATGTCCGGGGAAAGTCCCGCTGCCTCCAGAAAGTCCGGGCGCATCTTCCCGGCCATCAGATCAAAGGCGCCGGTGCCTGAGGCGTAGGAGGGATCCATGCAGCATTTCCCGGTCAGCTTAAAATTAATGTAATCCTTAGATCCCAGCACCTTATCAATCTTTGAAAATATCTCAGGCTGATGTTTTTTCATCCACATCAGCTTAAAAATGGAGTAGCAGGGAGCGGGAAAGCCATTTCCGGTGGTCATGTACCAGGTTTCCTCCGGAATCCGTTCAAAAAATTCAGCGGTCTCTGCAGTAGCCCGGGTGTCTGACCAGATGGGAACGGATTCGGCCAGCAGCCGGCCCTCCGCATCAATGGGAACCGTGACAAGGCTGTGTCCGGAAAGAGCAAGCGCTCCGATGTCCTCCCCGCTGGTTCCGGTTTTAGCCATCAGCGTCCGGGTGCTTTCCACTACACCCTTCCACCAATCTTCTGGCTGCTGTTCATGCATGTACGAGGTGGGGTACTGCGTGCCGTAGGGGATAAAAGACTTGGCCAGGGTTTGCAGCTGGTCATCATATAAGGAAGCTTTTACACCGCCGGTTCCCAGATCATAAGCAATGATTTTCATGAAACATCCTCCTTTTCCTGTAGAATTTGCCGGACATCCGGCTGAAACATAATTATCTTTTGAAAACATTCCGAAAACAAATCTGAAATATGATACAATTATACGATATAAAAGAAGAAATAGCAAGACAAATGTAGAAAACAAATTGGTAAAAACAACAAAAAAACTGAAAAATATTGGTTGACATATGGTTGTTCTGATGATATACTACAGAAAAGATAATTATGTTTTGAAAGTAAAGAAAAATAATTATCTTTTAGAAAGAGATAAGAAAGGAAATCGGGAGGAGGGACAGAATGCAGTCAAGTGAAGCAGCAGCGATGATTGATATCAGCGCCGTGAGAACGCATCATACCCTGAAAGACATCGAATATGCCGTGGAATGTGCGAAAAAGTACAGATTTATCAATGTACATACCCTGCCATGCTGGACGTCGGCTCTTTCCAGAATGCTGAAAGATGTTGAGGGCGTATACGTGGGTGCGCCCGTAGGCTTTCCGGGAGGGGCACACAGGACGGAGACAAAGCTTATTGAAGCCAGACAGCTTTTGGAAGACGGAGTTCAGGAAATGGACATAGTGATGAATGTCGGAAAATTTAAAAATAAAGAATACGATTACGTTTCCGACGAGCTGAAGCAGATTATTTCTCTGGCAAAGGGAAGAGCTCTGGTAAAGGTTATCATTGAGATTAATGTATTGGATGATCAGGAGATGCTGAAGGCCTGTGATCTCGTGATGGACAGTGGGGCCGATTTTGTAAAAACAGGAACAGGCTGGATTCCGGGAAACGCCAATATTGAACGTATCCGCAAAATGAAAAATTACTGCGGAAACCGGATTAAAATCAAAGCGGCCGGCGGGATTCGCACTCTGGATGAATTTCTGGAGCTGGCGGACATGGGCGTGGAGCGCATGGGTATTAATATAAAATCTGCGATTGATATTGTGCACGCGCTGGAGCAGGCATAGAAAGGGGGATAGGGAGAAGGTTAAAAGCGGAACAGAAACAGTGAATACATCAAGATAAAAAGATAACAAATTGGAGGGTAAAAAATGAAAATGAAAAAAATGTTATGTATGGCTCTTTGTGTAGCGATGGTAGGTTCTGGTTCTGCGTTTTGCATGGCGGAGGAAGCATCCGATTTTGAAGCTTCTCTGGCAGGAAAGGCAGAAGGACTGACTGTAGGAGTTTGTATGGGTGATTTAAGCTCTACTTATATCGTAGCAGCTCAGGCATATTACAAGGTGCTGATGGAAAAGGCTGGTGCTACGGTAAAGGTGGTAAACTGTGATGGTGATACAAGCCTTCAGTCCGATCAGATTGATGATTTTGTAAATATGGGCGTAGATATCATCTGCGTTCATGCTAATGATCCGGCTGGCGTTGCTCCGGCAGTGGAAGCAGCTACCGAGGCAGGTATTCCGGTAGTTGGATTTAACAAAAGCGTTGATGGAGGAAATTTGAATTTTGCTGTATATTCCAGTGATAATGTGGCTACCGGTGCGGCAGCGGCACAGTTTATCGCGGACAAAGCAAAGGAATTAGGCGTCGAGAGTCCGAAGGTGGCAATTATGCAGGGAACCATGACGGCTACTGACGCATACCTTCGTCAGGATGGTATTGATGAAGTGGCGGAAGCTGAGGGTCTGGTTCTGTTGGAGGAGCCCTGTGATTGGCAGGCTGATAAATCTGAGCAGGCTTTAAATGATGTTCTTACTGCAAACCCGGATCTGTTCGGTATTATTGTACACAGCGACTGTATGGCTACCGGCGTTGTTTCCGCTTTGAACCAGAACGGGCTGGCGGTGGATGCCAGTGATGAAAATCATATCTGGTTTGCCACTATCGACTGCGACCCCACAGGTATTGAGTGTCTGAATTCTGGTATTTCAGATGTATCTATCGAGCAGTCCCCGCTGGCTTTGGCAACGGTTCTGGCTAAGGGATGTATGGAGGTTGTTGCAAAGGGTGAATCTCTGGACGGAGAAATTATCATGATGGATACTAACGTTGTTACCGCTGATATGACGGAAGATCCGGCCCGCTGGGCTACCTATGATCCGGAAACGGCTACAGAACTGTGGTCTGGTACGGAAGAAATCTGGAATGCGTATATCAATTAAGGGAAAGATACAGAAAATTTGACGGTCATGTGTTTTATGGACGGATTTCTTAAGCATTTCGCATTTGAAAAGTGGAGAAATTCGTAGATATCATGGGAATGCCGCAGGATATGCGGGGAAGGTTTCCGGTAAATGGGTGTTTTTTCGGAAGTTATCCTGCGGCAACCCCACGAAGGGGAAATAAATATGATACAGGACAAATTGGAACTGAGAGGAATATGCAAAAGCTTTGGTGGAATCAAGGCTTTGGAAGATATTAGTTTTGAACTTCATAGCGGAATGGTGTATGGTTTGGCCGGAGAGAACGGGGCAGGAAAATCCACTACGATGAAGATTATTAATGGAGCCTACGTGGCAGATGCGGGGGAAATTCTGGTGGATGGTGTTCCGGTGAAAGTGACCTCTCCCCAGGATGCACAGCGAATCGGTGTGGGGATGGTTTATCAGGAACTAAGTCTTCTTCCGGATTTGAACGTGGCGGAAAATATCTTTATCTCCCACCTTTCCCAACGGAAATCCGGTTATATTAATTGGAAAAATATTCATGAAAAGGCAAGAGAGCTTCTTCATATGATGGAGATCGATATTGATACCCATATTCGCCTTGGCGATCTGAAGGTGGCGCAGCAGCAGCTGATCGCAATTGTCCGGGCTTTGTCGAGAGAATGTAAGGTGATCATTCTTGATGAACCTACGTCGTCTTTGACGGATAAGGATAGCACGCTGGTTTTAAATGCGGTCAGAAGATTGAAAGCGCTGGGATATATTGTAATCTACATATCTCATAAGCTAAGAGAAGTGTTGGAGATCACGGATGAAGTTATTGTCTTTCGGAATGGACATAAAATAGGAAACTATCAATCCTCACAATTAAATGAGGAAAGCCTGGCGGAATTGATTGCGGGAAGAAAGCTGGAGAGCAAGTACCCAAAGGTGCGTTTTGAAAAAGGGGAAGAACTGCTACGGGCAGAGCATCTGTCTGTGCCGGGAATGCTGGAGGATGTATCTTTTGTGCTTCATAAGGGAGAGGTTCTTGGAATTGCTGGCCTGATGGGGGCCGGAAAGACGGAAGTAGCCAAAACGCTTTTTGGCGTATTTGGAAGCGGGAATCCAAGAGCTACCGGAGAAATTTATCTGAATGGCAAAAGGATAACGGCAAGAATACCGAAGGATGCCATTGGAAAGAAAATCGGGCTGGTTCCGGAAAACAGGGCGGTGGAAGGATTGCTGACAGAAATGAGTATTTCCGATAATGTGATTTTGGCGTCCATGGATAAGATATCTAAATTTGGTTGGATGAATCAGAAAAAGATAGAGAGCCTGCTGGATTCAATGAAAAAATCTTTGCAGATCAAGTGCGGAGATGTAAATAATCCAGTCAGCAGCCTGTCGGGTGGAAATCAGCAGAAGATTGTGCTGGCGAAATGGTTGGCAGCGGAATCGGAAATTATCATATTTGATGAGCCTACTCGCGGCATTGATGTTGGTGCGAAGGTGGCGGTATATGAGCTGATGAATGAATTAGTTCGGCAGGGAGTGGGTGTAATTATTATGTCGTCAGAGGCGGATGAGGTATTTCATATGTCAGACACCATGTTGCTTTTAAAGAACGGGCGGACGGCGATGACCTGCAGTACAAGTGAATTTGACGTAGAAGAAATGCAGCTATACATGTAAGGAGCGGGGAGAATGAAAGAAAAGTTTAAAAAATTGATGTCATCTGAATTAGCCATATTAATGATTTTAATCATTTTATGTATTTTGGCAGCGATCAGTACACCGGTATTTGCTACCAGCAGAAATATTATGAGTGTACTCCAAAGAACCGCTACTACAGGTATTGTTGCAATTGGAATGACCTTTGTCATCGGGACGGGAGGTATCGATCTTTCAGTAGGCGGTCAGGTAACTATCATTGGAATCGTGTCGGCGATGCTGTTTACAAATGGGGTTTCTATGGGCGTAATCCTTCTGATTATGCTGATAATGGGAATTGCCATGGGACTGTTGAATGGAGTGCTGGTGACCTATCTGAAAATTGTACCGATTATGGTAACGCTGGCTGTACAGCTTATAACTTTTGGTATTTCCCTGTATATTACAGAAGGACGGCAGTTTTTGATTAAGGAAGATGCTTTTCGTTTCTTTGGCCTGGGAAATATACTGGGAATTTCCACTCCCATCTGGATTTTTGCCATTGTGGCAGTGATTGGGTGGCTGTTAATTAAGAGGTTTACTCTAGGAAGAAAAATTCTGGCGGTGGGCAGCAATGCGAAGGGAGCCTGGTACGCGGGTGTCAGCGTGACTAAAATTACCATTGTTGCATATGTGATTTCTGGTATCTGTGCCGCAATTTCGTCGGTGATCATGACAAGTAAACTGATGTCGGCTTCCGCTTCTGTTGGAGAGGGTATGGAGATGGATGCCATTGCGGCAGTAGTTATCGGCGGCACCAGTATGGCGGGTGGCAACGGGTATATTGTAGGAACAGTGGCTGGAGCGCTGATTATCACGGTGATTACAAACTGGATGACGCTGGCAGATGTGAATCCCTATCTTAGAGATGTGGTGAAGGGCTTAATTATTATTGTGGCGCTTCTGATTGACAATATCAGAAGAGGTAAGCTGAGAAAGAATGATATGGCAGGGTAAAGAGTAAGGAATACATACAGACGGAGGAGGAAAAACATGGATAAAAAGATGAGAGCATGGGTTTTGCGCGATAAGCAACAGATGTTTTTGGAAGAGCGGCCAATGCCGGTTCCAAAGGATGACGAGGTGCTGATAAAAATTAAATCTATGGGTATCTGTGGTTCTGATCTACATTTTTACACGGATCTGCGGATTGGTGATTATGCTACTAACGGAAATCCGCTGATCGTTGGACATGAATGCGCGGGAGAAATTGTGGCTGTGGGGAAAAATTGTAAGAAATCCAAGATTGGTGATCGGGTGATTGTTGAGCCAGGAATTCCCTGCATGAAGTGTGACGAATGCAGAGCCGGCAGATATAACTTCTGCCATGATATGTATTTTATGGGAACGCCGCCTTGGGATGGTTGTATGTGTGAATATGTGGCATGGCCGGAATTTCTCACGTACCAGATGCCGGAGGAGATGTCTTGGCAGGAGGGTGCGATGATTGAGCCTTTTGTGGTGGGACTTCAGTCAGTGAGAAACAGTGGCATTCAGTTCAGTGATAATGCGGTGGTTTTAGGATGCGGTGCCATCGGCCTTATGGTGATCGAGGCATTAAAGGCTGCGGGCGTGGGAAGAATCATAGCTATTGGACGTACGCAGAAAAAACTGGATCTTGCGCTGCAGGTGGGAGCCACCGATGTGATTAATTCCAGAGAATGTCAGGATGTAGCAGCAGAAGTGCGGAAGATGACAGATGGATGGGGAGCACAGTATGCCTTTGAGTGTGTAGGAAGCGGAGAAACTTTCTATGAGATTAATAATTATGTGAGGGATGGAGGCACGATTACCTATGTAGGACTGATGGTGGAGGACGGGGCTCCAATGCCAATGGCCAGCGCGGTGATGAGAGGACTCACTTATAAAACCATGATCCGGTACACAAATCTGTTTGACCGGGCGCTGATTCTCTTAAAATATAAGCGTGCAGATCTGCTTCCTTTGATGACTCATCAGTATTCCTTTGAGGAAGGAGATATTGCTTTTAAGACGGCGTTGAATGATAAAAAGAACGCCATTAAAGTAGTAATTAATTTTTAGATAATCAATTTTCTATCTCCAAATCGTTAAATAAATAGAAGCACCGGCTCCAGTTCCCGGAGCCGGTGGATGCGGTTAAAGGCATATGGATTTTTAGGGAACTTTTCTCTGTATTTTTTATATGAGATTGCAGGGAATAAAGCAGTTTTTCCTGTCTATTGGTATCACTTCTTCGCACATACAGATAATTCCGCCGCAGCCGCGCTCCAGTTTTGTTTTATCAATCCGTTCGTACTTTTTGATTTCCCGGCGGTCAGGATTCGCGGATTTTTTGATCTCCAACGGGTGGATCAGCCCGTTTTCTTTTACGATTACATCGATCTCATTTGCATTGGAATCCCGATAATAAGTCAGGTTTGCCCTGTCAGGTGAGTAAGAATAATTTTTTATAAGCTCGGTCACAACGTAGTTTTCAAAATAGTGTCCGCTTGCAGCTCCGTTCATCAGCGTGTCCCTGGTAAGCCACATGGATAGATAGGCGCACAGGCCGGTATCGCAGAAATACAGTTTCGGCGTTTTTGACAGCCGCTTCAGTTCGTTATTCGAAAAGGGAGGCAGGAGATAGATAATACCTAAGCCCTGCAGGATGCGAAGCCATTCTTTTGCTGTGGGCTGTGAAATTTCTGCTGCATCTGCCTGTAAAACGTCCGGCATACCTCCGCGCCATATAGATTCAAATACGTCTACAATATCATTCTTTTTGGATGCTGCCTGACGTTTCAAAAGGCACGGCAGAGAAAAATCCAGCTTGCCAGAAAACAGCAGGAAGGGTCGGCTCCGCGCTTTCCCTTCCTGCATCCTGTTAATTAACAAAACACGAAGAACATTGACATCTGAACAGGAATGGACTGATAATAAATGTTATAAATACAACATAATATCTATTTACAAACAATA
>CAMNQN010000012.1 GCA_946549155.1 uncultured Lachnospiraceae bacterium | reverse complement strand
GAGTAGCTTCTACAACCAGCGGTAGTTCGTACTTATCTGCTGTTACTGCCATCCAGAGCATACTCATTCCTCCCTCATGTCCTCGAAGAAAAACACCGTCTCCATAATCTTCCGAAAAAGAGGATCTCCTCCGCAAGCATCATCAAATGCCCGAAACCTTTCATGTATCATCTGATATTCCTCGTCAGGATCTGCATAAACAGCATCTGATAAGATCTCTACCATCTGGCGCAGGAACTCAACGTATTTCGTTTTGAGCTCCGCCTGGCTGCTTTTTAAATTCTCACACAGTTTCCCGTAGGCCTCCCGATATTTCCCCGTCAGCTCTTCCTGCGGTACCTTTTCCTCATTGCGTTTTTTCACCTGTTTCAGGTGCGTCACCTGTTTTCTTAATTCAAGACTGTTCATTGATCACACACCCGGCCTTTCGATAACTGGTTTTCCTTTTGCGATACTGGCTTTCGCAAAAGCCGATCCGGTCAACGTAATCATAGCAAACCGCATCCCGTTTCCCGGGGGACACCCGGGCAATTCGTCCAATACTCTGCGTCACCACCGCATAGTCCTTTTTCGGAGTGGTCAGGTAGAGACGGTCAAGGCCAGGGATGTCCAACCCCTCTTTTGCCAAGCTGTAAGATGCAAACAGAAAATGCTTCTGTCCCTTTCTCATGGCCTCAATAGCGTATTCCCGCTCTGCTTTACCGCGCTTGCTCGTCATGTACCCATCTATCATTACGGCGAAGGGCCGGCACTCTTCCGGTAGCATAGACATCAGCAGCCTCAGATGATCCAGGCGGTCAGACAAGATCAGATTGTAATGCTCCCGGTTCCTGGACAAATCCCCTACGATCCTACGGCAGCGTCCCGCATGTTCTGTCAGATACGGAAGCAGCTTGCCATAAACAAGTGTTCCGTCTGTATCCAGACAGCTGCGGTCCAGCTCCACGCCGGTATCCCTGCGCCGGACTGTCACCTGCACGGTTTTCTCTCTCACAGCCTCTTCCGGTACCCGGTAACGTACCGGGCCAATAATCGCAAAGGTACTTTTGATCAAGCCGTCTGAACGGTGCACCGTCGCACTCAGACCATACTTGTATTTGGCCGCCAGCTGGCTCATTACCCTGTAAAACATCCTGGCGCTGGCCGGGCTCCCGGCCACCCTGTGGCATTCATCCACAACCACCACATCCCATGTGTATTTATATTTGCAAAGATCCAATTTGCTCAACGTCTGCACCGTCGCAAACGTCATATGGCTTCCAATCTCCACTCTTCCACCGGAAATCTTCCCCAGGCAGTTCTCCTGGAAATATTGTGCTGCCCGGCTGTAGGACTGCTGCAACAGATCCTGTGTGTGAGTCACCCACAAAGTTTTTCTTCTCAACGAAGCCGCCAGCGCAATCCCCATCTGTGTTTTCCCGGAACCGCAAGGACTCTGGAGAATACCGCTGGAATGACATTTCATTAAGGCCACCGCTTTCGTCTGATATTCGTAAAGCGGCACGCTTCCGGAATATTCCAGCAAACCGTTATCTGCCAGGTCAATCTTTAACTCTGTGCTTTTATCTGTGTATGGTCCAACCAGCTCCCCGGCCCCGCAAGGGATCACTATGCTGCTGCCATCCACGTAGTAAAGGCAGATCTGCGGCTCCGTGCGACCCGTCCAGAGCCCCATACGCAGCCTTCTGCCGTATTCCGGGTTTGGCATGCTCAGTTCCCTGCGGATTACCTGGATAAGCTCCTGCGGCGCATCCTGGATCCTGATTTCATTGCTGATCGTTACTTTCACAGCATCATCACCCACCTTTCAAAGGGGAGTGTGCATTCCTCTATCCTTTTTCCGGACAATTCCCTTACCCCATTCTCAACCATATCCATCATAAGTGAATAAGAAAATATCCTGATGTTCTGCCCGGGAAGCCGGATTGCAAACATCGGCTCTGTATTGCCACAGCCCCACCAATGGCCCATGGCGGTTTTCTGGTTTTCTTCCACGCGGCTGAGCGGGAAACGCTCCTGGATACAGTCTTTGCAGTCAAACACATAGGTAACGCCGTCCCTGGCCGCTATCACATCAAATGGCTGGCCATTGGCATTATCCCTGATGCAGTGTACCCAGAAGTCATGTCCTGCCAACATCCGGGCAAATTCTCTTTCAAATGCTGTACCATTGCTTTTATTGCTCATTTCTCATCCTCCTCTCAATTTCCAGTGTCAGCCTGCGCACCACCCTAAGATCATCCAGGATGCGTTGTTTTGACGGTGACCGCATAGACCAGATTTTCGGATACCCGGATTTTTCTGCTCTTTTCTCCGCCTCCAGATATTCTCCCATGTATTCCTTCTCCTTCTTTGCGTCACATATTAAACTAATTATCACATCAAATTCATTCATTGCTTCCTCCAAATGGCTTGGTCTTACTTTTTCCCAAAAATGTCTTTCTCATTTTTCGGTTTCGGCAAGCCTAAAAAATCCAGCAAAATCAACGGTTTCCAGCGATGTCTTACCGTCTTACACAAAAGCCGCTTGCAATAACGATATATTTATAAGCATATATTTATAACAATATGTAACATATAAATTTGCCTCGCGTCACGTATATGCTATTTTAGGTAAGACTAGTAAGATGGTAAGACCATATATAATAAAGCCCCATTTTAAGCCATTTTTCGGTCTTACCAATGTCTTACTTGAAATTTATACGTAAGACATTATTTAAAAAGGAAGTTCCATTTGCTCCATTTCATCCACCATCATAAAGCCCTCCTCATCCGTATCAGGCAGCATAACCACTTTTACATAGCTGGCCTTTATGCCATATACCTTCGTCTGGTGCACAAACTTGCCCTGGGAGCTTTTGACAATATTTCCGTTTGCAGCCCATTCTTTGCTGATTGCGGCGTAATCGTATCCGCTTTTTTCCAGGAAGTCGCATAACACGTCTTTATTGATAACCGCTATGGCTGGCTTTTCCGGATGCTTTTCATCCTCATCGATCTTCCCCCATACCTCACCGCGATTGACAGCGTCTGTCCCATTTGGATTTTGAAAGCGGATAGGATTTTTTGCAATCCAGTTACACACCCTTTTGTACGACTGGTCCGCGATATTTACATCACCACTTTTTTTGAGGTACTCTTTTACGTCCATTATTCCAAATGGCCGCTCGTCCGTAAAAATCAACTCCGTCAATATCCGGTCGGCAACCAGAATGCAGGACATGGCCATTGCCTGTTTTTCCGTGGTGTCCAGTTTGCACATCTCATCAAAATATCTCTTATATTCTTCCTGTAGATTTTTCACGTCTGTACGCTGGAGGTATTCTATAATCATTTTCCCGGCAAACCCATAATTCTCCGTAAGGACCCCCACCGTATAATTTCCATCAGGAATCAATTTCTCTCTTACTTCGATTTCAATGGATCTGTTTTTTGCTCCCTCCCTGCTGTTCTGCTTGGTGATCGGCTCCTCGCCGGTAAAAAGATAGCTGCAGCGCCAAGTCTTTGTTTCTTCCACACCGCCGGATGCCCGGCCCCTTCCACGGTCAATTCCTTCCGTGATCTGATAAATCAACTGGTCAAAGTTGGTGATCCATTTGTCTTTCATTGTCTGGAGCTCATCCCCGGCATAAGGGAGACTATGCAGAAAGGCAGAGGTGCGCATAATCCCCACTTTCGTAGTATTCATAGTTTTCACAAGGCCTCCCATTTTAGGATTACCCCAAATAGACATAGCCGCCATAATTGCCACCGTCTTGCAGGTTCCCGACTTTCCCGACCATATATGCAGGACAAACGGGAGAGTATTCAGTAATTCAATCAACACAGACGCCGCGCTGGCGGCGAAGGCCATACGTACCACTCTATTCCTGCGGAGCATGCTGCAATGTTCCCGCCATACTTCATAGCTCCCGCTTGACTTGATATTCCGAAAAATCGGCTCATACTCTTTATCCCCATCGTACACAATATCATCCGCATACGGCATAAACTCTGACCCGCACCACCCAAGACGGTTGATTGCATTCACAGGCTGCAAGCGGGCCGGATTAAGCCCGATACAGTCAGAGATATACCTTACCAGGTATTTGGCATTCTCGCTCGTTACCTCCACTCCTATTTTGCTTAAAACCTTTACGATCAGCGAATTATCCGCACAGACCTCCCGGTTTACCGTCACATGCTGCCAGTCTCCATACTTAAAAAACGCCAGCGTAAGGCGCTCCTCTCCGGTATCCACATTCTTCAGGATTTTTACCGGGAGAATTGGGTGGGAGCAGGCCATGATCCGTGTGGGAAACCCCTGCTTGTCAAATTTCTCCGTATATACTCCACTGTCCCCAGTGATCCAGCTTCCGCATTCCAGAGTAAGATCCTGTCCGGTAAATGCCGTTGTTTTTCCGGTCTGGTGCATCCGCTGTTGATAGTCCATGATAAAAGACTTGTAGATGTTGTTAAATTCCGTTATCCGCCGCATCTCCCTGGCCTTGCTTTTCGCGGCCTCTATGTATTGCGTGCGTTCCACCACATCCTCAATCTCAAATATGCGGTAAAACAGCTCGTCAGGAAATGGCTGCCCCTGCTGTATCAAAGACATCCCATCCAGCAAGTCTCTGCTCGATTGCTCCAAGTCTTTTCACCATCCCTTCATCCTCCTTCATCTCCTGCGGGCACTCATCCAGGCAGGAAAGCCAGTATTCCACGATTGTGAGCATCTCTAGGCCCTCCTCAAAATACGGGCTGTACGGCTGCCTGACGGCCTCACAGAGCCGCTTACGGTATTCCAACAATACTTTCCCGGCCCGGTCTGTAAATGCGTCTAATTCCCTGCGCTGGCGCACCCGTTTATCCCGTTCCCGTTTTTCCCGGTAGGATAGTCCTTCCGTGTGGATGGGCAAATGGAAATCCTCGATCAGCTTCCGGGCAGCACTCTCATTGTCCAGCCCATATAATTTTCCTACAAACGTGATTACATCCCCGCCAGCTCCGCAGGAAAAACAGTAGTACCCCAGGTTATGCGGATAAATCTTAAGGCTGGGATGCCGGTCCCGGTGGAAGGGGCAGATGCACCGCCTCTTCCGGTCCACCGGGAAACCATAAAACTCCGCCGCCTGGCGCATCCCCACCATACGTTTAATCTCTTCGTAATCCTCTTTAATTAAACGGCAGCTCTTCATCGGTTCCATCCGGAATATCCATAAAGCCGTCCGGTCCCGGCGTTCCGATAAAGGGAGCATTACCGCCAGGCGCGCCCGCAGTAGCCGCCGGCGCCGCGCCGGTGTATGGCTTATCCTCGGGGACCTTGGCGTCTTTCAATCCCTCCAGGCTTCTGATCTGGTCAATCTTTGTCGTCCATTTCAGAGAGCCGTCCTGGGCCAGAAACTGTTCCCTTCCCATGACAGCCCCAAATTTTTTTCCTATAAGCGTTTTTTCATTCCCCTCTTTCCCCCACGGGAAAACATACCCGGAATTTGACCGCTCAATGCTTGTCATCAGGCCCTTAAAAAACGGAAGACTGCTTCCGTCCATCAGCTGTTTATGCACACCTTTCCACTTTGCGTCCGGTGAATTTTTTCTTGCAAGATCAAACTGTTTCTTGTAAAAATCCTTCTGCTCGCCTTCCGCAATGTCGAAAAGCACAACCATCTGTGGGCGGCCAGACTGTGTCGTCTGTTCCGTCACCTGCTTGACCGTACATACATAACAGCCAGCCGGTAGCTGCGGTGCCTCCCCAGTAAAAGCCCAAGACTCATCATATCCCTGCGGTTTCTTAATCATTTATCTGTTCCTCCTGTCCTTTATTCTTTGGATTTTCGATCCCGTAATACTCCCGGATCCGTGTGTCCACGTACAACAAATCATTCGGGATCTCGATATCCTCAAACATTCCCTCCGGTGACTTGCTGATTGCGCTGCCATCGGACTGGGTTATAAATTTATGCTCAGAAAGATTGTTGACGCACCGGAGAACAATCGTAAACATACCCTCCAGACAAATCTTATCGTCCAACAGTTTTCCGATGGTCTTAGCCCGGACATTACCAAACTCATCCGTATCCTCGTGCATCATCACATATACAATACGATCTTCCGGCATCTGGTTAACAATAAACTGGATCAGGTTCCAGAAATTATCCCCCAACGTGTTGTACAGCCCAAACACATCGTTGCCTTTACCTTTCGTGCTGTGATTTTTCATAAAATAATTTGTAATCAGATACCCGGCATCATCTATCACGACTGATTTCGCAGGCGCTGACCTCAAAGCTTTATGAACCACCTGGTAATCATCCGTATTCCATCCGTTGATCTTACCCCGGAAAGGTAGCGGCTTATTTAAAACTCTGATCAAGTTAAAGTCCTTCCCTACGCAAGTTTTCATACTTGCCGATTTCCCGGAACCTGATTTGCCGATAATCAGTATTGGTACACCCATCACTTAGCCTCCTCAAAATCAATCCCTTCAAGCTGCGCCGCAACCTCGCAGGCCTTACCCTCGCCAATATCAATTCCAAACAATTCCAGCACGCAGTGTTCATTCGCCCAGTAATACTGGTATCCATATTTATCGGCCGATGGGCCAGCGGGACGCATCTCATCCTTTTCCATGTTCGAAAAGTCGATCATTTGATAGAGTGTTTCTGATAATGCAATAATCTCTTTTGTCTCATTTTTTTGGAGGAAACGGATGGATGAATACTTGGTGTCAAAGACCACCGGCGTCACCGTATACGGCTCCTTTGCTTTTAAATATCTGCTATGCAGATCATATTCTTCATTGTCTGCAATTACCTGCTGCGGAACCTTTTCTTTACCGTACTCCACAACCGTTCCTACATCCGGAAATTCCCCGATCAGCTCAATCACAGATGCCTTAAACCAGTTTGGCATATATCCTTCTCTGCACCAGAGTTTCCAGTAACCTGCGGAAATCGCAATGCCTCCATAAACATCGCCGATCCTAAGCCGCTTGTTGTTGTAAGCATCCTTCAAAAGTCTTTTAAATACTGTTTTATTTACAAACATCCTTATCCTCCTTGTCTTTGCATTTACGGATTGTCTCTGCTACCAGCTCAATAATGATTTCACATTCCTGGTAAGTCGGATTAAACAGGTACTTTCCCGATGTAATCCGATCCGCTACATCCCCGGCCGTTTTTATGATCTGCGCCATGCGATACGGCGGGATCCCTTCCACTTTCTTTTCTTCCATAGTCTCACCTTATCCTCAGGCTCTTTCCCCGCGGCTCCAGGTGGGCCCACTCCACTTCCTTTGTCTCCAGCAACGTCCGGATTGCGTCCTTGTCTGGGAGAGGAGGCTGCGGAATAAGATATTTTCCCGGAATATCCCCCAGGTTGTCCGTAATCGTAAGCGGCTGCTTTCCTCCATTGGCCGCAATGTTAAAACTAAACAATGCTGTTTTGAATTTCGTTTTCCCGGCAAACTCCAGGTTCTGCTGCAGCGTGCTCTTAAGCCTCGCCGCCCGGTCCTCCAACCTTTTTCGACGTAAATACAGCCGCTCCTCCTCTGCTTTCAGCTTCTCTGCATCCGTCAGAAGTTCTTTGATCAATTTCGCGTAATTATCCGCCTTTTCCTCGATTTCCCCGCTTATCGCTTCCAGGGTATCCATGACGGTCTGCTCGTCCACTTCCAGGTCGTATAGCATATCTAATACGGCAGTATACGCATCAGTTAATTCATATAAACTTGCCATCTTGACTTTTCCTCCGTTCTGCCCATATAATGGAGCTGTAGATATTTTTCTATGCCCTGATTGCTTTGGTCGGCTCAGGGCTTTTTTTTATTGTTTTTCATCCTCCCGCTCCATTCTCTTTAATTCCTTCGCGATCACCGCCGCCAGATCCTCCCGATCCATCTCAGACCATTCCACCGGCACCGTACTGTTCTCCAATGCCCTTAAAATTCTTTCTGCTTTCTTCAGGTATTCGTTCATCGCGCTTATCCTCCCTATCCTATTTTTACTTCCTGATATGCACCCTCCAAGCACCTTCCTGCGCTGGTGTATGTATAGATCTTCGGCGGCTTACGCTGTTTTGCTGGAATTTCTTTACGTTCCAGCGCTAATGCAGTAATTGCGGATCCAACTCCAAACGCAAAGAGCGAAAGGAATGCTATTCCCAAAATTTCAATTTCCGTCAGGAACCACATAGCTGATATGGAAATGGCCTGCGCTGCCATTCCGACAGCAAGCGATTTTACATATTTGTTTTTCAACACTTGTCCTCCTTTCTCCGCCCTCAGGCGGATTTTTCTTCCGTATCCTCATCTTCTTTAATTTTATAGGTGATTTTTACACCCTCCTGGTCCTCCAGGAGCTCAATGATTGTTGCTACAATTTTTTCTAACATTACACCACCCCTCTACTTATTTATGCGATATTGGTTGTACAACTTACATTGTCCGATTACTCAATTTCTCCACCTACACCACCTCCTTTTCTTCCTCCAGAAAATACTCAATGCTTACGCCAAAGTAATCAGCGAGGATCTTGAGTTTTCCCAGTTTAGGGTTACTGCGGCCATTTTTCCAATCTGAGAAGGTTGAGCAAGGAATTCCCGTATCCACCGCTACTCTGTAATCTGTAATACCTCGTTTATCTCTCAGTTTTACATATTTTTTGTACATTTCTTCTCCTTTCCGAAATTTTGTGTTGATTTTATTTCGGAAATCCTTTATAATATAAATCAACCACAATTCATATCACAAACTTCAAATTCGAAATTTAGGATTTCCGAAATCATATTTAAAGTATACTTATGATTTCCTTATTTGTCAAGCCCTAAATTTGGATTTCCGAAGATTATTAGAAAGGGAAACCCATGTACGAACTTTACTGTAAATTCAGAGACAAAAAAGGATACAAGGATTCAGATGTCTCCAAAATGACCGGAATACCTGCATCTACATTTTCGGATTGGAAAAGTGGGAGAAGTAAGCCCAACACAGAAAAACTATCCAAAATAGCTGACGTGCTCGACACAATGATTGAATATTTTGACGCGCCCAAGGGAATGCTGACTACCTGTCCAGACTGTGGTTTAACGTATGTCTCTACTGAGAAAAAAGATATTAATAAACATGAAAAACTCCATTCAGCCTGGCAAGATGCAGAAAAAAAATTTGGCACAATATATGGGAATTATCCTATACGAGAAAAAATAAAAGCCAGAAATAGAAATATTAGCGATAATAAAAGCAGATCCCTTGAAGAAAAATGCAATGCAGAATTGGAAGTTTTAAGATGCCTCTTCTCTCGAAGTATAGAGGCAACTGGCTATGATTTAAAACACGTCACTTATGAAGAATATGTAGCTATGATGCTGGCGAACCCCACCTATGGTCCTTGTCTTGATACTGATGTATTTGAGAAACTAAAAAGTAAATTCGGTACTTTACCTGGCATTGATAGCGGCACATATTACCATATTCCGGATGAGTGCCCGCAACCCATAGCCGCACATAGGGACGGAGAAGATTTTACACCAGAAGAATTACAAAAAATAGAAGAATATAAAAGGCTTCTCATTGCAGCTCGCCCAAAGGAGTGATTTCTTGACTTACGAAGAATTGCAAGCTCAAAACCATGCTTTAAACATGGTCGAAATGGATTTGTCTGAAGTCGATGGATTGAAGGGTTTATGTATCGGCTCCAATATTGCTATTGAGAAAAAAATGACCCAAGCCGAAAAATCCTGTATTCTAGCAGAAGAACTCGGCCACTATTACACTACTACCGGAGACATCCTTGACCAATCCAAAGTTGAAAACCGCAAACAAGAGTTTCGAGCAAGACTCTGGGCATATAACAAAAACATTGGCTTATCTGGCCTCATTTCTGCCTATAAGCATGGTTGCCAGAACAGCTTTGAAATTGCGGAATATCTGGATGTGACAGAAAAATATCTTATGGATGCAATTAAGGCGTATCGAAATAAGTATGGACGTTACCAAAGAATTGATAATTATATTGTCTTTTTTGAACCCTATTTGGCAATCTTAGAAAGTTTTAGTGATTAAACCGCTTCGGCGTTTTAATAAAACAATAAAATATTGTAGATTTTTACAAAAATTGTTTAGATTTTTATACATTTGGAATACTTGACAAGACTTTTGCATATGCTATAATGTAGCTAATTAGCGAATGACTGGTGTCCGGTCGCAAAGGGGTCTTGGAATTGTATTCCAAGGCTCTTTTTGCGTACGGAGGAACTTATGAGTACAAATGATTTTTCTTACACTACTGTTGAGCAACAAATCGAAAAACTAAAACGTCAAGGACTAATTATTGACAATATAAATTTTGCAAAATCCGAATTGCAACTGTACGGTTATTCAAATTTAATAAAGAGCTATCGAAATCCTTACATTTTCATAGACAATGGTAAAAAGATGTACCGTTCAGGAATAACATTTGAACAAATCTGGTCATTATTCATTTTAGATAAAAACCTCCGTAATGCTGTAATGGCTTCCATGTTAGACCTTGAAGAACGCGTAAAAGAAGCTACTGCGGATGTAATCGCTAGCACTTTTGGCTGTCATCAAGATTTATATTTAAATTTTAAAAATTATCGCGACAAAAAGAATCGAAAACATCAATTTTCTTTGCCTGCTATTCTGAACAACATGAAAAAAGTTCTAAATACTGACAAAGATCCTATAGCTCACTATTCACAAAAGTATAAAACGGTTCCTCCATGGATTCTGTTCAAGAGCGTCTATTTTAGTACCATTATCAATTTTATATATTTATTTAAACCGAATGAACAGTTTTCCGTTGCCTCTAAGCTATATGATAATAGTAAACTTAATCTAGACCAACATACTTTGATTTTCCTTATGATGGATACCTTATATATCTGCCTCGAATATCGTAACTTAGCTGCTCATGGAGGCCGTATTTATAATTACAAATGTAACAGTCAACTACGTTTCGTAAATTCAACTCAAGATGATATACATGGCTTTAGTCAATTATTGTTTTTATTGCATGCATTTGATTATCAGGTTCCTTATGAGCATCTTAGCCAAGCTTTAAACGAGCAATTAAATCGACATTGTAACCTATATCCAGAAGATGTAACCTATCTTGGCCAGATATTGAATATAAATATCACTCAGCGCGAGTTGGTTTGGGTTGCTAGTCGAAGCAATAAATATCACAAAGATAAACATTGTAGTGGTATAAAGAACCCTATCGAAATTGATCTTTCGGAAGCAGAAAAGCATGGGTTGAGTCCTTGCCAAAAATGTTGTAAATAAATATACACATTATGAAAAAACCGCCCCGGCACCACCCGGAACGGCTTCACATAGATTTCTATACAGGCCCGGAGGCCGGTATAATCATCCCTCAACAAGATAAATTATACCACAATCCTCCAGGGCTTGCATAGCCTATTTTTTATACCCAAAACATACATTTTACCAAGGAGGATTTCCATGAAATTATTACGCTGTGCTTTATACCCCCGTGTATCCACGGAAGAACAATTTATCCATGGCCTGTCTCTTCCGGCTCAGACAAAAGATTTGACGGATTATGCCACCCGCATGGGGTATCAAATTGTGGGGATCTACGCAGATGAAGGTGTGTCTGCCAGGAAGCCGGTGAGCAAACGGCCGGCTCTGCTGCGCCTGCTGCGTGACGTACAGGATAATAAGATCGACATTATCCTGGTAACCAAATTAGACCGATGGTTTCGCAATATCAAAGAATACCAGGCCACACAAGAGATACTGGATAAGCACAACTGCTACTGGAAAACAATCTTTGAGGACTATGATACCTCCACGGCCAACGGCCAGATGGTGGTAAACATTATGCTTGCAGTAAACCAAAGTGAATGTGATCGTACCAGCGAACGCATCAAGGTGGTTCTGGAGCACAAAGTGAGAAACGGGGAACATGTCACCGGAGCAGCTCCTTATGGGTATGTTACTGTCAATAAAAAACTGGAGAAAGATAACGAGACACGAGAAATCGTAGATGAAATATTTTCTTTCTATTTTTCTTGCTTTTCCAAACGGAAAACGGTATACCATATTTTAAGCAAATACAGTGATCACCCCCAAAAACCCACGCAATATCAAATCAGCCGCATCTTGTCATCCGATCTGTACGCCGGCATCTATCGGGGTTGTGATGATTACTATCCTGCTTATATCACAAAGGAGCAGTTAAATATGATCAAGAACACCACTGACACCAAAACTTATCCTCACACCAAAGACGCATACATTTTTTCCGGCCTCCTCTCCTGTCCGGTATGCGGTGCCACTATGACCGGCTTTGTTAAACGGCAAAAATTAAAGGACGGAAGTATCAGCCTTTATAAAAGATATCGCTGCTCCAGGAAGTTTAACCAGCATTCCCAGGGGGCCTGTATCAGCGAAACCGTAGTAGAAGCTTACATGCTGGATCATCTCTGTGTCAACCTTTCCAGCATAATATGCTCTCTGCAGTCCTCAGGCAGGAAACAGAACAAGGCTCCGGCAATTAAGGCGGAAATGAACCGGCTTAATATCCTCTATCAAAAGGGCCGCATTACCGATGAATATTATGATAGCCAATATGACACCCTCAGCGCCGCCCTGAAGGAAGAGGAAGCGAACACCGCAGAGGAAAAGCTTGAAAAATATCAGAAGATCCAAAAAGAATTTTCCGGGAATTGGATGGAACTGTACCGGCGCTTAGATGCGTCCCATAAAAATGCTTTCTGGAAAAGAATTGTAAAAAAGATATATATCGACAAAAACACGCATAAAATCAGCGGTTTTTCTTTTATTTAGATGGTGTAGTAATTTATCGAACACTGTGGAATTTGAACCCAGCGCCACCCTATTGGAGCAGCAAAATGCAGGCTATGTGGTGGCTTCTCTGGGTGTGGACTCCGGTTATGTGCCCTACACCGCCTACTGCGCGAAATCCGATTATATGGAAGAGAACCCGGAGCTTATCCAGGGCTTCACCAATGCTCTCCAGAAGGGTCTGGAATACGTTAACAGCCACACACCGGAAGAGATCGCAGCCGTAATTGCCCCTCAGTTTACGGAAACTGATCCGGACACCATCACCGCTATCGTAAAACGCTACAAGAACCAGGATACCTGGAAAGAAGATCTGATTTTCACAGAGGAAAGCTTTGAACTGCTCCAGGATATCCTGGAGAGCGCCGGCGAACTGGAAAAGCGTGCTCCCTATGCCGACCTGGTCACCACCAAATATGCCGGGGAAGCTGCCGCCCGGTAACATCGTCCCGGGGGCCACAAAGGCAATGGGCCGTTGCAAAATAGTTGAGTAAATGTCAAATAACCAAAAAAGAGGGCGCCGCAAAATCATCTGACTGGATGATTGAGCGATGCCCTCTTCCGGTTTCAAAAAATTATTCCTACTGCCCTGTCACTGAAGTCGCATACAGTGTCCCATCCGCCGCTGTCTGGGAATTATCCACCGTCACGCTGACATAGACACCGTCATACAGCCCATCCACCGTACTGGTGCTGGCGTCTCCGTAATAAATGGTATGATTCGCACCATCGTCTCCGGCCACAGTAATATAATCCATACCGGAGCTTATCACCGTTCCGGAAATGGTGCCGCTGCCCGTACCCGTGCCGGTATTTCCGCCGGTGTTTCCGCCGGTGCTGTTTCCGGAATTATTTGCGTTATTGTTCTCATTTCCGGTATTTGCATTATTCCCCACGGAACTGTCATAGGTCAGATAGGCCTTGGATACGTACCCGGTATTCCCGTTCACGGAAACCACAAACCAGTTATCCGTCTCTCCTATCACCGTCACAGCGTTTCCGGTGGAATAACCGTCGATGACGCTGCTGTCTGTACCAGGCTGAGATCTGACATTCACCGCCGAGGAAGCGTACAGCGTCACTGCACTGCCGTAGGTCGTCTGCGTATTAATCTCCGCCGCAGCCGCTCCCGCGGAGGAGGAAGCATTCGTCTCCGTCTGCTGCGTGACAGGGGAATTTACCAGGAAATCCTTCCTGATATACCCAATATTTCCGGAAATGCTGACCTTAAACCAGCCGGAAGTCTCGCCCACCACCGTGATCTTGTCCCCGGTGTTCACCGTAGCCATAATATCCGCGTCAGTACCCGGAGCCAGACGCACATTCACCGCATCGTTGGCGTACAGCGCAGCATCCGTGCCGTAATCTGTCAGAGACTTTAATTCCTCCGCGCTGGTGCTGCCTGTCGTAGCAGTGGTGCCGGGAGTTTTCTGGGTGGTGCCGGAAATCACATTGCTGGTAACACTCTTGAGCACCTCATCCTTCAGTACCCGGAAGCTGTCCACCGATTTTTCCACAGACTTCAGCAGCGTATCATTCTCATCGGTAACTGTACCGGAAATCACGTAGGCCTGATCCTCGGCTACAATTCCGTAGGTGACTGCATAGGCCCACATCCTGGCGGTAGCGTTATATTTTACCACATAACGGTATGTATTTATCCCGCTGATCACTGCATTTTCGAAGCTCTCCACCTCATAGGCGTTGGAATCCGAATACTGCTTGGTCAGGGATGCCTTCAGATTCTCTTCCGTAGTCATCACGTTAAGGTTATTCATGGCCGCCTCCGTGCTGGCGTGGGTAATATTGATCATCGCCGCGTTTCCGGAAGAAAAGACCCTCATCTCATCTGCATCCTGAGTTACCTTCCAGGTATTATCCGGCAGGGTGATCTTCACAGTGCCGTCCTTAGATGTATAGTCTACAGAAGTAATCAGCTTCTGCGTCTCACTCTCCTTTGCTTTTTCCGTCACCCGCTCCGTCACCTTTTCCGTAACCGCCTCGGTTTCCGTCTCCGTGACCCGTGTCAATTCATCTTTTCTTTTTCCGCATCCGGAAAGTGAACATGCGAGAACAGACACAGCCGTCAGACAAATGATTAACTGTTTCTTTCTGTTTTTCACTTTTATCCCCTCCATCACAATTCCCAAATTCTTTCAAATAAACCCATACACGGATTATTTCATATATTGTTTTATCTTACCACTCAAACGAATATTCCGCAAGTTGATACCATATATTTCAAAAAAAGCCAATAAAAACGTAAAGGTTTTGTAAAACCTTCCCGGGGGTTCAGCAAAAGGCATGTACCCGCGCCGATCAAAATTCTGTCCGGAATTTTGACCGTATCTTCGTCTCCGCCTGGCGCAATCGCTCCTCCAGCTCCGGGGAGGGGCCGAGAATCCGCTGAAATTCATGGTACTCATCCACCAGTCCCTGCCCATGCAGCACCCGGTAAGCTCCCGCGTCGCTCCCCAACGCCATTGGCACCCCCCGCTCGTAAGCCTCTTTTAAGCAGCGCTCCTGCCCTTCCGCCAGCCTTCGGATCAGGCTGTCATCAAACCGGCCGCTGCCCAACAAATTGCGGATGGTCACGAAGGTGGGTACCAGTACCGCACCACTCTCCGCCAGGGCCAAAATACACTCGCTGTCCATAAAATTTCCGTGCTCCACAGAATCCACGCCGCCCTCTGCCGCAGCCTGTACCGCTCTGGCCCCGTTCACGTGGGCCATCACCGCAAACCCCTCCTCATGGGCGATATGAATCATCTCGCGGATCTCTTCTTTTTCCAGAGTCTCCCCGGTAATATGGCCATCCGTGTCAAAATCCAGGATTCCAGAAAACATAACTTTAATAAAATCACTTCTCCGCTCCCTGGCCTTTAACACCAGCCCATGGTACTCCTTCATCGTATCAAAGCCCAGGCCCACGATCTTTCCGTAGTGACCATTTTTATGTATGGCAAAAACCGGTGTCCGGTAATCGATGCCGTACTCCGGCGCAATACTGCGGGCATACTCTGAAGCGCCCATCGTATCTCCCCCATCCCGGTAAAAGGGGATTCCCAGCTTCCGGTAGCTCTCCAGCTTTCTCCGCACATCCTCCCGGTCAACACCATTTTTGTACATCCGCACCGCATCCGGGTAGCTGACGCCGTTCATAAATATATGGCCGTGACATTCTCCAAACACTAAACCGCGCCCTCTTCCATCCCCAGAATTTTTTCAGCAATCCGGACCGCGTCCTCAATACATCCGGCACAGGAGCGAAGGGGCTTTCCGGTTCCGACACCCTTCAGTTCCCCGCAAATCACGGAGCCGTTCTTTTTTTTAAATTCCTCCGTAATATTTTTGGACAGCAAATAGGTACTTCCCTTGGTCAGCTTTTGTCCGCCCAGACGGCTGTTCTTCATACCGGCTGCCATCACCGCGCCGCACACAGCGCCGCAGGTACACTGCATCCCGCCCATTCCGGCCCCGTATCCTTCCGCCGTCCGGAAAATCATCTCCTCATCAAATCCGAAATCCTTTGCAAAGCTGCAGGCCACCGCCTGGCTGCAGTTGTAGCCTCTGCCGTGCCTTTCCGCCGCCTCGTTTACTCTCGACATGTATTTCCTCCATTTCTGCCCCTCAAAGCTAAGGGGGCTCCCCATCTCCTGGCAGCCCCCATCTGTTTAGTGAACCAGATTCTTGTTTACAAATCCCACCGCGCCGTCATACTCAATTTTGTACCAGCGGTCTGTCTCTCCCAGGGCCGTCACCTGGGTCCCATTACTGATCGTGGTGACAATATCTCCGCTCTCACTGGGCTCGGTACGGACATTCGCGTCCGCAGATAACTTCAGGGAAAAGCTCTCCGCATAGGTGCTCACATTATACTCCAAATCCACGGAGGAATCTCCGGTACTGGTGTATCCCTGCTGCTCAAGAAGCGCCTGCTGCTCCTCCGGTGTCTTAGGCTCCACAGCCGTCTCTGAGAGATTAGTCTTATAAATATATCCCTCATAACCGTCAGCCTGGATCTTATACCAGTTCCTGGTCTCGGCACTCACCGTCACCTCCTGACCCTGATCGTAGCTTCCGATAATATTATCATCGTTCTCTGTGCTGGGCTGAGATCTGATATTAATATTGTCCGCAGCGTACATGGTCCGAGTCCCTTTCAGCTCCGTTTCCATCTCCAGCTCTTCCTGCGCGGTCAGTACCCTGGGTTCCTCGGTTTCCGACTCTGTCTCAGTCACCGGTTCCGTCTCCGTAATCTTTTCTGTCACCGGTTCCGTCTCTGTAACCTTCTCCGTCACCGGTTCTGTCTGGGTCTCTGATTCCGTTTCTGTCTCTTTATTCAGCTTCTCGCCGCAGCCCGTCAGGGAAACGGCCAGGCCCATCGCCATAAGCAGCAACAAAATCCAAATTCTTCCTCTATTTTTCATAATATAAACCTCCGTAAATAAATAGATTTTCTTCTACAGGCGTTTCCGATTCATTTAACATCATATCATGGGCCCCCCGGAATTACAAGGCTTCCTTCCAAAAATAAAGATTTTTTTAAGTTTCTTGCTGCTTTCCGGTGCCCCATTCTGCTATAATATTCTCAGAAATTTTCATCAAGGAGGCGCCTATGACCATAATCTTTCACATTGATGTAAATTCTGCCTTTCTCAGCTGGTCGGCACTGGAGAAGCCAATCGATGAGGAGCATCCAGACCTTCGCACGATCCCTTCCATTATCGGCGGGGATGAAAAAAGCCGCCATGGGGTGGTTCTGGCAAAATCCACACCGGCCAGGGCCTACGGCATCCGCACCGGCGAACCAGTGGCATCCGCCCTGAAAAAATGTCCCTTTCTGGTGCTGGAGCCGCCCAATCACAGCCTTTACCGACGACGCAGCAGGGAACTGATGGAGCTGCTTGGTACCTATACCTCCGATCTGGAACAGCTTTCCATCGACGAGTGCTTCCTGGATTTCGGACCCATTGCCCACAGCTTTTCCTCCCCCAAGGCAGCAGCACGCCAGATGGCGGACCGCATCCGGCAGGAACTTGGCTTTACCGTAAATATCGGAATCTCAACCAACCGCCTGCTGGCAAAAATGGCCAGCGATTTCCAAAAGCCCGACCGGGTGCACACCCTCTACCCGGAGGAAATTCCCGCAAAAATGTGGCCGCTGCCCGTGGACGAGCTTTACATGGTGGGCCATTCCAGCGCCGAGCGCCTTCACAAGCTGGGCATTCACACCATCAAAGATCTGGCCCGGACGGATCCGGAGCTTTTGGTCAGCCATTTTAAGAGCCATGGACGGCAGATGTGGGAGTACGCCAACGGCATCGCCTCTGACCTGATTGTCCCGGACCAACACAGTGTAAAGGGAATTGGAAATTCCATTACGCTCTCCTCCGACGCCCTTACCAGGGAGAATGCCGTCCCGGTCCTGCTCAGTCTGGCGGAAACCGTTTCCGGACGGCTGCGGAAGGAAGGGATGCTGGCCCAGTCTGTGACTGTGGAAATCAAATACAGTGATTTCACCAGTGCCTCCCATCAGATGCCCACCCCTTCGCCCATCGACACCACCCAGGCGCTGTTTTGGATCAGCTGTCAGCTCTTTGACGAATTCTGGAATGGTTCCCCCATACGGCTGCTGGGCATCCGCACCGGAAAGCTGATAGACCAGAACACACCGACACAGCTTTCCCTGTTTGATCTGGATTTTTCCCACACCCCTGAAAAATCCCGTACCATGCCTTCCCTGGAAAAGCAAAGAAAAATGGATCAGGCTATGGATACCATCCGAAAAAAATACGGTAACAGCGCCGTGATTCGGGGCAGCTTCCTCAAAGGCCCAAAAGAAAAGGGATAGCATTCCGCCTTCCGCTGTGTTATAATGATAAAATGTAATGGGTGCCGGCAATCTCAGGGCACCGGTACATTTTTGGAAAATGCTTCAGAAAGGACAAGATCAATATGCAAAACTCAAACACTTCCAGAGCTTCCGCTGAAAACTCCGGCACGGAAGACGGAAAAAATCCTGAAAAAGGAAAGAACTCATTTATGAAAGAACTGCTCAGCTGGGTAGAAATTTTTGCAGTAGCGATTGTTTTGGCTCTGCTCCTGAATAATTTTGTAATCGTCAACGCCACGGTTCCCAGCGGTTCCATGGAGAATACCATCCAAATCGGAAACCGGCTGCTGGGATTTCGCTTCTCCTACTGGTTCTCCGATCCACAGAGAGGAGACATCGTGGTATTCAAATATCCGGTGGACAAAGCGCTGGGGAAAAATACGAACTACATAAAGCGTATTATCGGGCTTCCCGGCGAGACGGTGGAAATCCGGAATGGCAAAATCTACATCGATGGCTCCGAAACACCGCTGGAGGAAACTTATCTGAAGGAAGAATGGACGGTGAGAAATGACGGCTACACCTTTGAGATTCCGGAGGACTCCTACCTGATGCTGGGTGATAACCGCAATAATTCCAGTGACTCCCGCTATTGGGCAGAGAAAGCTCTGCAGTACGGAGCCGCCGACACGGTGGAGGAGGCAATGACTTTTTCCTATGTACCCAGGGATCTGATTTTGGGGAAAGCGTATTTCCGCTACTGGCCTTTGAATAAAATTTCTTCCTTATATTGAATAAAATAATTTTATCTATACAGAAAAACGGGGCTGTCACAACAGCCCCGTTTCTGTCTTTCTTAAACCGTTTCTGCCAAATGGCATACAGAATACCAAAGCAGTATGCCTGCTCAGCATTCAAACAGCCTATGGGACAGCGTTTCCAGGCTTACTGGAAAAATCTGGCTCCCATATAGCCTACCATACCGTCCACCTGAACCTTATACCAGCCTCCCACATCCTCCAGAAATTCCACCACGGTACCGGCCGGATACTCTCCGATGATGTTATCACCGTAATCCGCGTAGCTGCGGATATAGCAGGCGCCTGTCATAGTCAGGTACACCGGTTCCGGCGGTTCGGTCTGAGGCGGATCCGTCTGAGGCGGGTCTGTCTCCGGCGGATTAATCACAATCAGGGGGTCGGTTTCCTGCGTGGCTGCCGTCTCACCAGCGGCACTGCTTCCGGGCTGGGTACCCGTCCGGCTGCTGCCCTGGCTCGCTCCCTGACTACCTGTCTGGCTGCTGCCCTGGCTCGCTCCCTGACTACCTGTCTGGCTGCTGCCCTGGCTCGCTCCCTGGGTGCCTGTCTGGCTGCTGCCCTGGCTCGCTCCCTGGGTACCTGTCTGGCTGCCGCCGTTCTGGCTGCGCTCCGTCACGCTTTCCTTCTCTGTCAGCGTTTCCTTCGGGCCTGTCCCTGCACTTTCTTCTTTTTTCTGTTCCGTTTCCGTTTCTTTTTCTGTCTCTTTTTCCGTAGGAAGCTCCGTATGCTTTTCTGTGGAAGCCTCTGTCTGCTTCTCCGTAGTGGTATCTGTCTGCTCCTGGGGGGAGGTCTCCGTCTCCGATGTATTCTCCGTTCCCGCAATGATCGTAACACTGTTTGGGTCGCCCTGTGCCGGCTGCGCGATCTGGTACAGCTTCACACCCAGAAAAATCGCTCCAAACGCCAGCAGCAGTGCCAGCAGCAGTACAAAATACCGCAGATAATCTGACAGCCATTCTTTAAATGAATTCATATGTAGTCTTCCCCCTTATTTATCAGCTTTTTGAATAGTATAGCACATTCCCGGTGAACATAAAGCTTATATTTTTCTTAAACCTTTCCGGCAGTTTCACTCCTGTGGTTTATGATAAAACCGCCCCGACAGCTGCTCTGTCCGCACCGCATTGATGAAGGCCCCCGGATCGGTCTCATGGACTGTCTGAATCACCGTCTTGCTCTCGGAGCTGGATACCACGGAATACACGATACTGCGCTCCTGCCGGCCATAGGAGCCCTCCCCCTTCAAAATCGTAGCCCCGTGATGGCAGACTCTTGAAATAGCTTCACAGACCTCGCTTTCCTTATTCGTAACGATAAACAGCGTCTGCTGCTGGTACCTGCGGTAAAGCATGTGCAGCACCTGGGTGGACGCATACTGGAAAATGATGGAGTACAGCGCCTTCCCCCAGCCAAACAGCAGCCCGGCTGCCATCAGGATCACCACATTCAATCCCAGCACAATATGAAAGGAATCCATCCCCTTCTTTTCCGAAAAATAGATACCGATAAAATCTGTGCCGCCGGTGGTGGCATTCATCATCAGACAAAGGCTGATTACCAATCCATTGATGATACCTCCGAACACACTGATCAGAAGGGTATCATAAGTAATGATCTGACCCGGGATTAAATCCGTCAGTACACTGGTCAAAATGATCATATAGCAGGAATACAGCGTAAATTTCCGTCCGATATACCGGAATCCAATGTATACCGGTACTGCATTCAGCAGCAGGTTCAGCAGCGTATAGGGCAGCGTTATCCCCAGAAACAGCTCTCCTGACCGCTGCAGCAGAATCGTCAGGCCCGTGGCCCCTCCCGGATACAGTCCCCCCGTCCGCACAAAGCTCTTAATATTCAGCGCCATCAAAAACGCTGCTCCGGTAATCACCAGAATGCGTTTTCCGTCCTCTTTCCACGTGAACTTCATTTTCCCCATACGATTCCTTTCTCTGTAATCATGAACCACCCATTATCTGTCCATAGCACTGCAAAAAGCTTTCCCTGGTCACATCTCCACCGGAAACGGCAGTTGATCCAAAATATCCTTCTGCACATCCACACCCGGATAGGCTTCAATCAGCTTCAGGCCCTTGGGCGTCAGGCGGAATACACAGCGCTCTGTCACATACAGCACCTTCTGTCCATTGGCAATGGCCCTTCGGGCGGAAAAGCTGACGGTAGTCACCCTTTCCACAAACTTGGGCACCGTTCCCTCCTGGTGGATGGTCACCACGCCCTTCTTCTGTGAAACCTCCAGCCCCTTGGTATTAAAGGTCAGGCAAAATACCACCGTGGGCGTCCTGGCCGTAATATTGGCAAAACCGCCGATACCGGCGAAAGCACCCGGTCCCCGATGCGCATTCACATTTCCATCCGCATCCACCTCCAGTGCGCCCATAAAGCATATGTCCAGTCCTCCGTTATCATATAAATCGAACTGATTCGCCATATCGTAGACGGAGGCTGCTCCGATCATGGCCCCAAAGGCCTCCCCTGACACCGGGAACCCCCCGATACCGCCGGATTCCACCGTCAGCGTCACCATATCCAGCATTCCATTCTTCCTGGCATGGCGGGAAACCATCTCGGGAATACCGATGCCGATATTCACAATATCATCCACACGCAGCTCCATGGCCGCCCTTCTTCCAATGATATTTCCCACCACACTGTTCTTCGGCGGCTTTCCGGAGGCGGTGTCAATCCTTTCATTCCATTCGTTCCACTGCTCATAGGGAATCTCGAAACTGCCGGTCAGCGCCGTGAAAGCTTCATTGCGCTTCTTTGGCTCCACCACCACAATGGCGTCCACCAGACACCCCGGGATAATGGCGTTTCTTGGGCGTGCAGGCGTATCCACCAGATGATCCACCTGGACGATCACCTTACCGTGGTTAGCCTTCACCGCCTGGCAGATGGACAATGCGTCGCCGGACATAAACATATCGTCAAAGGAAATATTTCCCTTCCGGTCCGCCGCCGTCCCCTTAATCAGCGCCACCGTGATCTTCGGCAGCTTATAGTAAAGAAATTCCTCGCCGTCCACTTCCACATATTTCACAAAGGAATCATCCACCGACATTCGGTTGATGCCGGGCCCCTCCTGCCTGGGATCCACAAAAATATCCAGCCCCACCTTGGAAAGAGCTCCCGGCAATCCCCCGGCCTGAGCCCGAATGGCATGGGAAATGCAGCCTAAAGGCAGGTTATAGGCCTCGAACCGATCCTCCAGCACCAGCTTCTTCGTGCTCAGCATGGCTCCAAAGTGCCCGCAGATCAGGCGGTCCACCGCTCCGTCCCGGATGTACCCCTCCGCATTGTGCTCCTCATCCCAAACGCCGAAGCCGGCGCTGGACACAATTGTCAAATGATTGGGTGACTGCATCCTCTTGTAACGGCGGTAAATGGCCTCATGCAGCTCCACAGGGCTTTCAATGCCCACAAAGGAGTTGACACAGATACAATCTCCGTCCCGGATAAGACGGATCGCCTCATCAGAACTCATAATTTCATACATGCTACTATTCTCCTGAATCCTGTTTGATATACCTTTTTAACAGGCGGGTCAATCCTGTAATATCAACCGGCTTTGCTATGTGGGCGTTCATTCCGCACTCCAGACAGCGCTTTATATCATCGGAAAAAGCATCTGCACTCATAGCAATGATTGGAACAGATAACGCATCCGGACGCTTCAGGTCACGAATTGCCTTTGTGGCCTCGTATCCTGTCATGTGCGGCATCCGTATATCCATAAGAATCACATCATAATATCCCTCCGGTGATTCCTGGAACTTCTCCAGACATACCCGGCCGTCTTCCGCCCAGTCCAGCTCTGCCCCCAGATCAGACAGCAGTTCGTTGGCTATCTCCCAATTCAGTTCATTATCCTCGGCAAGCAGAATGCGGTACCCGGATAAATCAATATTCTGATCCAGCGCCGGGGCATTCGTTTTGTCCGTTCCCGTATATTGACGCAGCGTATGAAAGAGCGTGGACTTAAACAGCGGTTTGGAAATAAATCCGTTAATTCCCGCCTCCCTGGCCTCCGCCTCACATTCGCTCCAGTCATATGCAGAAATCAGCAAAATCGGGATTTGATCCTCTAAATTACGCCGGATCTCCTTCGCAACCTGAATGCCGTTCATCCCAGGCAGCTTCCAGTCTAATAATATAATTTGATAGTCCTCCCTGTTTTTATGGTGCCGGATGACCATCTCTATCGCTTTTTCCCCGCTCAGGGTCCATTCCGCGTTTATTCCGATGGATTTTAATGTGCCTGCCGTTGTCTTACATAATAGCTCGTCGTCGTCAACAATCAGCATATTCCAGGGGGGAAGCACCATATCTGTCTCCATGGCGTCAGCCTTTTCCAGATCAAACGTGACGCAAAATTCCGTTCCCCTGCCCAGCTCGCTTTGTATCTCAATCGTTCCTTCCATGGCGTCTACAATATACTTGGTAATCGCCATTCCCAAACCGGCGCCTTCTGTTTTATGTATTCTCGCTCCATCCGCACGGCTGTAGGATTCGTATATCTTTTTCTGAAATTCCGGAGACATACCGATTCCATTATCCCTGACACGAATCTGAATCCGCACATAGCCGTCTCCTTTCGGCGATTTTTCTTCCAGAAGAGACAAGGTAATTCTGCCTCCTTCCGGCGTATACTTCGTAGCATTCGACAATAAATTGAGCAACACCTGATTCAGGCGTACGCCGTCGCACCACACATTTTCTGTCAATATATTTTCCACATGAATATCAAACGTCTGTTTTCTTGTTTTCACCTGCGGCTGCATGATGTTAACGATTCCTTCCACAACCTCCTTTAACGAAATCTGCTCCGTCGTTAATGTCAGTTTTCCGCTTTCAATTTTAGACATATCCAGAACATCATTGATCAGTCCCAGCAGATGTTTACTGGACAGCGCAATCTTTCTCAGGCAGTTCTGCACCTGTTCCCGGTCATCCATATGGGCCGTGGCAACCGCAGTCATACCTACAATGGCGTTCATCGGCGTACGGATATCATGGCTCATGTTCGCCAGAAACTCGCTTTTGGCTTCACTGGACTCCAGCGCGGCCTGGCGTGCCTTCTCCAGCTCCCGCATCTGGGAACGGGTCATGGAAAAATACCGGAAAAAAATCCATGTCAGAATCATCAAAATAG
>CAMNQN010000011.1 GCA_946549155.1 uncultured Lachnospiraceae bacterium | reverse complement strand
CTTCAAAATTTACCATTTTATTTTCTCCTTTCAGTGGTAAACCAGAGCTAATTGTCGCGATAGGCAAGTCGTTACATTTAGACAATTTGCGCCGTAGTGAACTCTTGCCTGTGAACACCTTAACTTCAATATAGTCGCCATATACACGGCTCAGCTGCGCGGGATCTCCTGTGTAAATATAATGGAGATGAACCCCGCAACCGCTTTTGCTAAGTTCAGCGTATGTAGGCGGCCATTTACTGGCTTCTTCGACATTCCTCTCGAATGATTTGTTTCCGTTTTCATCAGGAATATCGAAATCAATCACAATATGATTTTCTGGAACCTTCACATAATGAATTCTCGATGTATCAAGACTTGACAGTTTCGTTTTTACCTTGTCCCATTTCTTAGCTGGCGTTTCTTTCGCCGTAGCGTATTGCGCAAAACAGTCTGCACACATCTGGTCAAATATAGACATTGTACTTCCAAATTCAAGCCAGGTATTTTTCGTATGCTTTTCTTCCTGCGCATCAACTGCTCTGTCCTCAAATTTTTCAGTACGGAACCCGCTATAATAACTACGGACTCTCGAACCGTCATCAAGATTAAATCTTTCTTGAAAATCCCGGAAATAGTTTCGTAATTCTTCTTTGAATACACGCTGCGAAAACGGAAAAGAAACCTTTGCCTCGTCACAATAGGTCTTATACATTTCCCACGCAGCCTTTAAAGTTGTCCCGTCCTCCTTCTTAAACACATGGTACGAATCGATAATAAAGTTGTAGAAGTCGTTAGATGCTCCAAGCATCGTGAGCGGAATATAATCGTCATACATACCCGGATTATCCAAATATACTTCCTGACAATGATACGCAATTGCGCCCAATTCAAATCCAACCTGCTTCACTGTCGCTTTATATTCCCGCGGATTCAATTTATTACCGGAAGGAGACACGTCTATCAGCCTTCGTATCAGGCCCGATTTGGCGTCCGTAATTTTTACCGGCTTATTTGTACCCATGAAAAGGAAACATTTGAAACGATTGGAATAAGTTGATTTGAATTTCTCATTCACCGTCATCAATTCGTGTGAAACCAGGCTATTCAGCCTCGTGTTATCCTCAATTCTGGATAAATCTCCGTCATGCTGGATTGCAACCAGCGGATTGCTCTTAAATGCTTCTAATGCAAAAGAATTGCTAGATGAACCAAGAGCTTTCGCATCAAATACGGAGTAATATCCATCAAAAAGTTGCTGAATGATGTTGAGCACCGTAGACTTACCAGTTCCAGCAGCGCCGTAAAGAACCATGAACTTTTGCAGTTTCTGTGATTCTCCAGATACAATAGATCCGATTGCCCATTCAATTTTGTGCCGTTCTTCTTCGGAATATAAAGTGGACATCAATTTGTCATAGGCAGACAAATCGCCAGCTTCAAGCGGATAATTCAGTTTTTTACTGGCGTAGTCTTTCTTATCGGTCTTCGTATTGGAAAATATAAGTTTGTCATCCAGCGTATGAAAAGAATCTCTCATCTGCTTCTGACAATATTTATGCCAGGAATCAATCATCCCAGACTCTGCATCCCACATGTGCAGAACTTTAATATCAGAGTCAAAGCGCTGGCGGTTTTCCTTCGCATATCTATCCAGTTCGCGGTCGATCAGCTGCAAAGCATCCTGCTCGTCTGTAGACCATAAACCACGTTCCTCAATCCAGATAGCATAGAAGTCACCACCTCGAATCATCAGATCGGAGCTTTTTTTAATAATGAACTTTGGATAGATTTCTATTACACCACGCTTCGTACTACGTGTTGAAATCACCATAAAGTCGATCATCGCATTGTTTACTCTCCTTCCGAGCGCTTCAGTTCCTTAATCTCATTGTTCAGCCTTTTTATCTCTTTTTCCTGCTCGCGGCGATCAATTTCTGACAGAACCGTATAGGCCGTCATAACCAACACAAATATCGCCACCTTCTTATTAAACTTTGCCTGATTGCGGAGAGCTTTGTTCATATTCTTAATCGCACTCTCGGATCGACTCATGCTTCCAAAAATATAATTCATCATCTCGCTCATATCAGTGCTTTCCTCCTTTCGCGCTGCTCAGAAAACTGTTGATAGTTTCAAATCTCCAATCTTTCTGACTATTGTAAGTAAATATAAATTCCTGCCCATTGGTCTGCCTTACCCGTATGCTGTTCTTTCCGTTCGGAAACCACTTGTCTACGTTTTCGCCAGCATAATTGGGAAAATATAAAGCAAACCAGTTATAAACATCTGTGTGTACCATACGTCCTCCTATAGATTCTCATCCAGATACCAGCACATTTGATACCAGATTTCAACAGACCTAAGATCCGTCCGACAATGTTTTACAGTAAATAAACCGCCCTCGCCGTTCCGTCTGTACTCTCGGTCCATAAACTTCTGAATGATCTCTTTTGCATGAATTTTATTAAACTTTGTATCGTTCATAGACCCAAGTCCGAGATTAACAATCATGTTCCAGAACCACTGTCCTGTCCGATTACCAATATCCGGATCATCCATAATATGTTCCTCGCAACGTATCGCAAGGGCAATCATCATCTCTAAAACACTGCAAGGGCGGTCATCTAAATAAGCTGCAATCACGGGACCTTCGTATGCGTTTTCATATCCGAATCGGTATCTGAGATCTGTCCCATCTTCTGCTCTGTTTCCATCCATCGGAATTGTATAAGTAAATTCCGTATCATGGAGCAAATATAAAAGTTTCCGATAGGACAGTCTCTTAGAATACTGTTCATTACATACAAGCTGGTACATCCATTCAAAATACGCATTATTCAGCTCGTCCTTCGTCATTCTTCCTCCACTCGATGTGGCATCTGCTTAACAACCTCGGCATAAGATCTCTGATCCAGAAGAATTTCATAGTCGCATTTACGGGAGTCATTTCTGACAAATACCGAATCATCCTCATATTCTCCAAAGTGGGTCAGGGAATCAACCCCGATAGTTTCCTCCACATCCTCTATCACTTCATCATTCTCATCTGCCAGAATATTGTTGCTGTAATAAGTCAGACTGACTTTTTCATATTCCTCAAACTCCCCAAATTCTTCAGGAGAAATCACATAAGGCTTACTCTCCGCCTTTTTCGTCTCCTTTTTTTCGGAAGCCACATCCGAATAATTTGTATAGCCCTCTTTCTGTATTCTTTCCGCATATTTTGCGATTTCCTTTTTATCAACAACTGCTTTGCTCTCGCCATTTTCATAGCAGGCAGCAATCTTTCTTTTCGGTTCCTCGTCCTCAGAAAGTTCTCTTTCGCGTTTTAAGAACACTTCTTTTACAGAATCAATTTCTTCCTGAGCAATCTGTTCGTAGACATCTTTGAGATAATGCCAAGTCACAAACGAACCGGCTGCCGCACCAAGAACAAACGTAAGAAAAGGTATTACTTTATTGTTCATATTCACCTTCGTCCTCCTCGTTTTTTATTGTCATAACCGTGAGCGCCAACCCACCAAAAAGAAGGGAAACACTTAAAAGAATGCCTCCCGTGATATGTCTTTTTCTTTTTGTATCCAGTACGTAATCGAGCATTGAGATAAGGTTTCCAATTCCTTCCATGAAATCAATTCTCCTTTCCACCGG
Organism: uncultured Lachnospiraceae bacterium; assembly: GCA_946549155.1. Lineage (GTDB taxonomy): Bacteria > Bacillota > Clostridia > Lachnospirales > Lachnospiraceae > Merdiplasma. The sequence continues at coordinate 21,294 of CAMNQN010000011.1, read as the reverse complement.
ATAACACAGCGATACCACCAACAAAACAGATACCAGCCATCGCCGCCAATGTATAAGATACAAATGCTAAAATGCTATTCATAATGACAACTCCTTTCAATCGTAACTTGAAAAATAATGATGTTCGACCTGAAACATAGGAACTCCGTATACGCTATATTCACCGGCTGTAAAAAACATTACCTCATAATTCATTCTTGATATAAGCTCTTCACGTACCAGCTGGCAAATATCCTCTCTTACTTCGCAACGATCCACTCTGCCGTTCCACATAGAAGAAAACTGATTCGGCTGATAGATTACATCATGTACCGTATCTGGGAAATGTTCTGAATCTACACGATTGAGAATCGTATCAATTACCAGCCGTTTTCCTTCTTCACATTCTCCTTCCGCCTCTGCCATAGTGACCAAAGCAATCAGTTCTATGTCTTCTTCAGGCACTGTAGATTCTTCCTTCTCTGACTCTTTAACCACAACTGTCGGCGCTGATTCCTCCGGTGTATATGAAACAATCGTAATAGGTTCCACAATTTCAGATTTTACAGTTGCTTGTTTATCTTCTTTCCCATCTGCACTACCAACAACGCAGACTGAAAATAGAATATAGACACAAAGAGCGAGGAAGATTAACATTCGCAATAATTTGTACATTGAAATCCTCCTAAATATAAAGCTACCCTAAGACTTAAAAATCAAAGGGCAGCCTTATTTCTTTGTTCTTACGCAGGCATCTTATCCCAGATATTACCGTCAACATTGAAATCCAAAAGAATTGCCGGTTCATGTCCATTGACAAAATCGGAATATGTAAGATTGTCTGCATACAGTCCAAAATCCACATAGTTATCGCCAGAGGGATTCTCCGGATCATATACCCAACCAACGATCTGTCCAGCCTTTGTAGGCGGAAGTCCGAGCATTTCATACACTTCATTCAGAAACAAGCGTTTCTTGGATTTCAACAAATCATTGGCATATCGTTCCTGCGCCTTGAGGAACATAAGATTATACTCATTATTGCTCTCCCAGTTACGGTTCAAAATGGTATTACCTTCCTCGTCCATTGTGTACTGTTCAAAGAAACGTGCGTATCCGCTGATATCAGACGGACTCACTACAAACTGCTGTTTCTTGACCTTCTTGTCTTTTCCGGTCTCTGGGTCTTTTTCAATTACATCAACCTTCTTTGCTTTGACGTTGTTTTTCAGCTCACGATCAACTTCTGCGCCAAAACGTTCAATGACACGACTGCGATAATCCTTAAATCCTTTATCGACCGTCGCATAGGCCGCTGCAAGTGCTACGTTCCTCTTACGAAGAATATTGTTGGATGCTACAATGCTTGTAAGGGAAAGAGCCCCAAGCATGACAGATGGCGCATAGAGCTTTACGAGCTTAACACCAGTTTGAGCATATACAATTGTCAGATCCTTTTTAGAATCATCCGCGGTATATTTTTCACCGGCATTGGTTACACCCTTCTCGACTGCATTGTGAATTTCCTCTACATCGCTCTTGGTTTCTTCAACAATCTTTCCAACTTTGGTAGTAGCCTTACAAGCAATGACTGCGCTTGTCACGGTACCAATAACGCCAGCTACAATAAGAATTTCCGGGCTGTGTTTTTTCATCTGGAAGCTCACCTTAGTAAAGGTGCCACTCACAGTCTTCATAATTTCTTCTTTTTTCATAGTTAGTCATTCTCCTTTTCGAGTTTTCTTAAATGATCAATCAGATGCTGTGTGTACCACATAATCTTTTCTAAATCCTGAATACCGTTTTTATTCTTCCAACGGCAAGCATACTTAATAATGTTTCCGGTATCAGTCGCTTCGATACCTTTCAGATCAAACGTAAACGCTTCAATCACATCAATAACTTCCAAACCGGTTTCCGACTGATAATGCGCCGGATGGGATACTAATTTATCTTTTGATTCATACACGTTTGTTACCCTCCATTTTGTTCGGCGAGATACTCATAATACTCGGTTTCAGTCGCAAATAACATCCAACGGGCATCTATGAATCCCATATAGCCATAAGATGTAAAATATCCATTCATATCATTCACCTTAGTTAATCGGTAAGGCTTTCGGAAGTTTAATCATATACCCGTCTCTTACACGAACTACAGAAGCGCTTCGAATATCGGTCCAACCATATTTATTGTCAGTGTAATTTCCAGTAACCCCAACAAGGTCGTATAAATCGGCAACGCTGACAAGACCGTATTCATCAATCAATTCGTCCATTCTTGTAAGAACTTCCTCCGCCTCTCCTCGATTATCAAGAATAATATCATCATAGTCGTAACCGACTCTGGTTCGCGCTACGCTATTTTTCTGACGATCCTTATCATAACAACTTCGATAAGCCACTTTAGATGCAGCTGAACCTTTACCTGATCTTTTATCAATTCCGAGAAACACCCTGACCGCATCCAAAATAATATCTTTTACTGCGGGCACAACAATGTCCTCTATAATATAGGTTTTTACATTCTCCACATCTTCTGGAACAAACACGCTGGCAATCTTTTGAACTCCGTTCTTTTTCTTCGATTTAACGGAACCGTTGACAATCTTCTCTACTTTTTTCTCCGGCAACGCTTCCTTTCGTTCTTCCTTCGATTTGTGAGAATTAGGTTCGTAATTCTCCATTTCACGTCCTCCTTTCATTGACTACAACAATTTTTCCAGGAAGCGTGATTCTTGTACCCGGAACTCTGTTGTTCTTTTTCTTAAATTGATAAGCGAGATTACTTCTCGCCTTATTTTCGGACACAGCGTACGTGGACCCTTTCCATCGGTCAGCTACGCAGGTATCAAATTCCATAACCGGTCCGTCATATGCATACTGGTTCATAATATTCCTCCCGACAAAAAGAAAAAGGGAAAGCACCTTGTTACAGGTACCTTCCCTCGTCCGAACACCGTTTTCTGTCAATTATTCTTCCGAATCCTCAACAATGTCTTCCTTAAAATCGTTTTCGAAGTTGTCGGTCTGTGGAATCATCTGGCGCATCTTTTTCCATGCTTTGAAACGTGCTACTCCCGGCTCTACGACAAACTTGCAGACTAAACCGCCCGCAATCATCGCTAAACCGATACCAGCTACCTTTCTAAAGCCGTTTCCAGAACTCGCCCTTACGATTTCCTCCGTCGTCTCGATAACCTCTTCGTTCATGATTTCGTTGTTGTTTTCCATTTTGTTTCTCCTTTCATAATTGAAAAAGTGTAGTTCTTCCATTAAAGTCCTTGTAATTTTTGCGAAGCATTAACCATTACGAAAATCGTATCTCGGTCCTACAAGATAGCTAATAACCAAACAAGGCGTGCCGTCCTCAGCCAACTGGCAACTGAAGCTCGGTTCAATATATCCCTGATCTATATTCCAACCAAGTTCCTCTCCAATACCGATTCCGCTCAGGCCAATCTCATAGTAAAACTCATTCAGAGAAATATACATTTCATCACGCATCCGTCGGTTAAGCTCATTTACCGCTTTATTGATTTTCTCTCTGTCGGACTTGAAATATCGACCGGAAGGATAATCAAGGCAAAGAGTATCGCCCTTTTCCGTGATAATAACTTCGTTCGTCGATACTGGATTCTTTTCAATCCGGTCTTTTGCAACGGCATCCTGAATAGCTTGCTCCTTTTTTTCTCCAATCGTCTCAACAACCTTTTCCTGATATTCTTTCAGTGCCGATTCGGACAATGTGTAAGCAGTAGCCAAAGCAGCATTTCTTCTAAGATTTACGGAGTTGGCTCCAATCAAGCAGGCAATGGATACCATGCCAGTAAGTGCGGCAGGAACATAACAGATCCATACTGCTTTTACCGTTTCAACAGGGGTAAGCGTATCTTCCCTCAGTTCTTTTTTTCTATCTTCAATAAGAATAAGAGCTTTTGGAGTAGCCCGTACTGCCATTACAGTTGTAACAACTAATCCGGCAATACCAATACCAGTAAGGATTTCGGGACTGTGCTTCGATGCCGATGTCCGAACCGATGAGATAATTTTGGATATGTTCGGTTTCTTCATTATCGCAGTCCTCCAAGCATGGTTGTCAGCATATTCATAACCATATGAAATGCCTGTCCCTCTGCGAATCCGGCGCGGATAAAACTATCCATAAGAGCTTTTATCTCACTGGCTCCTTCGTCATACTGATGTTCTTTATCCAATCGTTCAATCTCCTGTTTCAGAATATCAATTTCGTTCACCTTTTCATTGATCTCACGCATCAACGATTCTTTTGAAATCTCATCCTGTCTTCCATGAGCATAGTATCTCTTATATGACACTCTGCTATTGTGGGGCACACGGCCCCCAGATTTCTCTTTAACCAAAAGAAAAGCTGGACGAACCCCGTAAGAGTCCGAAGCGCAGCGGTAGCCCGCATTGCCATGGCTGCCGACACCGGCGAAGGAAGCCGAAGACCAATCTGCCTTAGAAGCATTCTGCAACCAATACCAAGCAAAGTCCCCCTCAAATGATGCAATGCGATGCTTTCGGTCTTTCATCAACTGAAGCTGCTGATCGCCATCACTTTCGAAATGTTCTTTGTCCCACGCATCGCTCCAACCAGAAATTTGGCCGACTGTAGGAATCGTGAGTTCAGAAATTCGTTCCCGCAGATAATTGGGAAACGCCGGTAACAAAATCTCCTGCAACCACTTGTAAAGCTGCGAACCTTTAAATCCGCCAGTGTTAGTGTTTGTTTCGTTCATAGGTCTTTTTTCAACAATATCATCGAAGATGAACAGGATCGTACTATCCGTTACTTCTTCTGCGGTTGCAGTAAAAGTACCGAAACCCTCAATCGGAATTCGGATCTGATCTCCAACCCGAATGGTATCTTCCTCGGTATTAGCAATAGTAGCTTTTTTAATTATGTCTAACATGGTATTTTCTCCTTTCGATTTTCAAAAAATATATTCTTTGTTGTGGGGCACAAGGCCCCCAGATTTTTACTTAACCAACCAGAACTCTGGACGAACCCCGCGAGAGGCCGAAGCGAGGGAGCAGCCCGCATAGCCACGGCCGCCGACACGGGCGAAGAGAGCCGAAGAATATTCCTTCTTCATCGCATTTCTTAGCCAGCCCCATTCCCATTCGTTATTGAGATAAGCCACTCTATTCTTGCGTTTCCCCATCAACGGAAGCTGTTCATCTGTATCCGGTTCAAAATGATCATTATCCCATTCGTCCTCATGACCGAACATCTCTCCAACTGTCGGAATAGACAAATCCGTAATCCGATCTCTCAGCCAATCCGGAAATGCCATAAACAGAACAGAATCCATCCACTTCTTCAAGTCAGACTTCTCAAATCCGCCTTTATTGGTGTTCTTGTTGTTCATGGGCTGACTCGCGACGTATTCGTCAAAGATGAACAAAACTCCCTTATCCGTAACCTTGTATGCCGTCGCGGTAAATTCACCAACCTCTGCAAGTGAGATCAAAATCTGATCGCCTTCCTGAATGTTTTGTACCTCTTTTTCGTACTTTCTGATAACCTTGATGCTTTCCATTTTGTTTCTCCTTTCGAAAATATAAAGTTTTGTGGTTATAAAATAAGACCGAGAATGTCCTCGGCCGTATTTTCAGCGATTGTAAATATAGAATTTGCTGTGGTATTTCCCGAAATATGTAAGAAGTATTCCATCTTGATAATGAATTCCTCTACAATCATGTCCGGTTCTACAAAGGGATGGTCCATAATAGTCAACAAAATTTCCTCAGTAGCCCATCTGGCATAAGCATGTTCTTGAATACTTTTCTTTGGCCAGTGCGGTCCTGGTTCAAAGAGAAATTCCTCCTCGTATTTCAGAATTTTTTGAATCGCTTCGTCATACATAGGCTTGCCCTCAAAAATAAAGAGAAAGAGCCCGTGTTAGGACTCCTCCTCTTCGTATTCTTTGTCTCTGAGTGCAAGCGCTTCATTAACCTTTTCCTCAATCTTCTCATCCATCTTTTTTTCATTTACCCAGTCGGTTACAAGATTCACTCCTACACCGGCCACAGTTGCAATCAATCCAATGACTTTGATAATTTTTCCGTTCATAAAGCATATAGCCTCCTTTCATAATAGCGTTTGTGAATTTTGCGAATCATTCAAATTTGTTAGGTGCCATCGTGTCAATGATAATGCATTCCAAACCATCTTCCAAAATCGTTTTATAGTTATCAAAATCCAACCAATAGGACTCCAGTTCTTCAACCATGTAGCTTATGTCCCATCCCACTTCATCGCCTTTGTCTACTCCATCAACACCAAGAAATGATAAGTATTCATTTAAAGAACAATCCCCTCTTAGTGAAAGATTTCGATTTACATGATATTGAGCATTTAAAACGGCAGCCATTGTCGTAGTAAAATACTTCTTTGATGTAAGATCGTAGAAAAGTAATTGCTCGCTTGCGGGGTCCATATCCATGTTATAAACCTGATACCCCCAATCGCTTGAAGCGACTTTCGCATCTTTAGCCATTTCAGTATGAATTTTGTTGTCTGCGTCTTCACCGTAAACTTTTTTAGCGGCTTGGCGGTACTGCTTGTAAGATTCATTAAGCATGGTATATGCGCTCGTCAAGGCTGCCTGATTGCGCTTATCCATTACACCTATACCCACAATACAGGTGATCGTACCGACCCCTATCAAAGCTGAGGGAATATAACATCGCCAAGTCGTCTGTACGAGTTCCATAGGAGTAAGTTTATCTGTTTCCAGTTCATCCTTTTTGGCTTTAATAAGCTTCAATGCTTTAGGTGTTGCTCGCACAGCCATCACAGCCGTACCAACAACACCGACGATTCCTAAAGCAGTTAAAATTGTAGGGGATGATCGTCGTAACCCCGTTGAAAATTTGCTCATGTCTTTTCTCCTTTCGATTCATGTTTTATTTCATAGCCCGAAGCATATCTTGAATATCAGCGACAGTATCTCGTGCTATTGAAAACATCCTACTGTTTGCGGAATTGATTGTAGAAAAATAGTCCATTTTCCTGATGAATTCTTCCGCCATACTAATAAATTCATCAAGCGTTCCTTCCATTCTCGGATAGAGTGACCGTATAAGATAGTTTCTGAATTCGTCAATCGCCCATTGTGAATAACTGCTTTGAGCGAATTTATGCTTCTCAAATATGGGGTTGGGCATCCATACATCCATCTGATACATGTCGCACATAATCAACTCAAACTGTTCGATACTCATGCCATTTCAATTTTTCTCCTTTCGAATTTGCATAAAAATAAAAGAGAGCCAGTATCGGAATCGAACCGATGACCTCCACGGAAGTGTGGCGCTCTACCAACTGAGCTAACTGTTTCTCCATAATAGGACTTGCAAATTTTGCGAAACAGAAAAAGAAAGAGCCATTGCTGGCTCAATCCTTAATTCAAACCAATAGTCTTTAAAATTTTCATAAGCTCGTCCTTATCAAGTTCCGCATCTACATCCAAGTGAACGTGTGTCTTTCCATCTGTGACAGTGGCATTTACCTCATTTAGCCGAATATCAATGTTATATCCAAGTTTTTTGTGTAACGTCATTTTCAACAGTTTAGAAATCACACTTCTTGTGAATTTAGATACGATTCTCACTTCGTCCATACTCCTTTTCTCCTTTCGATTCAAATAGGTTCCATAATAGACGATGCGATTTCAGCGTAAAAAGAAAAGAGCCCGTGTTAGGACTCCTTTGCATATCGCATTTTTTGTAATGACATACGCATCTTTGCTAATTCATTTCTGAGTGTTTCAATCTCATAGTTGTTCTTGCTCCGTAATAACATGTCTTCAAACATGCGAATTTTGTTGCTCAAACGCCTTTCTGCTATACTCATAAATATTCTCCTTTCATTGAAACGTATATTTCCATAAAAGGAGTTGTAAATCTTGCGTCTAAATATCCCTTCTATCAAAGACAGTCTCCCATCGCTCTCTTTTAATCGGCTTCATTTTTAATGCCCACATAATTTGTCGGATTGTAACTGTTGGATATAGACCGTCCGTACACGCCCCGGCACGCTTATCAAAGTATTCCTTAAACTTCGGATGCAAATATAAATCATCAGTAAGCCAAGGATCTACCTCACTCCACCATGTACTTTTTGTATCGGTATCAAATCGCTGCTGTATAACAGCCAGCCCTTTATCTCCAACCTCAAACAAAGTGCAACTGCTATACACCGGATGATCACAAATATAAATCCGCCCATACATTGACAGATAAATTCCTGGCTTTTGGTAATGGTACCGCATTATATATCTCTCCTCACAAAAAGAAAAGAGTCTTAGATTTCTCCAAGACCCTCTCTCTTTAGCTTATGTTCTAATCATCTAACTATCCGCAAACTTATTCCGGATCATTTTCGTCCTCATCAGCAATCCCTAATACCTCTTCTCGTGTCGGATATAAGTTCTCATATTCTTCTTCATCTTCGCAGCCATATCTATCTAATTCCACACTATGACCGCAGTGGGGACAAACTAACGTGTCTTCCCACTCATCCTCGAACTTCATTAAATTTCCGCATTCACGACAGATATACTCTCTGCTGAACATCGCTTTAATTTGCTCCTCGTTAAAAATACTCATAGCTAAATATCTCCTTTCTACTGTCCAGCTCATATACATATTGTACACAAACCGGTGACCTCAGTTCAAGAGATAAAGCTTTATTCTCTCACAAAAGGAGTTGTAATTTTCACGAAGAAAAACGAAGAGGCAATGCATTACGCACGCCTCCCGTTTTGGAACTTCTGATTTTTACTTTTTTGTCGGTCTAAAACGGTTAAATAAACCTCTGAATGTTGTTGAAGTATATGTTCCAGTCTCCTCAAACTTAAATCCCTTCTTCATCCAGATACCATAAAACATCAACGGTATCATGAGTTCCGCTGCTGCGATACCAAGTCTGAAATATCGATCCTTAACTTGTTCTGCAATCTGGGTTTGCTTCAATTCGTCATCCCGTGTATTGGCTTCATCTTCCATCACACGACGATTATACTTTTCGTCAGCCTCCCATTCGCTCTTGCTTTCCTCGATTCTCAGCTTATAAAGCTTTGTCAGATCATCAATCGCTGTTGATTTTTCTTTGCTACCTGCTTCCAAAGTGGATAAAGCCTGAATCTCCTCAGCAATCTCCTCGCTTAACAATTCTTTGATGCTATTTTCATCCATTTTGTTTCTCCTTTCAAATAATTTATTTTCGGGTTCCATAAAAGAGTGTGTTATTCATGCGAAATATAGCTTTTCAGATTGACTTCAAACAGCACATATTTCTTCTTTTTTATCGTTTCCATGCCACCATGTGTAAGTTCCAGAAATAAATATGGTCCACTGTCTGGGTCCGATCGGTCAACCCGAAGCGTACCAACAATCTTTTTCGGAATGAGCCTTGATAATATACATCCAACCACAATTCCGATTGATAAGAAAATAATAGCTTGCATTTCTCTTTCCTCCTTTCAAAAATTTTTCAGGAATTTCCTCCCGGGCAATTTTTCAAATATCAAAATAACATGTTTTTCCGTAACCTCCGTACTGTTTCTAATCTAGAATAAAAAAGAAAGAGCCGTTGCCGGCTCAATCTTCTTCAGATTCTAAAATTGCTCGTAACACCTAATTTGTAAACAGATTAAGTTCTTTTAATGTCTCATACTCCGCTTCCTCAAATGCATTTGCACCGTTTTTGAATGTGGACAATGTAAGGTAAACAACACCTACCAGTACAATACCGCCACCTATCAAAACGTCTTTAAGATTTTTTGAAGCGATAGCATTCACAATAATATCCTTTGATTCACCTGTTTTCGGATTTGTTATAGGTCCATAAATTGATTTGATCATTTTAAAATCACGCTCCTTTCATAATAGGATCTGTTATTTGTGCGGTTCTTGTCCCTCGTAAATAATTCGTTTCCTCAAATCCGACCATGTTATGTAACGGTCTTGTCTACAAACTGGACAGAAAAATTTATTTACCTTACCGCCGATGTCCACAAACTCCTGACTCTCCCCCTCAAGTCTGCTCTGACAATTTGGACAATTGAACCGATACACTTTCTTTACAGCCTTATCCACGATCTTCATATCACTTCCGCTCCTTACTCAACAACCAGAAAAACCGTCTGTACAAGTCATAATAAACATCTTTACAACATGGAATTCCTAATCTAGCTTTAAGAACGTCATATGACCAACCTTCCGTTACGGCTTTTAAAATATAATCAGCTAGTGTCGGATCAGTTTCTTCGGCAACTCCTTTAATCATATTCAGTCGTTCAGAATAAAACACCTTTGCAATTGCACATCTAGCTGTCGGATCACCCAAGATATTGCCAGATACAAATATCGACAGATTTGATGGACGGGTAGCTAATCCGTCTAGTGATGAATATGCTTTCTTCCAGATTGGATATTGCAGGCAGAAATGTTTTAGTTCATAATACCGATGTTTTTCAAGCCAGTAAGGATTTTTCTCCGATAACTCCGGGCGTATTGTTGTTCCCATATGCTTGTCCTCCTTTCACTGGCTATTCTAGGTTAAAAATAATCAATAGTAAAAACAACCTCGGTGGGAATTGATCAAAAAGAAAGAGCCCTTGTTAGGACTCCTCTCTAATTATTTTATCATCTTTAGTTCTGACATAAGTAGGTATACCGTTTAAGATAACTTTACCAGATAATCTGCACATCATATTCACAAATATTCCAGGCCCTTCGATAAAGAACAATCGCCCAACACATTCATTGGTTCCATCCCTCTCGATGTCCGCCCAATCAAGGCATTTGACTCTTTTATTCTTTTGGAGAATCCTAAATAAACAAATACTCATAGGTTCATCATAGTAAAGTGTAAATATGTTTCTACTCATGTTATCACGCTCCTTTCATAAGAGCGCTTGCAATTCTTGCGAAGTTTTCCACCGAATCATAGTCATTTCACATGGGTAATCCTCGTATCCTATCGTCTCGCATGTAATAAATCCCTCTAATACGCCACGAATGATTTCAGCTTCATATTGCTTATAAGGAAAAATATAATCTGGTAACTCTCTATGTATTTCACCACAGTAAGGGCAACGAAAACGTTGTACCTTTATCTGTCGAGTTTGCCTAGCCTTAGTTCGCACGATCCTTGGAACACTATCGTAGTATTTTAAAGGCTTACCACATTCCAGACAAACCTGTTTTCTTTCAGTTTCCATGCCATCCCCCCTTCCATTGCAAATCAATTATAACACTGTTTGAAAAGAAGGAAATGATTTGCTCTCCTGACACCATTTTGATTAAACAAAAAAAAGAGTACCAACAGATTTTGAACTTAACCTGCTGATACTCTTGATTTGGATTATTATACCGCTTCTGTTTTTTCCTTGTACAATTTTCTGCACCGTTTGGTGTCAGATTGGTGTCAATGTGTCAACCGAAAACCCCGGAAGCCGCATAAATACTGGATTTTTTACGATAAACTCTTCATTGTCGGGAACAGCAAAACATCTCTTATTGCTTGTGAATTGGTGAGTAACATACACATCCGGTCAATTCCGAATCCAATGCCCCCTGTAGGAGGCATTCCGATCTCCAGCGCATTCAGGAAGTCCTCGTCAGTGGTATTGGCCTCCTCATTGCCCTGGGCCAGCTGCTCCTCCTGCGCTTTGAAGCGCTCTCTCTGATCCACGGGATCATTCAGCTCGGAGTAAGCGTTCGCCATCTCCCAGCCGTTCATGAAGAATTCGAAACGCTCCACATACTCGGGATTATCCGGCTTCTTCTTGGTCAGAGGAGAAATCTCAATGGGATGATCCATCAGGAAAGTGGGCTGGATCAGATGCTCCTCCACAAATTCCTCGAAGAAAAGATTCAGAATCTCACCCTTGCTATGACGCTCCTCATACTCCACATGATGCTCCTTCGCCACGGCTCTGGCTTCCTCCAGCGTATGAATTCCGTTAAAGTCCACGCCGGAATATTCTTTCACAGCGTCCACCATGGTGATGCGCTGGAAAGGCTTGCCCAGATCCATCTCGATGCCGTTGTAGACGATCTTCGTGGTGCCCAGCACCTCCTGGGCCACAAAGCGGTACAGATTCTCGGTCAGGTCCATCATACCGTTGTAATCTGTGTAGGCCTGGTACAGCTCCATCAGCGTGAACTCCGGATTATGTCTCGTATCCAGCCCCTCGTTCCGGAATACACGGCCAATCTCGTACACCCGCTCCATCCCGCCTACGATCAGGCGCTTCAGGTACAGTTCCAGGGAAATCCGCAGCTTCAGGTCCTCATTCAGGGCATTGAAATGGGTCTCAAAGGGGCGGGCCGCCGCACCGCCGGCATTGGATACCAGCATGGGGGTTTCCACCTCCATGAAGCCTTGGCCCTCCAGATATTTCCGGATAGCCGCAATGATTTTGGAGCGCTTGATGAAGGTATCCTTCACCTCCGGATTCATAATCAGGTCCACATATCTCTGACGGTAGCGGATATCCGTGTTGGTCAGGCCATGGAATTTTTCCGGCAGAATCTGAAGGCTCTTGGAGAGCAGCATCACTTCCGCCGCATGAATGGAAATCTCACCGGTCTTGGTCTTGAACACTTCGCCCTTTAACCCCACCAGATCACCGATATCCATTTTCTTGAATGCTTTGTATTCTTCCTCCCCGATGCTGTCCCGGGCCACGTAGGACTGAATGTTGCCCTGCAGGTCCTGGATATTGCAGAAGGAAGCTTTTCCCATGACGCGTTTCGACATAACACGTCCTGCCAGAGATACGGTTTTACCCTCCAGCTCCTCAAAGTGATCCTTCACTTCCTGGCTGTGATGGGTTACATCATACTTTGTGATCACAAACGGATCTCTGCCGTTTGCCTGCAGCTCCGCCAGCTTTTCGCGGCGGATCTTCAGAAGCTGCTTGGTGTCCTGCGCCTGTGCGTTCTTCTGTTCTCCCACGTTCTTCATCTGCCTTTCTTTTTAAATACTAATACATAAGGTATTCCCTGTGCATTCTGAATGCTGTTTCCTGACATTTACTGAGAGCGCTCAATCGTCAGAATCTTGTACTGGAACATGCCGGCCTGGGTTTCCACAGTAACCACGTCGCCGACGCTCTTGCCCATCAGCGCCTTGCCCACCGGCGATTCGTTGGAAATCTTTCCCTTCAGACTGTTCGCTTCGGAGGAGCCGACGATCTTAAACTCCATCTCCTCCTCATATTCCATATCCAAAACAGAAATGGTGCAGCCCACGTTGATCTTGTTTACGTCAACCTCGTCCTCCACCACAACTTCCGCGTTTTTCAAAATTTTCTCGATCTCCTCAATCCGGGCTTCGATATCTCTCTGCTCGTCCTTGGCCGCATCGTACTCTGCGTTTTCCGACAGGTCGCCCTGCTCTCTGGCCTCCTTGATCTTCCCGGCCACTTCTTTTCGTCTCACGACCTTGAGGTCATGCAGCTCGTCCTCCAGAGCCTTCAAGCCCTCATAAGTAAGTAAGTTTTTCTTTGCTTCCATCTCCTACACCTTTCCTTTTCTCCATTTTACCGACATTTGCTTTTCCGGTCTCTATCTTCTCCGGTTATCCCCCAAAAACCCTGTTTTATTCCTTTACAGCCAAGGTATTATAGCCTAAAGCGCCATCTTTGTCAAGAGCTCTTCCAGCTGTTCCAGTGTTTCCAGCTCATTGCTTTTTGCCCGCAGTTTTGCGGAATGGGGAAACCCCGCCGTGTACCAGGCAATGTGCTTGCGCATCTCCCGCATCCCGGTATATTCGCCTTTGTACTTCATCTGCATATTCGCATGGCGCAGCATCATCTCCCGGACCTGTGCCCCGGCGGGCTTTCCCGGATCCTCTCCGGTCTCCAAAAAACTGCGGATGCGGCCGAATATCCAGGGATTTCCCCGGGCGGCCCGCCCCACCATCACACCGTCGCAGCCGGTCTCCTCCAGCATGGCCCTGGCCTTTTCCGGCGAATCCACATCCCCGTTTCCGATCACGGGAATGGACACCGCCTCTTTCACCTGGCGGATAATGTCCCAGTCTGCCTGCCCGGAGTAATACTGCTCCCTGGTTCGCCCGTGCACCGCCACCGCAGCCGCTCCGGAGGCCTCCGCAATTTTTGCGATCTCCACCGCATTGATATGCTGCGGGTCAAAACCCTTGCGGATCTTCACGGTCACAGGCTTATGGATGGCCCGCACCGTCCTGGTCACAATCTCCTCCACCAGCTTCGGGCTTTTCATCAGCGCAGCCCCCTCGCCGTTGCCCGCCACCTTGGGTACGGGACAGCCCATATTGATATCCAGAATATCAAAGGGCCTCTCCTCTATATATGCGGCAGCCTGACTGATAATGTCCGGGTCTGCGCCAAATAACTGCAGAGATACCGGGTTTTCCCCCGGCGCAATGGTAAGCAGTGCCTCCGTATTTTTATTGTGATAGGTAATCGCCTTTGCGCTGACCATCTCCATGCACAGCAGGCCCGCCCCTTGTTCTCTGCAGAGCAAACGAAATGGCAGGTCCGTTACTCCTGCCATGGGCGCCAGTATTATGTTGCTTTCCAATGTTATGTTTCCGATCTTAAGCATTTCTATGCTTCCTCCAAAGGCTGACCCAGAATCACCACCTTGCAGAACAGTTCCAGGGAACGCAGCAGCTCCTGACGGTTCTTCTGAATCTCCTTCACCATCAGGGCTGCGCCAATCTCATCGTAAGAATAGTCGGAGTCCTTCGCCTCCGTCTTAAACCGCAGATTTCCCTCCGGGTCAAATTCCATAATGAAAATTCCTCCGATCTCCTCGGTAAACAGGACGCTGATGATCTTCAGTTCCTTCTGTATGTCCTCCGGCAGCCTGGAAAAGCTGGGATTTAAATAATATTTTTCCTCGTAGGCGCTGGATGCGCACAGCACTGTATTTTCAGACATATCCATACACTCCTCTTACTGACACTTCCCCTGCATACACCGCCGTCTGGCTTCCGTCCTCTTTTTCCACCAACAGCTGGCCGTCCTTATTGATTCCCAGCGCCACGCCGGAATATTCCCTGCCCGGCTCCAGCACCCGCACGCCCCGGTTCCGGTTCAGCAGCAGCCCGTTGTACTGCTCCTGCAAAAGGGAGAGATCACCGGTTGAAAGAAACTGATCGTAAAATTCTTCAAAATATTTCATACAGCAGGCCATCAATTCCGCTCTGCCAAGCTTTCTTCCCATCTCCAGCTGCAGGGATGTGGCTTTGTCCCGGATTTCCTCCGGAAACTCCGTCTCATTCACATTGATTCCTGTGCCGATCACCACATAGTTCACCGCCATCAGCTCCATGCTCATCTCCGTGAGGATACCGCAAATTTTCTTTCCGTTTATCACCACGTCATTCGGCCATTTAATCCCTGCGTCAACTCCGTACAGCTCCCGGCAGGCGCAGGTCACCGCAAGCCCCATCACCAGCGTTACCATGGAAATCCGGGCCGGGGAAATCTGAGGGCGAAGCAGTAGGGACATGGCAATGTTGGCCCCCGGCTGAATCATCCACACCCGGCCTGCCCGGCCCTTTCCCTGGTTCTGGGCATCAGCGGTCACCAGCGTGCCCTCCGGAGCGCCTTCCTCCGCCAGCTTTTTTAATACCTGATTGGTGGAGGTCACCTCCTCATAATACACCACCGGATGCCCCATCCGCCTTGTGCACAGCCGGCTCTCCACCTCCTCCGCCGCAATAATATCAGGGCAGGCAACGATACGGTACCCCCGATTCGGCACCGCCTCTATCTCATATCCCTCTTCCTGCAGCTGTTTCATCTTTTTCCACACGGCGGTACGGGATACCTGCAGCTTCTCACACAGTTCCTGTCCGGAAACATAGCCGCCGCTCTCCCGCAGCGCCGTTAAAATTTCACTTTTTGTCATATTGCCTTTCTCATCTCCATAGAAGCCATTCCTGCATTATCCCAAATCTTTACAGCATTCATGCTATAAAATCAGCAGACAGACCAGCGACGCAAGATACCCCAGCATCAGCAGAAACACCATTCCGCAGAAAATCCATTTTTTCTGCAGGAAGCTTCTTAAGAGCAGCGTCAGATTCAGGAAAAGCCCCAGAAGCAGGATAACCGCCATCACCCACTGGTAACGGGCGATGTCAATAACATAAACCAACGCCAGTGCAATAATCAGCAGCGCACTGATGACGCTCATATCCTCCAGCACCGCCAGGTTTTTCTCCTGCTCATGCAGCTTCGCAAACTTCTCCGGCGTTTTCGCACTTTTGCGCTTTCTCTTTTGCAGTCCCTGCTTTCTGTCTTTTTCCCAGCTTCGCATCCGCTCCGCCTCCGTTCCCAAACCTGCCTCGGTCTTCGTTTTCTGCCCCGGCCTGCTCCGCTTCCTTCTGCCGGGTTTTATTCGCACCGCCCTGTCCTGATCGTGTGGCCGCCTACAGGGTGGCATCCATCACCGCTTTGATCGTGTGCATCCGGTTTTCCGCCTCGTCAAACACTACAGACTGGGAGGATTCAAATACCTCATCGGTAACCTCCATGGCATCCAGACCAAATTTTTCCTGAATCTCCCGTCCGATCTTCGTATCCAGATCGTGGAACGCCGGCAGACAGTGCATGAAGATGGCCTGTTCTCCGGCATTCTCCATCACCCTTTTCGTCACCTGGTAGGGAAGCAGTGCCCTGATGCGCTCCGCCCACACCTGATCCGGCTCACCCATGGACACCCAGACATCCGTATAAATCACGTCCGCCCCCTTCGTACCGGCCTCCACATCCTCCGTGAGGGTAATGGTGGCTCCGCTGGCCGCCGCATACTCCCGGCACTCCTTCACCAGCGCTTCATCGGGGAAAAATTCCTTCGCGGTGCAGGCCGTAAAATGCAGCCCCAGCTTCGCACAGGCAATCATCAGAGAATTACCCATATTATAGCGGGCGTCCCCCATATAGGTCAGCTTTTTTCCCTTCAGTTCTCCCAGATGCTCCCGGATCGTCAGCATATCCGCCAGCATCTGGGTGGGATGGTACTCGTTGGTCAGGCCGTTCCATACAGGGACACCGGCATATTTCGCCAGTTCCTCCACAATGGACTGTTCAAAGCCCCGGTACTCAATACCGTCATACATCCTTCCCAGCACCCGGGCCGTATCCCGGATACTCTCCTTCTTTCCGATCTGGGAGCCGGAGGGATCCAGATAGGTTACGTGCATTCCCATATCATAGGCCGCCACCTCAAAGGAGCACCGGGTCCTGGTGCTGGTCTTTTCAAAAATCAACGCAATATTTTTCCCGGCATGACGGTGCTCCCGCTTTCCGTTCCTGCGGTCCGCCTTCAGCTGTGCCGCCAGATCCAGCAGGTACGTGATCTCCTCCGGGGTAAAATCCTTTAATGTCAAAAAATTCCGTCCCTTTAAATTCATGCTGCTCTCTCTCCTCTGAATAAATATTCTTACGCGTCCTTCGCAACCTCTGCAATGGATTTTACCAGTCCCGCTACATTCTGCAGTTCGGAAGGAATAATGATCTTTGTGGCCTGTCCATCCGCCACCTTCGTCAGCGCTTCAAAGCTCTTCAGCGTCAGCACCGCCTGATCCGCACCGGCCTCCCTGATCAGCCGGATTCCCTCCGCATTAGCCTCCTGCACCTTCCGGATCGCTTCCGCCTGGCCCTCGGCCTCTTTGATCATTCTCTCCTTCTGTGCTTCTGCCCGAAGGATAGCCGCCGTCTTTTCCGCTTCCGCATCCAGAATCGCGGACTCCTTTTTCCCCTCAGCCCGGAGGATGGCGGATTTCTTTTCGCCCTCCGCAATCAGAATCACTTCTCTTCGCTCACGCTCCGCCTTCATCTGCTTTTCCATGGCATCCACAATCTGCGTCGGCGGAAGGATGTTTTTCAGTTCTACCCGGTTCACCTTGATTCCCCAGGGGTCTGTGGCCTGATCCAGGCTGGCCCGCATCTTGGTATTGATCACTTCTCTGGAAGTCAGCGTCTGATCCAGCTCCATATCTCCGATGATATTCCGCAGCGTGGTGGCCGTCAGATTCTCAATGGCCATGATAGGATTTTCCACTCCGTAGGCAAACAGCTTCGGATCCGTGATCTGGAAAAATACCACCGTATCAATCTGCATCGTAACATTATCCTTGGTAATCACAGGCTGGGGGGCAAAATCCACCACCTGCTCCTTTAGCATAACCCGCTTCGCCACCCGGTCAATAATCGGCATCTTAAAATGCACGCCCACACCCCAGGTTCCCTGATAGCCGCCCAGCCGCTCCACCACCAGGGCCTGAGCCTGGGGAACTACCTTAATGCAGGAAATCAAAATGCAAATCACAATTATCGCCAGAATCACCAGCAAAACCGGCCCTGTTAACTCAAACATATCAAATCCCATACTGCCTCCTTCTCCTGCCTGCGGCAGGGTGCGTTTACTTGTCCGGCACGAAGCTTTCTGCCTCCTCCGGCTCCACCATCAGTTTCACTCCGCTGATCTCCCTCACGACCACCCGGGTGCCTGCAGGGATCCTGCAGCCCTCCTCCGTAGCCCTGGCTGTCCACATCTGCCCTTTTATCCGAGCCTGGCCCTGGCCTGCCAGATTGTCGATAACCTCCGTCACCACCGCAATCTGCCCGATCAGGCTGTCCGCGTTGGTCTTTATCCGGTCACGGTTAATATACTTCACCGCAAAGGGCCGGGTAAAAATCAGCAAAACGACTGCCACTGCAATAAACACCAGAATCTGTGTCATCCGGCTGCCTCCGGCCAGCGAAATGAAAAATGCCGCCAGCGCGCCGCCCGCAAACCATATCGTGGTAAGTCCCAGCGTCGCCAGCTCCACCGCCAGAAAAAAGACCAGAAGCCCCAGCCATACAATCGCCTCCACATCCATAGCATACACTCCTTTCCCTTAAAGTATCCCCGGCGCTCCTTTCCAGCC
The DNA here is from genome assembly GCA_946549155.1 of uncultured Lachnospiraceae bacterium. Classification (GTDB taxonomy): domain Bacteria; phylum Bacillota; class Clostridia; order Lachnospirales; family Lachnospiraceae; genus Merdiplasma. The sequence continues at coordinate 2,340 of CAMNQN010000011.1, read as the reverse complement.
CCGGCGAATCACGCTTATACATCCTCTCTGAATTATCCACATCTTACTATAAAATATCTGAAAATACAACTCTCTTCCGAAAACTTAAGAAAACCTGAATACCTGCTCCAGTCATCCATCAAAACTCATCCCCGTGGTCCGTGAAGAAATCATAATACACCCTCACATTTTCCAGCTCCGTCCACCGCTTCACATCCACCGGATCTTCATCCAGGTCGTAAATTTTCGCCTGCTTTATGGCCAGCACAAAGGGCGAATGCGTAGCAATAAGGAACTGGCATCCAAAAAAGCGAGCGGAATCCTCAATAAAACCCACTAATTCCATCTGTCGTTTCGGCGATAAGCTGTTCTCCGGCTCATCCAGGAAAAACAGGCCATTCTCCCCAGCCTACGCGTCCGTCTCCGGCCTCCAGCCCTTGCACACATCAATCCAGCCTTTGCTTTCAGAAAGCTTTTCCAGCTCCTCCAGGCTCAGCTCAATGGCACTGTTGGAGCTGCCCGCGGCGGGGTAAACGGTATGGAACCGTCTCAGCGACTCGTCAAGATAAACCTCCACACCGGGATTTACCGCAAAGGGACAGACGCCGCCGATGGCATGGCCCACCAGCTCCGTTACCTCCTCCGGCTTCAGCATCACCGCCTTGGTATGGAACTGTGCCTTGTAGCCGGGATTGTTCACCTTCGCATCCCCGGCTGCCACAATCAAAACCGCATGATCTCCCACCTTAAAAGAAAGCGTCTTGGCAATCCTGGCCGGCTCACAGCCCACCGCCAGCGCAGCCAGCTCCACGGTGGCACTGGACACTTCAAACTCCAGAATCCGGTCCTCCATATTCCACTGCTTAAAATAGTTGCGTACTCGTTCAATTGACATAATGCTCCTCCTTTGACGGGCCGCGGCCCGCGTTTGTAGTTTTGTTTGGGACCTATTTTCCCCTTCATGCTCAGCGCTCTGTACTCCATCTGATGCTCTCGCCGTCCGAGACAGCCCGCACCGTACCCTGCCGGTCCGTCCTGTATACGGCACTGCCCACGGCAGCCAGCCGCTCCAGCACCTCCTCGTGGGGATGCCCGTATCTGTTTTCTGCACCGCAGCTAATCACCGCATAAGCCGGGGACACCTCTCTCAAAAATTCCCAGGACGATGCCGTGCTGCTGCCGTGATGCCCAACCTGATACACATCTGATTTCAATTCCAGACCTTCCGCCGCCAGATCGGCCTCCTCCTCTTTCTCCGCATCCCCGGTGAAAAGAAAGCTGACAGAGCCATAAACCAGCCGGACAGCAATTGAATTATTATTCGTATCGTTCTCATAATAGGAAACAGGCCCCAGCACCGTAAAGAAGGCATCCCCCAGCTCGTACACCTGTCCCGGCCAAGGTGCCACAGCCTGATATCCCCGGTAGTTCATCGCCAGCTCCGCATCCCGTGCGGATTTGCCGTCCTTTTCCGTCTCCGGCATCAGAATGGTTCCGCAGTCAAATTTGCTGACCACCACATCCATCCCGCCGATATGATCCTCATCGGGATGGGAACCAATCACATAATCCAATGTGTCGATACCCTGCTTCTGCAAATAATTCTGTACATAAGTCCCCGTATCGTCCGGCCCGCAGTCAAACAGCATGGCATGCCCGTCAACCTGGATCAAAGCACAGTCCCCCTGTCCCACATCCAGGAAATCTACCGTCAGCTGCCCCGCCTCCGGCAGGGGCATACTCCCGCCGCCCCCTGTATTTTTCCAGAATTTTACTCCCGCAATTTCCAGTCCCTGCCCGGTGAAGCTCTGCCATCCCCTCCGAAGGCCATCCGCCTGACGCCGCAAAAACTCATCCGTTCCCCGCAGCCCGGCCAGAATATTGTCCGGCACCTGCCAGCCCCAAATATCCAGCTGCTGCGGCAGCTTTGCCGTCACCCACCAGGGCAGTTCCCAGCTTCCAGGCGTCAGATAGCGCCCCGCAAAAAACACCAGAAAGGCCGCCGTCAGCACGTAAAGCATCCGGCGAAGCCCTTTCCTTCCCCGCCCTAAACGCCTGCCGCCGCGCCGTCCCCGGGAAGCGCGCCGTTTAAATACACGTTTTCCTTTCCTGCTCAAATAAATGTAACTTCTCCTCTTCTGTTCTATCTGCAACACAAAATGCCGGGACACCCGTGTTTCCCGGCAGAACCCATTGTACCATAGATTTTCCATTTTGAACAGAATTTCTCACCGTCAGAGAAAAAAACGTCTCCGAGAAGGCTGCTGCGTGTGATATATTTGGGTTTTGTTAATTAGAAGGACGCAGGAAAAGACGGGGCCGGGAAAGCATCAGTATTTCCCAGCGAACCGCCCCGGTGCC